>NC_014248.1:1288125-1598750 GCF_000196515.1 'Nostoc azollae' 0708
TTCTTGGCGAATTTGATTAATTCGATATTTTCCAGGCTGTTGTAGTAAACTTTGAATTTGTTGTTTTCCTTCTGTAGTATAACGTTGCTCATCTACAGATGGTAATTTGCGATTATGCACATATCTAGCTATACTTGCCCCAGTTCGCTTACCATAAACTACACATTCCAGCAGTGAGTTACTACCAAGACGATTTGCACCATGAACAGAAACACAAGAGGTTTCTCCAGCCGCGAAAAAGCCATCTACTAAATTATCTGCACTGCTGCGGACTTGTCCATCGGTGTTAACTGGTATGCCACCCATGCAATAATGAATGGTGGGGCGTACTGGCATGGGCTGAGTGACAGCATCAACACCAACTAAGCGGTGTGCTTCTTCCCAGCAGAAGGGAACGCGACTCATAATTTTTTCTTTACCCAGATGACGCAAATCTAAGTAAACAAATTGACCACCTGCACTACCGTCAGGATTGATACCTCGTCCAGCGCGGATTTCATAGGCGATCGCTCTTGAGGTAATATCACGTGGAGCCAATTCCATCCGACTAGGAGCATAATTAGCCATAAAGCGAGCGCCTTCAGCATTAATTAAATATGCCCCTTCCCCCCGCACAGCCTCAGAAATCAGCACTCCTACAGGATATAAACCAGTGGGGTGAAACTGCACAAACTCCATATCTTCTAAAGGCAAACCTGCGATCGCTGTCATCGCCAAACCATCACCAGTGGAAGCATAATCATTAGAAGTAGTGTTATAAACGCGACCATATCCTCCCGTTGCAAACATCACCGCCTTCGCCCGCACCACCTCAACTTTTCCATCCACGAGGTGAAACATCACCAAACCCTTAGCCTGACCATCCTCTAGAATCAGGCGCATCACATACCATTCTTCATAAATTTGCACACCATAACGCCGCAGATTATTCACCAACTCGTGCAGAATTGCATGACCAGTTTTATCAGCCGCATAACAGGTGCGGTTGTGGGAATGTCCACCAAAAGCCCTTTGGGCAATCCTACCATCAGGTAGACGAGAGAACAAAACCCCTAGATGTTCTAAATCAATTACTACATCTGGCGCTTCTTGAGTAAGAATAGCTACAGCGTCCTGGTCTGCCAAATAATCAGAACCCTTAACAGTATCAAAAGCGTGTGCTTCCCAACTATCTTCTGGGGCAACATTTTTCAATGATGCAGCCATACCACCTTGGGCTGCTACTGAATGAGAACGAATAGGATGAGTTTTGGCAACTACCGCCACATTTAAACTAGGGTTAGTCCGAGAAATTTCTACCCCAGCCCTACATCCCGCCAAGCCGCCGCCAACAATAATTACATCATATTCTAACATCATCAACCCCCAATTGCAAAAAAAAATACCCTGTCTGGAAACAGGGATGTTATCTTTACTCATTAGTCATTTTGTTTATTCCTATCACCCATTGCCAATAACCTATTGATCAACTAGTTGCTTGAATCGGTTTTTGCTCAGAAATATTACCAGGTATAGGTTCTGTTTTTGTCCCTGGTTCTATAGCAGTTAATTCAATATGATTTAGCAATGTTGTCACAAAGGCAAACAGTAAGAAAGGAAGTGTGAGAAAAATGACCAGTCCCACAGTAGCTAAAGCATATACTGGTCGTCTCGCACCCATCAGAGCCAAAGCTGAAGCCAAACTAATGGTAATTGTGATTAACCAAACAATAATCTGACCGTAAATATCCCCAAACGTCAAAGTGCAGACAAACCGATAGTTTTGAATATTATTTTTATTCATCATTATTTACCTCAAGTCTATCCTATAGGTTCCAATACTACTCGCTTTGTGATCCTGGTAGTTGTCGGTGGGTTTGGGACAAGGTGAAAAAGTAAAGCTTAAAGGGTGTTGTATTTCGTATTTCCCCTTCCTTTTTTCCTGCAAAATTCGAGTAGTATCGCTATAGGTTCTACCTTAGAACCATGTTTGGCTGACGGGCGATTTCTAAATATTTTTCCAAGGTTTGTAATATCACTTAACAATTTCGGTTGTTATTCCCCTGTGGAACTTGTCAAGTGAGATATCTACTACTCTTTTCCGTAGTTTCTACTTTGTCTTTGCCGTGGTTGTTTGACTATCCCAATCAAGGTTTGATGAGCATATTCGGCATCTGTTAAAACATGATCAAATTGAATGTGAACTGGTACTGTTTCTGCATTCACATGTGCTGTTAAATTCATACCATCAGCGTAAATTGATAGCATCAGCGTAAATTGATAGCATCAGCGTAAATTGATAGCATCTGGGCTGTTTTGGCATTTTTGATGTCACTAAAAGCCTGAGCGTACATAACAACAGCATCTGCATGATCTTCATTCATATGTTTGCAGATACGAGAGCTAATTTCTGGAGAGAACTGATTAGACATTACACTGTGCTAAGTGAAGTAGATATGGTCTATATTTTAAGCTATAGTGGGTTGAGTATTAAAATACCTATATCACATTTGAGACAATTTTTCGATGAGTAACTGAAATATAATTGTTAATTATTTATTAATAAATAATTAACAATTATATTTCAGTTACTTATTTAAGCGGAAATCACACAAAATAAGATTGTAGTTAAACTATCTAGGAACTTTATTCAAGGCAAGAGCCGATGAACGAAATTAGTCCGCGCAGAATAATAATTGGCGATGTACATGGTTACTACCAAGGCTTAATGAACCTTTTTGATAAAATTGCACCCTCATCAGCAGATCAGGTTTATTTTTTGGGAGATTTAATAGACCGTGGCCCTCAGAGCGCACAGGTAGTAGATTTTGTTAAGCAAAATGACTATTGTTGTCTGCTAGGTAATCATGAACAAATGTTACTAAATGTATTTGGTAATAGATCCCACTGTAATCAAGCTGTACAGGCATGGCTTTACAGTGGTGGACAAGCCACTATTACCAGCTATCAAGCGGCGCAAATTCCCCAAGAACATATAGATTGGTTTTTGACTTTACCAACATTTATAGACTTGGGAGATTATTGGTTAACTCATGCGGGTGTTAATCCCAGAAAATCTGTTTCTGAACAAACGGCTGAAGAACTTTGCTGGATAAGGGAAGAATTTCACAGCATGGAAGAGCCGTATTTTGCCAACAAATTAATTATCGTTGGTCATACAATCACCTTCACTTTACCAGGGGTTATTCCTGGTCAGTTGGCACTAGGACAAGGATGGTTAGATATTGATACTGGAGCATATCATCCCCGCAGTGGCTGGCTAACTGGACTTGATATTACCAATAATTTGGTTTATCAGGTCAATGTTTTTAACAATTCCGTGCGGACTTTGCCATTAGAAAAGGCAGTTACGAAGATTGAGTCAAAAAAGGTTAAGGTTAGTCGCCGTCACAAACAACGAACCTATTAAATTTCAGGTTTACAGAAATTCGCTCAATTCACCAAATAAGGAGACTTTTGACTAACCAAAGCAAAATTTTTGTAAGAATTCAGGAGTCAGGAGTAAGGAGTCAGAATGTTTGAGAAATTGGTTAATTATCAAATAGGTATTTTTGGTATTACCCTGAAAAAGCTGACTGCTGATGCCTCTTCGCGTAGCATGCCGTTAGCCATTAGCTTAATACTTACAAATTTCTACTGTAAAAAGGCTCGGATGTTAGCTTTATAAGCGGCATTATCCAAACCAAAATTGCTCTTACTTCGTTGGAGGTCGATTTGGCGTTGTAGAGCCTTAACGCGATCGCTTGCTCCAGGATGTGTACTCAAAAAGCTAGGAACTGAACTTCTTCCTTGGAGCTTTTTCATAAACGAAACCATTGCTGAGGGAGAATAACCTGCTCGTGTTAAAGTTCTTAATCCTCTTGCATCTGCATCATATTCATCTTGTCGACTAAGTGGGCGATTGAGTGCTAAATCTACACCAATACCTACTGCTTTATTTCTATCTAAACCAACTGCTGTAGCTACACCAGTTGCTATCGCTCTTTGTCGCATTTGCTTGACCAAATGTTTACCCCCAATGTGACCAATTTCATGGCCAATGACACTAGCGAGTTCAGCCTCATTATCCGCAGTTTTCAGCAAACCTGTATTGATATAAAGGAAACCACCCACAGTAGCAAAAGCATTAACAGCTTCATCCTCAACCACTTGAAAGGTATAAGGAATATTTGGGCGATCGCTATTAGCAGCTAATCGTTTCCCAATCTGTTCCACATAACTTGTAAGCTGTTGATTGCGGGAAATTCTCACCTCTTGGTGCAACTCATCATTCATCTGCTTACCAAGCTCAACTTCCTGAAGTTCGGATATATTAGACAACTGAAGTATTTGAGACCCTTGAAATAAAAGTGGTAATAAATCTATAGCTCTAGTTGGTTGAAGTGTACTCAAGCACAAAGTCAGAGTAACACTTAGAAAAATCAACGGATACAAACAATACCGCCGCCATAAACGATAACTTGCCAAAAATCGATTCCAGTTAATCATCATCCAATAAAAAGAGACTTGTGTGAGATCTTAATAAAGAGAGGACGTATTTACAACTCACTAAGTTGCATTCTCAACTCAATACCTATACATAAATACAGATCACATATGAGAACAAAGGTTACTGCGGAAGCGCCAAACCCGTCCCTTAGTGCCTGTAATTAAAACAACCATATCAAATCCTGAATAGCAAGTCAGAAACCTCCTAGTACCGCCGTGAATTCAAAATGCTTCTTTCAGAAGAGCTACCCTAACAAAATCTCTCCTTCGGAGACCCTACGCGAACAAAATTCAAAATGAATACGGCGTGAGCTTTTGGGAGATTTGGAATCGTTGGTTTATTTAGGCCTTACTGTACTAGTAATGGGGAAAATTCTCTCTCCATTACTCGGTTCAAACAGAAATAAATGATCTCAATCTAATTGCAAATTCAAACGTTCTCCTGGATGTAAACCCACACCCCCAGCGACCTGTACAGTTATAAAACCAAAAGAATCAGGTAAACTAGCACTAATCAAAGTTTCCCTGCCCAAAGATTCAATAATTTCAACTTCTACAAGCAAATCACTTACTTCTTCTTCTCTGTATTCTCCGCTTCTCTGTGGTATCGTGCGGGAAGTGCCTTGCGCGTCTACCTTAATATAAATATGGTCAGGACGAATACCCAAGTTACAAATTTGTTCTGGGTGTAAATTTAAAGCATTTTTAATATTTTCAGGAATTGCTAATAACTGTCCGCTAATATCAAAGTTATTACCTTTATAGATGGCGGGTACAATATTCATGGGTGGATTACCCAAAAAACTTGCTACCATTTCATTAGCGGGTAAAGCATAAATGCTTTGAGGATCGCCAATTTGTTGAATTCTGCCGCGACTTAGCACCACAATTTTATCAGCCAAAGTCATGGCTTCAAATTGGTCATCGTTGACGTAAATTGTCGCAATTCCTAATTGTAGTTGTTTTAATTCTGCTCTTGTATCATCTCATAATTGAGCATCTAAATTAGATAAAGGTTCATCCAGTAGAAGTAGTTATGGTTGACGTGCGAGCGCTCTCCCTAATGCTACCCGTTGTTTTTGCCCTCCAGAAAGTCGTTGAGGCTTTCTGTCTAAGAGATTTTCGAGAGATAGAGATTGCGCAACAGTCAATAGTCGTTCTTGAATAATTTTCCGGTCAACCTTCCGCATTTCTAACCCAAAGGCTATATTTTGGGCTACGGTTTTATGGGGATAAAGGGCATAGTTTTGGAATACCATCGCCACATCACGCGCTCTTGCTGGTATATCATTAACCAAGCGATCACCTATAAACAAATTCCCAGATGTTGCACAGTTTCCAAACCAGCAATAGTAGGCAAAATCGTAGATTTTCCACACCCTGAAGGACCAACCAACACCCAAAACTCACCATCAGGAATTTCAAAGGTAATATCCTCAATAACAGTAACATTGTTAAATCTACGCTGAATATTTTCCAGAAGAACTGTAGTCATGTTGGTAATTGGTCATTGGTAATTGGTCATTGGAAAAAGGCAAGAGGCAAGAGGCAAAATGTTGATTGATTTTTCCCAGTCCCTAATCCCCAGTGTCTAATCCCCAGTCTTCTAACTCCATGCAGGATGAGATAAAAGAGAAGACATTACCCGCACTCCACGCAGCTGATTAGAAAGGGGTAGATGACCTCTAGGGGCGCTTAAATCCCATGTGAACTCGTTGGGGTAGCGCGTCCATTGATTACCGTCCTTCCAGCCAATTTTTGGCCATAAACTTTCCCAGTTCTTACTCAACCCTAACCAAATTTCTCGCTGTATAGAAAAGCCAAATTTACCTTCCGAGTGAACCACCCAAAGATGATTAATTGTTTGTAAGTCCTGAGTTGGGAAATTTTCGACCTCAGTAAAATACAACCATCTTCTTTGTACAGCCTGTTGTCCAACTACTTCACACATTTTTTGGATCGTCAACAAATCAGCGGCTTGGAACTCTTGATGGATGAGTAATTGTTGCAAAGAATTGTAACTGATTCCACAGTCTGATTTTAGAGGTACAATCCCTTCAGGAAAGTAAGTTTCTAGAAATTCCTTGGCTGTCGGTGCATCAGAGTTGTAGACTACTTGGTAGGTTTTACCATCAATCCAAGTTGCTGGAGTGTAACGACGTTTCAGTAAAAATTCCTGCAACACCTCTAATCCCTCATTACCCAAGTCAGCTAACTGGGGGATAATTTGTTGTTGGACTTTTTGGGACCCAGCGATTAACTTTTGGCGCAGGGAGTCGATGTCATTAGCAGTGCCTGATAAAATCATTGGGTCTGTCATGCCATTACTCGTGTTAGCGGTTCAGTGAACAAACAAATCAGCTATTGGGCATTCTACAAAAATGAAGCACAGATAGCGAAAAGTAGTTTACTATTTTTGACTGTACAAAATAGCGACAGTTTAACTGAAACCTACATCTGAGTTACCAATAATTTACCAGGTAAAGCAGGGGATGATCTGCGCCTCAGACATCAGGAGTTCAGAAGAAGGCAAAAGGCCAGAGGCAAGAGTAAAAAACTTTCTTGAACTTCTGACTGCTAACTCCTGACTGCTGACTCCTTGATCTTCTTCTATTTGGAATGTATTAATTATGTACGAAAAGATTACCCCTCCGACGACTGGCGCAAAAATTATCTTCAAAAATGGTGAACCTGTTGTTCCTGATAATCCTATTATCCCCTTTATTCGCGGTGATGGAACAGGTATAGATATTTGGCCTGCAACTGAAAAGGTGCTTGATGCTGCAGTTGCTAAGGCATACAAAGGTACAAGAAAAATTAGCTGGTTTAAGGTTTATGCTGGCGATGAAGCCTGTGATTTATACGGTATATACCAGTATTTACCCCAAGATACTATCACGGTTATTAAAGAGTATGGTATTGCTATTAAAGGACCTTTAACTACTCCAGTGGGTGGTGGGATTCGTTCTTTAAACGTAGCATTACGTCAGATTTTTGACCTGTACGCCTGTGTGCGTCCTTGTCGTTATTACGCTGGTACGCCATCTCCACACAAAAATCCTGAAAAATTGGATGTAATTGTGTATCGGGAAAATACGGAAGATATTTATTTGGGGATTGAGTGGAAACAGGGAAGTGAAATAGGTGATCGCTTAATTAAAATTCTCAATGAGGAACTGATTCCCGCAACTCCAGAACACGGGAAAAAGCAAATTCCCCTCGATGCGGGTATTGGTATTAAACCTATCAGTAAAAGCGGTTCTCAACGCTTACTTAGGCGTGCTATTAAACACGCTTTGACTTTGCCCAGAAATAAGCAACAAGTAACTTTGGTGCATAAGGGCAACATCATGAAATACACCGAAGGCGCCTTTAGAGATTGGGGTTATGAACTAGCAACCACCGAATTTCGTAACGAAACGGTTACAGAACGGGAATCTTGGATTTTGGGTAATAAGGAGAAAAACGCCAATATCTCCTTAGAAGAAAACGCCAGAATGATTGATCCTGGTTTTGATTCCTTAACTCCAGAAAAAAAAGCGCAAATTGTCAAGGAAGTGGAAACAGTTCTTAATGATATTTGGGCAACTCACGGGAATGGGAAATGGAAAGAGAAAATCATGGTCAATGATCGCATTGCCGATAGTATCTTTCAACAAATCCAAACTAGACCAGATGAGTATTCTATTCTGGCGACAATGAACCTCAACGGTGACTATTTATCTGATGCTGCTGCGGCGATCGTCGGTGGTTTAGGCATGGGTCCAGGGGCAAATATTGGCGACTCCTGCGCGGTTTTTGAAGCCACTCATGGTACAGCACCCAAACACGCTGGTTTAGATAAAATTAACCCCGGTTCTGTGATACTTTCCGGTGTGATGATGCTGGAATTTATGGGTTGGCGAGAAGCCGCAGACTTGGTAAAAAAGGGTTTAGGGGATGCGATCGCCAATGCTCAAGTCACCTACGACCTAGCGCGGATGATAGAACCACCTGTAGAACCTTTAAAATGTTCTGAATTTGCTGACGTCATCATCAAATATTTCAGTTAATTTCAGTTAACTGTAGGGGTGGGGTTTCCCCGCCCTAATTCGTAATTCGTAATTAATTCCTAATTATTTATTCTTACAGTGTCCAATTTCCTATGTTACTTTTTTTAACCCACAAATTTAGGAAACATATATATATAGGCTGTAACATCATACTTAAGCCATTTAAAATCATAGCTTTTACTACCTAACCCGCACTGACTTTTTCTCCTACTTCGGACCCTAGTAGTCTGCCAAGGGAATTTTGCTGGGTTAAATACTCAGATATAAACGCTACATTTTTTTTACGTGCATCCTTGGTTTTAAAACCCCAATAAACACTGGGTTTTTGTTGATTACGCCGTGACTCCCAAGTAGCAATTTCAGAAGATAATAGTTCTACATTAGGAATACGTCGTTCTAAGCATTGGCGAGATAACACTGATAATTCAATTTCTACTTGATTCAACCAAGAAGCGTGTTTAGGAGTATAGTGAAACTCTAATTTCCGAATAATGCGGCGTGCTTCTTGTGGAGAGAAAACTTCATATAAAACACTTGGAGTATGAATGTTTAGGTTATCAACAAGTAAAGGTATCACATCAGCTTGGGGGTAATAAACATCTACTAGATCTCTTAATTGTTTAGCAAAATCAGCTTTTGTCCGACTTTGTGTAACTTCAATATGCCTCCACCCGGCTATTGGTTCAAAAAAGCCAAATAAATTTACAACACCATTGCGTTTATACTCACAATCATAACCTTCAGGCTGATATGGTTCTGGTGGCAAAGGAAGTCTTACTTCTTCTACTAATTGATATGGGCGTTCATCTACACAGAGTGTAGGTTTTTCCGGATCATATAGCTCATTGTACAAATCCAAAACATCTTCCATTCTGAACACATACTCTGGGTTAACTTCGGGAATACACCACTGTTCTTTTAACCACGGTTTAATTTCATTTTTTTTAGAGTTTGGTGTATTGTTTCGTCTGAAATTCAATCTATAATACCAACCTTCACTAAATGCTCCGCTAATAATTGCATTGTCCAACACACTCTTCCTTCTGGCGGATTAGAACAAGCAGTCGCAATCAAAAATGCTTCTTGTTTTTCATCTAATTTTTTGGGTTTTGGTGGATTTTCCCCATCCTTTAAAGCAAACTCTAATCCACCAATCACAAACTTTTCTCTTGTCCTTTCCACCGTGGCAACATGAACTCGAACTGCGGCAGCGCCGTGTCCGTTTCTCCCTCAGATGCCATTCAAAGAATGTTTGCACGGGTTATACTTCTTGCTTTGTGCTTTCCTTTTTTGAGGATTGCTTGCAGTTGTAAAATTTCCTCTTTGCTTAAATCTACAACATACTTTTTTGCCATGGTCAACCCCTTTTTTGACTAGTTTATCAATTAGAGGGGCTTACCCAGCAATATTGCCTTCGTGGACTACTAGTAAATTATTAGACCTCTTGCAGAATTAGTTTTATGTTATAATGGGGGATGTCTTGGTTTGAGTAAAAAAAGTTAGAGTTACAGAGTTATGTTTGAATTAACGCTCGCAAAGAACACCAAAAATACATAGAATCTAAAACTCTCTATCCATACCACAGAAACAATTTTGTAATAGGTCTATTAATTATTTCTATAATCCCACTTGAATCTACTATTCCTACTACTATCCCTAAATGGTCCATCTTTTGCAATTTAAGGTCTTTGGTACTAAACATGGCAATAAAAACTCCACAAAAGTATCTGTTTCAATTCTCTCATTTTTCTGTGGATTCAAAATATCCTTTCGGTTTTCTTATAGTAATTGAGGATAAAGCTTTCAATGATTTTGAACCAGGTTTTCCATAAACAACCTAAGAACTGAAGTTTCGTACTTAGTCGTATATAGTACTGATGTACTTAAGTTCATAGTAGTAATTACTATTGAGGTTGAATAAATTTGAGTCAAATCTCCCAGCGATTAGTTCTCATGTACTAAATAGATCCGTTTTGTTGGGGTGTGACAGTTGTGGGTGCGCAATGTGGGCTATATAGCTTTAACTCAAGATTTAGCAGCATTGCTAGGATGACAAGTTGATGTTGCGGAAGCGGAGAATTTACATGAGTTAATTAGAGATAAAATATTAAGTGAAGCTGTTTCATTATGAAATGGAAAATTATCGAGCAAAATTTATCTGAATTAAAATCACAAATTGCAGAAATTTTACAAAATTTAGGTGATAGTTAGCTAAATGTGAAGATGAGATAACCTCAAAATAGTAAGTTATCAACCGAACATTTTCTTATCTCACCAACTGCATAGCATCATTAAAAAACTGACGACATAAACCTTTAGTAATTAAAATAGTTGTCAACAAATTAACCACAGCTACCATAAAAATAATTAGAATTTCATAGGATACAGCTTCCAAAGCACATACTCCAGCTAATAACTGACCACTGGTGAAAGTCGGTATTGTCACCATGCCAATTAGCATCATTTGATTCAAAGTAGGAACAAATGCGGCTTTAACTGCGTCTTTGCAGTATTGGCTCACTGCTTGCTGAGGAGTTGCACCTAAACAGAGGTGAGTTTCTATTTCTGTGGGATATTGGTTAATATTGCTAACCAGTCTTTCTCCTGCCACTGCGGCGGCGTTCATGGCGTTACCAATTAATATACCCGCTAAAGGAATTAAATAACGTGGTTCATACCATCTGTCTAGTTGAATAATCAAGAAGTTGGTATACAGCAACGTTAAAGACGTACTCATAAAAATTGCCATCCAGACTAAAGGTAGTACCAGCGGAATTTTTTGGCTGATACGATTTCGTGCGACAATCGCCGTAATTGTGAGAATGATTGTTAGAGTTCCCAAAACAGACCAAATATTATCAACAGCAAAGATGAAGTCTAAAACGTATCCTAATACGATGAGTTGGAGGATAGTTCTACCCGTCGCTAAAGCTAAGTTTAATTCTAGTCCTAATTTTTCCCAGGCTGATAAACCAATAGCGATCGCCATTAAAGCCACAGCTAAAATCAAATCCACAAAATCCAGTTTAATCAAATCCGGCATGATCTTAGCTCCTTCCTGGGATTTTCTATTGACGATAAGTAGAACGACGTGAAAAAAAGTATGTAAAAAAATCTAACTTAGCCTGAAAACCTCTTCCCTATTCCCTATTGCCTTTCGGGTTTTCCAGTCTAACCCTGGGGGAAGGTGAAGCGCCTACATGGGGGAAACCACACCACTGGCTTTATGCCGGGAAACCCTTCCACCGCAGTGGCTCCCCAAAACTCCCCTGCTTCACCTCTTGCCTTGTCATAACGACGATTTTTAACCCCCACTTACTTATAACATTTGTTAGTTTGATGAGAACATGAACTTATCATATAACTCAGATATTGCAAGACTTTGAACTCTCTTCCCTGTCATATGTCACTTGCTATAGCCTAAATGGGAATAATTGAGAATTGAAAATTTGATTAGCAATCATCACCAATAAAAGGGTATCTTTTGTATCTCACCATAAAATAAGAATTATGATCCAAAGCGTGAATTCGATTCCAGCCTTTGATATAAAGCAGCAATATGCCACCATTCAAGCAGAAGTGAGTAATGCAGTTTTAGAAGTTCTTAGTTCTGGCCGTTATATTGGTGGGCCAGCAGTGGAAGGCTTTGAACAAAAGTTTGCTGCTTATAATGCTGTCAGTGAATGTGTAGCTTGTAATTCTGGTACTGATGCCCTATATTTGGCGTTGCGTGCTTTAGGAATTGGTGCAGGTGATGAAGTTATTACCACACCATTCACCTTTTTTGCTACCACTGAAGTCATTAGTGCTGTAGGTGCAACACCTGTTTTTGTTGATATTGATGCCACTACCTTTAATTTGGATGTAACCCAAATAGCAGCAGCAATTACACCCAAAACCAAGGCTATTATCCCAGTTCACTTATTTGGTTTACCTGTGGATATGACAGCTTTAATGACCATCGCCCAATCTCATAATTTAGCAGTAATTGAAGATTGCGCTCAAGCTACAGGTGCAAGCTGGAATGATCAAAAAGTTGGCAGCATTGGGCACATTGGTTGTTTTAGCTTTTACCCAACCAAAAATCTTGCTGGTTGCGGTGATGGCGGTGCAATTACAACTAATGATAGTGAGATCGCTGCTAAAGTGCGGATATTGCGAGAACATGGTAGCAAAGTAAGATACATTCACGAAGAAATAGGAGTCAACAGTCGTTTAGATGCCATTCAAGCCGTAATTCTCCAAATTAAACTCCGCTATTTAGAGATTTGGAATCAACAACGCCAAAAAATCGCCGCTTATTATTATCAATCCCTCAGTCAAGTCTCTGGTATCATCACACCCCAAGAACTACTAGGAGGAGTAGGAGTCTGGAATCAATATACCATCCGCGTTTCCAGCAAAGAAAGAAATGGTGCAAGTTCCAAATATCGGGACTGGGTACGGACTCAACTGCAAGAAAAAGATGTAAGTTCCATGCTTTACTATCCTCGTCCTTTACATCTGCAACCAGTTTATGAAAATCTGGGTTATCAACCAGGACAATTACCAGTATCTGAGCAAGCTTGTCACGAAGTCATATCTTTACCCATGTTCCCAGAATTGACACAGGAACAGCAAGATAAAGTAATTGATGCCTTGAAAGATTGTTTCAGCTAGGGACTGGGGAGATAAATCAAGTCAAAAGTCAAAAGACAAAAGTCAACAACTTCTACCTCTTGCCTTTTGTCTCTTGCCTATTCCCCATTGCCTATAGGAATTTATGCAAATGTGCGAGTACTTGCGGTTGCCAAAGCTTCAACTAAACCACGAACAGCAGCTATCATGGCAATTTCGCTATTGAGTTGGTTAATAGCAGAACCGACACCAACACCAGCAGCACCAGCAGCTATAGCTAGAGGAGCAGTCACATTAGAAATACCAGAAGCACACAAAACAGGCACAGAAACCGCACGAGAAATTTGATATGCTGCCGCTAGAGTAGGAGCAGCTTTTTCAATCAAACCCAAAGTACCACCGTGAGCAGGTTTACTGCTAGTACCACCTTCAGTTTGGATAATATTTGCACCAGCTTTCACCAAGTCTTCAGCCAGTTGTACCTGTTGGTCTAATTCTAGAATGTGAGGAACAGTCACAGATAGGGTAATTTCAGGTAACAAAGCACGAGTTTGATACGTTATGGCTAAAACTTCCTCGGCTTTAAATTTGCGACCTTGAGCATAAAAAGAATCGAAATTACCGATTTCAATCAAATCAGCACCAGCAGCCACAGCTTGCACAAATTTCTCCGGTTCAACTGCGGAAACACAAACTGGCAGATTTGTTAAACTTTTAGCTAATTTAACCAAAGCTGCATCAGCAGCAATATCAATGAAAGTTGGACCACCCAATTCAGCCGCTTTCACAGTAGCAGCAACACTTTCAGCATTGAAATTATTCAAACCACTGATTACTTTCAGGACACTGCGGTTAGCAAATGCACGTTGTAAGTTAGAATTCATTGTCATAATTCTTGTTTTGAGTCAGTCTATTGAGGTAGGAATATTTTTACACTATTATTATATAGACGCTGGAAACCAGAGGCTACAGCAAGAGACTTTAAGAACTCAAGACCATAGTGCTAAAGATGAAAAATAAGCTCTTAATCAAAAGACAATGAAAGCTTCGGAAAGTATAAATAAGCGAGATTGGTCATGGCCTTTTTGGCCTGCACTACGCACTCTATCCCTATGGTAAACTACTAACAGTATTTGGAGAAATATTCAAAGATAGCATTTGGACATTTGACCAATTACAAGGCATACTGTATACAGTTGTACTCATTCGGATGACCATTATCAAGCTACACGCAGGTTGTCTTTTGGTTGATGCACCTGTCATACCTACACCTGAATCTATCTGTTTAGTTCAGGAGTTGGAAGCAAAACATGGTAGTGTTAAATATATTATTATTTTGCCTACCAGTTCTGGTTTAGAGCATAAGATATTTGTTGGACCTTTTGGCAGAAAATTTCCCCAAGCTGTAGTTTATGTTACTCCTCATCAGTGGAGTTTTCCATTTAATCTACCACTGAGTTGGCTTAGCTTTCGCCAAAAACGAACTGTAGAACTACCAGAAAATATAGGAAATATTAATCAAAATCCTTTTAGTGATGAATTTGCATATGAAATTTTAGATATTAATTGAGGACGTGGTGCTTTTGTGAAATAATGCCACTTCCACAAAAGTACCACCTACTCTGTTACTTACAGATACTATAGTTTCTGTCCCAGAAAAACCACCAGGAATTTTACAATTAGAACCATATCCCCTATTATTTCACGCTAGAGAAAATGGACAGTAGGTTATAGAAGACAATCATAAAAATCGTCGTCAAGGACTGCAGAGAATATCTTGATTTGCGATTGATGTCTGTCCTAGTGCTTTAGAAGTTACGGGAATCAAAGAAATGTGGCAAAATCCTAAAAAATCACCAGACGGTTCCGCTAAAGCCTATTTTGGTTTATTTCCTCTATTAAACTGGGCTGATTCGCTGGCAAAATAAATGGCAACGCTCTTTTGATACCTTATGTGGAAATGGTCGCCCCTTTGTAGCACCGATTTTACACAATCTCATTCTTCCCCAGGCACCAAAACTAGTATTAAACTGGGCTGATAAAATTGCCAGTTGGGATTTTGATCAAATTATTTCTTGTCATTTTGATGCACAAATTAAAGCTAGTCCACTGAAATTTCGACAAGCGTTTAGTTTTTTGGAAAAAGAACCATTGCTTAGCGGGAAGTAAACAAAAATAAAGCCCAAATGTAGCCCAAACTGGCTTGATAAGAAGGAAACACGTCCGGATTCCAGTTGAACCAATCAATAAATAGAAAAGATATGGCTGTTCTCAACTCTTCTAAAGCTGCAGTAAAAGTATTCAAAGGTTTCTTAGCCCACCTTGGTCTTAATCCTCCAGTCCACTGATGGCAAAGAATAAAAGTGTAGGCACAGAAAACTAAAATAAAATGGCGCAGTCAACTGCTGTTATCTCCAACTTGATATTCGTTGAGTCCTAACCATCCCTTGGCTTCCCTGTAAACAACTTCTACCCAATTTCTTTGAGAATATCTATCAACTATCTATTGGGGTGTGACAACTGATGAAGAAACATTGGGCATAAAGTAGTCAATATCAGTGGCTTGAGAGAAAGTAGAACCGTTGATGAGGATAGCAATATTCCCCTTTCCAGTTAAGGGTGATATTTCTACTTCTTTAGTTACTACCCATAATATTTTGGTTTTATCTAACCCCAGTTGAATTTCTGTAAAAGCCTCTTGGGGTAAACTTTGTGCTAATTCATCTAACCTAATTATTTGTGGACTATCCTCTTGGTCACTGCTAAGGACTGTGGGATTTTTAGCTAATCCTCCTAAATACTTTAAATTCCAATTTTCTATCTTTAATAAGAAAGATGTATTGTGGCCATATCCAGGATCTATAATTACTATTCCTAGTTGATAATCACGGCTTAAGGTCAGATCTATTAATTTAATTCCTAACTCAGGTTTATTCTCAAATAGAGGCTCTTGTTTCCCTTTGAGTAAAGAATCACCGTGGTGATCTAACTCTATATGTAATGGTAAGCTTTTACTGCCATCATAATATATGTATGTGTTGTTACTACTACTATTCCAGTATCCCTTTTCCCAATTTCTCCAATATATTTTCTTCTTACTCCATCCCTAAGATTCCCCCTTTTTCTATGGACAGAATCATCAACTATTAAGCTAAATCCTCTGGTGATTCTCCTCTGACTACACTTGTTCATAATCTCTAACCGACGGTCATTGACTTGGGAACTGGACTAAGGTGCTTCAGTTGAAAAAGGTGCTTCAGTTAAAAAGTGGTGTAATCGGTGGTAAGTCACCCCTATGGCATTCTCTGCCATTTCAAATAGGTTTTTTCTCTCACTTTTACCCAATCATCCCCCTAAATCATGTCTAAACTCTCTTTTTTGCGCTTGATGAGTAAATAAATCATCAAATGACACCATCTTTCAAACCATGGTGCCATTGCTGGGACAGTGGTTTCTGTCATCAGCTTCTTTTAACGTGAAAGCTACACCGAAATCCCATTATACTCATTTTTACTCTTAACTTTTGTTTAAGTCCCGTTAGGGAGCATAAGCCTTTGTTGGGTGAAGATTTGCAATTGATTCAGGAACTAGAGGCAGCTTTGGTGAAGCGTGGTATTGCTACATCGGTTAAGGATAAGGTGAATATACAAAAGAGATTCTAAAAACTTTCTGGGTAAGCATTCAGCTATCAGTCTGTTCACTGTCTCGTGTTGAGTTAAGAATCATGACCAAAGAGAAAGCGGCTTAATAAGCTGGCTATGTTTAAAGCTTTTGAGATCGATTTAGGATTAGATTTTTCAGCCGTTTCTATTTTCAGTAGAGTTACGTATTTCAAGGCTAGTGGGTGCTTTGCATTTAGTTTTAAGGCTTGACGTATATAAACTTTTGCCATTCCTGGGAAATTCTGTTGAAAATGAACTACTCCTAGTAAGGCGTAATGGTCGCTGTTGTTTGGCTCTAATTTGATGGCATCACGCAGTTCTTTGACGGCCAGCGCCCATTCTGCTTGTTGTGTATACTGAACAGCTCGCTCGTAGTGTCGTTGAGCGTAGTTGATGAAAGTGGGTTTAGAATTACTGTCATCAGATAATACCAGTGTAAGTTTTGGGATTTCTGGACGAGGGACAATTGACTTGGATTCAGTTGTTAGTGTTTCTGTTTCAAAGCTGTTGTTTTTTAGTAGGGATAGATAAACTAAATTTAGTTTAGTTATATATTTAGTTATTTGATGTGATTTTCGTAGGGATTTATATTGGACTGCTACGCAAGCAGCGATCGCTTGTTCATAAAAGAAATCAGCTTCTTGTGCTGAAATTGGTCTAATTTGCATATTTATAGCTTTCTTTAACTCGGACAAGTTCTCCTGATCTAAGGATGTTGCTTTTAATCGTAATGTCGATACTATGCTAAGACGTTTCTTCTCTTGTTTTAATAGCTGGTAAGCAGGATTGATTAAACGAGTTAATATAAGTCTAGATATTTCTTTATCGCTATTCTGAATATTTATATAAATATCAGGATGCAGTTGCTTTGCCAAAGCATGATAACGCTTATAAATCTGGCGATCATCAGCGTTCACAGAAACTCCCAAAACAGCATAGGGGTCAATAAGTAATTCAAGTATTTCTGGTGCGAGGGCGTTTTGGGACATTGTTGTAATATTTGCAAATAAGAGCTTTAAGGTATGATCAAAGCTAAATGCAGACTTTTCTGTGGAATTAGGTAAATTGATCTAGATTGTTTATTTATTTTAGGTGTTTATTTATTTTATATGTATTGATACAGTTAGAATTTAATTTACCTAGATTGTCAAGAGTAGCAGTTACCTGTCGGCTAAATCCATACAATAGATTCAGATATGTGTTTTTCCTCCTGAACTTTACTAAGCGGAATTAATACAATTGATTTACGATTAGGGGGTGTCTCGTTGTAGGGTTTTTGGTATTTGGAGATTGATGGAGATGATGTTAACTAAACGGAAAAGTCGAAGCATTGCGGCTATTCTAGCTTTTTCTGGTATAGTCACAATTTCAGGTTTACACAAATTTTATTTGGGGCAGCCATTATGGGGAATTTTGTATGTCTTGTTATCTTGGACACCAATTCCCAAGGTTGCTAGTGCTATAGAAGGGGTTTGGTATCTAACCCAAGATAAAGAAGCTTTTGACCGGAATTTTAATTTAGGTCAGTCAGTGGTGAAGGTTTCTCCACAGGTAAGTAATCAAGTAGAATCAGTAGGTCATGCTTTGCGTGAGTTGGATGCACTCCGCCAAGATGGATTAATTTCTGAGTATGAATTTGAGCAAAAACGCCGCCAGATGCTTGATCAGATTTCTTGATGTAAGTAACACAATGAACAACTGGCTACCTATCAATCTCAAATTGCAAAAACTCCGTGCTAAATTGCTCAATGATCCTTACTATCGTCTACAATCTGGGGAAGAAATTCAGATGGCGGCACAATTAGGGATGCGTATTGATGCTAATCAAGCGAGTGTAGATGATTGGCTATGCTTACCGGGTTTGTCTATTCACCAAGGACGATCACTTGTGGAACTTTCACGTTCTGGTGTAAAATTTTACTGTATTGAAGATATTGCTGCAGCGTTGAGTGTACCAGTTCATCGAATAGAAATACTCAAACCACTCCTAAATTTTAATTACTATGATGATGAATCTTTAGCTAATACTACGCAAGTGAATCCAAATACAGCAACGGTAGAAACTTTGATGAATATTCCTTTGATGGATTTATATCTGGCTGAAGCAGTGGTACGGAATCGCCTCACTGCTGGGTCTTACCGTAATCTGGTTGATTTTCAGCAACGGTTAAAACTGTCTGGTGAAGCGATTGCACAGTTAATGTATTATCTACGGTTTTAGGCAGTTATCAGTTATCAGTGGTGTTTGAAGGGAAACTGTCAGAAATGGCTTACGGTCCCGTACGGGATACAGGATGTCCAGGACTAAAGGATGAAAACTGGGATTTGAATCACCTATTACCAATCACCCATTACCCATTACCAGGCTCAACTAGATGACTAGCAACTTGAGTTAATAACTAATGACTAAATTAATCCGATGCGGTCTAGAGGCCAGAAGCGGAAAGTGGCGCGACCGATGAGATTTTTGCGGGGTAAGAAGCCCCAGTAGCGGGAGTCATTACTATCGTTGCGGTTGTCTCCCATGACGAAAAATCCGTCTTGGGGAACTGTAACTGCTGGAAATGGTTGATTTGGGGGTTCGGCGATGTAGTCTTCTTGTAAGGGTTGACCGTTGAGGTAAACTTTACCTTGAGAAACACTAATTACTTCTCCTGGCCGACCGATAACGCGCTTGATCAAGGCTTGGTTTTTGTCATATCCGCGACGTTGTAATTCTGGTGGTGATTGAAAAACAACGATATCGCCGATTTTGGGAGGCTGAAGACGGTAGGATACTTTTTCGACTACTAAGCGATCCCCTGTGTGTAAGGTTGGGTACATTGATTCTGATGGGATTAACCGGGGTTCGGCGACAAATGTCCTAATTAGCAATGCTAAGGTCAGTGCGATCGCTATTAAGGTAAAATTTTCTTGCCAACTACTCCATTTTTTTGACGCTGTGGCAGTTTCTTGAATATTACTTTCGTGAGGATTCATAGAATTTCTCGGTGAGTTTAAAGTTTGAACTATCTTGACTATTGTGACTCTAAAGGTAGAATTATTAGTAATTTTTGTTCTGTGTGAACCCATACAAATAATCTAAATATTATTTTAGACTTTCATTTATACTACCATCTACACTTAATTCTAAATTTGGTTCTACTTTAGCAGTCATTACTTCTGTAGGGCGCAAAATTCTCTCTCCCCACCGAAATCCACGACGGACTATTTTCGTAATTGTTTGGTCTGGAACATCTGTTCTTTCTTCCCGATCAATTACACGACATAGGTTAAAATCTGGTTCTGTACTTTCTAATTCTATGGGTATGAGTTGACGTTTTCCAAGTACGCTAAGAAACTTGCGATTAACTGCGGCTATGGAACGGGGTAGGCGTTCTATAAATTCTGGACTGGGCTTTAGGGTTGTTGTGCAGATAATCTAGTAATGCTTCTAATGCATCAGCAACTTCTAAAAGTTCTAAAAATAAGTTTTCTCTTTCTGCTGTATTTTTGGTTTGCTCTTCTCGTAAAGATTCCTGTAAAACAACATTTTCCTTTCCGACATTACCAAGATTTTCTATGAGTAAATCTCGTAATTCTTGGTTTCTAAAATAAGTTGGATTTAAGTCAGACACGGGGACTCTCTTTAGTTAATCTTGCTAAAATTTTGTTAGCCCAAGTGTTGACTTGGGGATGACTATGATGAATCAAGGAATTACAAAGGGCGATCGCTCTCTATAATTATCCACCCATTTGATAGGCTTTAATCAACCACATTGTAGCTTGCAGATAATTTTGCCTATTGCGTTCTCTACAACTATGGCAGTAGTCCTCCAAGTATTTTATCGCTTTTGGGTAACGTCCGTCTTGACAAGCTGCAAGGCCTTCGCTGAATAATTCTGATAAGGGGAGTACTAAGGTTTCGGGCTCTAGGTTTTCTGTTGGTTGGCTTATGCACTCGCTAAATCTAAACCGTCAAATTATGATCATAAAGTTAAGGTAGGTGCTGGTTGATTTAAAGGTGATAAATCACTATATTTGAATCCTTTGATAGTTGGTCATATGGGATGGAAATAATCAGCAATAATTCTTTCTTCTGATTTCATCAAGCTTTTTTGAGCTTTAGCAATCACATCTACTGGGTATTGCTTGCGCTTCATGGCTAAAGTGACAGCTTTGCTAATTTCTACTTTCGATGCGGATTGAGATACACCTAATATATCGTATGGGTTATTTTCCATACCCATTCCAAAATCTAAAATCTAAAATTAAGTACGTCTGTGGGAAAAAACAGAAGTATGTAACAAAAATTAAAATCACCAAAATCCTTTTCCCTGTTACCTTTTGCCTATCATAAAGACAATTTTGAACGCCAACCTACTTACTCTGACTTTTCAACACAATTTTAAACCTCGGGAAATTTCTTGAAATCCTCGTTCATTTGGAAAAATTTCATAAGCCCAACGTCGTAGTTGTACCATAACTTTTGGGTCATATAAACTACCTTCTTTTAATCCATTAATTAATATATCTATAAAAAACTTAGCCACAACATAACGAATTCGTTCTCGTTTTGAATGTCTAGCTTTTCTCACCATTTCTTCATACTGTCTAGTTTTCAACAGCAAATTAATTTCTTCTAATTTATGATTGAATTCAACACTTTCTATAATAGACCTCTTGCAAAATTGTTTCTGTGGTATGATAGAGAGTTTTATAATTTATGTATTTTTGGTGTTCTTTGGGCTGGCTAATTCAAACATAACCGTGTAACTCTAACTTTTGGCTAAAACAAAGACAAACCCTATTATAACATAAGATTAATTCTGCAAGAGGTCTAATATCATTAAAATAGGGATTAGTGTTATCAATTGTTTTAATTTCTTGCAGCTTTTTCAGGGCTTGATTGAGATAAATTTATTCATCAACAAATTTATGTCTGATTTATTCTGCTTTATATTCAGCTAAATAACTGCGAGAATACGTAATATCTATAAGATACTACCACAATGGAGGAAGTTCTAGATTTTCACGAAGTTCTGATATAATTTGACGTTGATAATTACAAAGTTTATCTAGTTCTTCTTGCCAATCTTGATTCTCTTTAATTTCTACTTTTGCTCGCTTGAGTTTTGGGATTGCTTGTTGCCATTTTCGTTGTTGTAGATAATAGTAAAATTCAGAATAGGCAACGAAATCATCAGCAAATTTTCCAACTCCAGTAGTCGGTTGAGTTGTGGGTTTAATTTGAATTGCTCTTTGACTGTTTCCTTCTAAGCAAGCGGCTACAGCTAATCTCGTGTATAAAGGGAATGAAGAATTTTCTGATGAGGTTTTATATAAGATAATATTTTGTCATTGGGAAATAAACCTATGATAACAGGCTTGAGTGATAAATACATCATTGAATTGGATTCCTGATTTGGCAGGTTCTCCCATAAATCTGAGTGCAACTATTTCCCAACGATAGTGAGCGTGCAGATTTAAATAACCCTCAGTATTATTATCTTTCACAATATTACTTGCTACTGATAAACGGCGTTTTAATTCTAAAGATACTGATGAATAATCTACAGTTCGATTCCCCAACCTATGAACATCTTTGAGGGTATAATCAGCGGTTAAATTTGCTAGGGCTGTGGATAAGGCGATAATGAAATCAACTAATTTATAGAGATTTTTTGGAAATAGAAATAAGTTCCTACTTTCCAATTGTGCAAGGTAATGATATTAGGCTTAACAATCCAGACATTTTTAATTTCATTAGCAATATTGTCCCAGTTTAAATCTTTCCAAACTGCGGCTTCTAAACTTGGTTGAATATACTCTTTCAAATTACCTTCAACTAAAGCATTAGTGCCAATCTTTTGAAGAAATTGTGTACTTACTATTTTCGCTTTCTCTAAGTTTTCAGCCTTGACTAATGCTTCAGTTTCGTGTAAAAATAGCAACCGTTTATGTTTAGCAATGCGTTTAATAATTTCTCGTTGCTCAGTTATTGATTCAGCAGATACTTCTTGCCATGCTCGATAAGCTAACTGTAATTTTTCAGTTTTTTTGGCTGGCTTTCTTGAGGGTATCCAGGATAATCATTCAGTTCTCTCCTGACACTTGGGAATTTTTAACTCTTCCCCCGGATCTATATAGTAATCTTTGCGGTTTTGTAGTTGGGGATTGGCTTTAACTATCTTTTGCCAAGCATTACCTTTTAGACAGAATCTTTCAGCAATTGCACTGAGGTTATCTCCTGGTTTGACAATAATAATGTAGATATTTAATGTTGGTAATTTTGGAATAGGAGTATTTTTTAGTGATTTATATTTACTAACTACCGTAGAATTAGGAACAGAAGTATTTGCATTATATAGACGGGGTTACATGATCAAGAAACTTGCTCCGAGTCCCAAATTCATACCTATCATTAGGCTCAATAAAGCAACTCCCAAATTCCAACTACTAATTTTTTTTGTAGTGGTTTTTTTCTATTGGGACTAAATTATGGACTGTGCGAATTAGAGAAATATCAGTATCACAATTAGGACAAATGTCACCTGCAAGTTCTTGATATCCACACACAGGGCAGTTAAGTTTAGTATTCATTTTGTGAGTCCTGTCACAATCCTATTACTAGGTAAGTTTTGATTTAGCCAATGTTGTCCATCTGGTTGTAGTTCACACAAGTTGTAGTTCACGCAATAATATTTACGATTCACTGGTATCACCATTTTCTATCGCTTTGAGCATACGGTAGAGTTTATCAGACATAGCATTTGCTTGGGTAGGTGCAACTACATTAGTTTGTTGGATCCTAAGAACTTTAGCTACAGCAGCAGTTGTAAAAGTTCCAGCAAGGTTAAAACAACAAAAAGACTAACCATCAGTGAACATTTAACAATTTTGGATGATTGCACAGAATCAGCGTTTATTATAAAGTGCAATGCCTGTAGTGGGCGTAGCGAGCGCATGAAATAATGTCTTCATAGTTACCTTAATTTCATCCTTCATCTTCTATCAAATACTAACATCTTGCTGCTTTCCTCAAAAATGTCAGGGATGGATTGAAGAAAAGACGAGTTATATGTGCTATAAGTGATAACTTATCCAGTGAGATTTGAGAGCAGCGAGATTTGAGAGCAAAGTTACTAACTGTTAAAAATCTTGAGAATTTGCAAAAATAGTTAGAATTTTACAGTAAGCTCATTTTGAATTGTAGTGTGACTTCAAAGGATTCTTTATTATGTTAGGCTCATTTTTGCCCTCTATCTTGGCTTATTCTTCGTTCTTACCTTCCATCTTCGTTCCTTTGACTGGTCTAGTTTTACCAGCAGTAGTTTTCGCGTTCTTATTTTTATACATTGAACGTGAAGATATCGCTTAATTAGGTACTGGGGACTGGGGATAATTACTTACCTCTTAATTCCCATTACCAATCACCAATCACCAATCACCAATCACCAATCACCAATCACCAAATTATCCATTTTTACCTGAAAAACCGCCAATCTCTTTGAGAAAGGCGGTTTTTCAAAGTTCGTTTTTGAACGAAAATGCGGATCAGGTTAGTCTTATAAAGAAGAACCTATTCCGGCGTAGGCACCATAAAAGAATATACCTACAACAGTAATTACACCTAAACCTGCGATTGTAGCGACAACCCACAGGGGAATTCTCCCACTTCCAGACACAGTTTTCTCCTCCCTTAACAACAAATCAACAGAAATTAGCAGTGACAGTTCCAGTTAGTTAAAGAAGTAACTGGAGAAAAGAATCCCTAGAACGAAAATTAGTAGAAGTCCCAGGTACAGAGAAGTACGGTTTAACTCAACTGGTTGTTGATTAGGATTTGGGGATCTTTCCATGAGTTGCTCCTAGCGTTGAATAAACTGCATTGCGGCGATCGCGCCCAAAAAGAAGACAGTTGGCACACCTAAAGTGTGAACTGCAAGCCATCTGACCGTAAAAATTGGATAGGTAACTGGTTGATTGATGTTATTGCCGCTAGCCATGATTTCAAATTACTTTCCGATAAATGTTTCTACTTGCTTTTTAGCTTCAAAACGGTTTTTCACAATTGGTACTTCTTGACGTACCTGGGTGAAATACTCATTAGGACGGGGTGTGCCAAAGGCATCATAAGCCAGTCCAGTGCTAACAAATAACCAACCAGCAACGAATAAAGCTGGAATGGTGATGCTGTGAATTACCCAGTAACGAATACTGGTAACAATGTCCGAAAATGGACGCTCTCCAGTGGTACCTGACATTTAAGTGACTACCTTCACAAAAACTACTATTGAGTTTATTATCCTACAAAGTTTAGAAAGAGTTACAAGTTGCAACGTTCTTCTCAGAAAAGGTTATCATCTCTTAACCCACCTTGTAACTAAGCAGCCTCTGGTTGGGATGATGAATTGGCATTGGGGTTATATTTGAGCAGAATGCCGTGATCGCCAATAATAAAACCTTGATCAGGGTTAAAAAATACAATCTTGTAAAAATTAGCAGCGACTCCTTCCACTTCACGGTCTTTTTCCCAGGTTTGACCACCGTCGGTACTGCGTAGCAAATTGCCGCTACCACCACCAATCCAGATTTCTTCAGGTGTACGATAGGCTAAATCTAGTAAACCCCAGCTAGTAGCTAACTCTGGATATTCTACATCCAACCACTCATCAGATTTAGTCAAATCACTAAATTTAACTTGACCTCCCCGTGCTAATAACCATAATTGGCCATTACCAGCAAAACCCATATTTTCTAAACGCCTAGAACTATTGCGGTTATGGGGATCCCAAGCAGCTTGTCCTGGTTCCCAGACAGAGTAAAAACTACCTTTAGAGGAAACAGCAATATACTTACCATCAGGCGAGCGCTCCAAGTTACGCACCACACCAACAGCAGCCTCTACTTGTGCCTTCCAGTTTTGACCACCATCTGTAGTTTTATAGATAGCTCCCACATCAGTAGCCATTTCTGCTGTATTTTCACCCAAAGCAGTAATCAAAATTGGGCTACCAGGTAACTTTTCATTCAAGGGCAGACTCGACCAAGATTTACCTTCATCAGTAGTATGCAGCAATAAAGAAGGTTCTCCAACTATCCAACCCTCTTTACCTGCAAAACTTACTGAATCAAATCGAGATTTTGGCTCATCAACTGCTAGTTGTAGCGGTTGCCAAGTATTTCCACCATCATTAGTTTCCAACAGAGTCGCATTACTACCCACTAAATAACCATGGTTAGGGTTATCAGTAAAAGCAATATCGAAAAGTTTCGCATCTGTTGGCACATTAATAACTGCCCAGGGATTATAGCTAACAGAGGGAACTTTGCTACAACCTATAGAGGCTAGGACTACTATGAGTGCGGCAAATATTCCTTGCCACTTTTTTACAATTGAATGCATCAGTATTTCTTAGTGTTTATCTAAATTTGCGGAAGTCTTATTTAAGATGAGACGGAATAGGAGTTTAGGAGTTCAAGGAGTATAGCTATTTGCGTGACGACGTAAAAGTCATACACCAAGCTGTGCTATCAGGAGTGAGATGGTGATTCTTTCAGATCCCCAGTCCCCAGTCCCCAATCCCCAAAGCAGTTTCACTGTAAGCCGTAAAGACTGATAAAAAACAAAAAGCCAAGGGTTAAAGCCCCAAATATCAATATGTTCTTTTGCCCTGGTGTAAGTTTATTCACACCTAAGCCGTAACCTAAGTTTTCTTTGAAACCAGATGCCGTACCCGCAGCCCCAATATTGGCAAAAGCCACCTTTTTAGCGCTACAAACTGGACAACGCCAATTGACAGGCAATTCTGAGAAAACCGTCCCAGCAGGAATATCATACTTGTCGTCTCCCTTCTCCGGTTCATAAACATAACCGCAGGAGCGACATTCATAACGGTCTAAAACCTGAGTTTCAAGAGCTTCTTCAGCTTGTGCGCTCATGGCTGGGTTCTCCTAGAGGGGAAATCTTAAAGATACGTTAAAAATTATGACATAATTATTAGACTTTTCTATAGCTCTCAAAACTGAATCAAATACAAGCAGCACATCTGTTTCCCAGATTTCAGAAAACCCTAAAAGATATAATGTAAAAGAAACTCACAGCTTTATTTCCACCATCAGCGGTAGATATCCATTGTGTTTGTCCTCAAAGGTTACGAATATCTTCTAGGCTTCTTCCTCCTTTGTAGCCTAGTACCAGCCCTGGCGCTTTCCGCGTCCAAACTCCTCAGACCTAGTAGCTTCAGCCCGGAACGGCGCACAACTTATGAATCCGGCATGGAACCCATCGGTGGTGCCTGGATTCAATTCAATATTCGCTACTATATGTTCGCTTTAGTCTTTGTTGTCTTTGACGTTGAGACTGTTTTCTTGTACCCGTGGGCGGTAGCTTTCCACCGTTTGGGTTTATTGGCGTTTATTGAGGCGTTAATTTTTATTGCGATTCTCGTAGTCGCTTTAGTTTACGCATGGCGTAAAGGAGCTTTGGAATGGTCTTGAATTCTAATATAACCACTCAGGACAAAGAGCTAATCATCAACCCCATTGAGCGTCCTACAGTTACTCAAGAACTGTCAGAAAATGTCATCTTGACTACCGTTGATGACCTCTACAACTGGGCGCGGCTTTCTAGTTTGTGGCCGTTGCTATTTGGTACAGCTTGCTGCTTCATTGAATTTGCAGCTTTAATTGGTTCTCGTTTTGACTTTGACCGTTTTGGGTTAATTCCCCGTTCTAGTCCCCGTCAAGCTGATTTAATTATCACTGCTGGTACAATTACCATGAAGATGGCTCCTCAATTGGTGCGTCTTTATGAACAGATGCCCGAACCTAAGTATGTAATTGCTATGGGTGCTTGTACAATTACAGGCGGGATGTTCAGTGTTGACTCGCCTACAGCTGTGCGCGGAGTTGATAAGCTAATTCCGGTGGATGTGTATTTACCTGGTTGTCCTCCCCGTCCAGAAGCGATTATTGATGCAATTATTAAGTTGCGGAAGAAAATCGCTAATGATTCGATGCAAGAACGGGGTCAAATCAAGCAAACCCACCGCTATTACAGTACAACTCACAGCATGAAGCCAGTACCAGAGATTTTAACTGGTAAGTATATGCAGTCAGGAACTCGCTTCAATCCACCCAAGGAACTGACCGAAGCAGTTGGTATGCCTGTACCACCAGCATTGCTGACATCCAAGACAAAGGAGGAAGAAAAGCGTGGCTGATGAAGAGTCTAAGATAGTTCCAGCAGCTGAAGAGTCTATAGTTCCAGCGGGTCAGGTTTCCCAGTGGTTAACTGAAAATGGCTTTCACCATGAATCTTTGGCCCCCGATGCTAATGGGGTAGAGATTATTAAGGTAGACGCAGATTTTTTGCTTCCTACTGCTACAGCTTTGTACGCTTACGGGTTTAATTATCTCCAGTTTCAGGGAGGTATTGACTTGGGTGCGGGACAGGAATTGGTCAGTGTCTATCACTTGTTGAAGGTGAGTGATAATGCTGATAAACCTGAAGAAGTCCGGGTGAAGGTATTCTTACTTAGAGACAATCCAACTGTGCCTTCAGTGTACTGGATTTGGAAGACTGCGGACTGGCAAGAGCGCGAGTCTTACGATATGTTGGGTATTATCTATGAAGGTCATCCCAATTTGAAGCGGATTTTGATGCCGGAAGATTGGGTAGGTTGGCCTTTACGCAAGGATTACATCTCACCTGATTTCTATGAGTTGCAAGATGCTTATTAGGTAGTGCTGAGTTTTAATCTTTGATCAACCCCTTTCCGGTGGCGGAGAGGGGTATTGTTTAAGGGGGCGACAAAGAAGTTAAAGATGTCGCTGGATAAGCATCATAGCCCTCAGCCCCTCATGATAAGCAGAAAAATACCTGCTTATTGCGAACGGAAGCCATCATTTCCAGAAGCAATTCCTGACACTCATATAACCCACCTTCCGCACCCTAACTGTACCCTAACTGTCACAGATAGTAGTACACAAAAACTAAAGCTCCTGCAAGGAAGAAAAGGCTTAATGAGAATAGTATGATTAAAATGGTAATAGAGTGAGAGAATAAAGTTTTGTAAATAAGATAAAAGAAAAGAAAATGTAATGATTTAAAAATTAAATTAGAACAGAAGAAGAAATGATTTAATCACAACAGGAGTTGTGGATAATTCTGTTGTGAAATCAAAGCTTCAAAAAATGGAAATTCAAAAGCTAGACCATTTAGGCATAGTAGCAGGAATAATAGACGCCATAGGAGTAGTAGAAATAACCGTTGGAATTGGAGAGAAAGTAAGTCCGTGTCATGTAGTAAAAGCCATGATAATAAACTGGTTAGGATTTGTATAAAAACCCTTATATATGTTTCCCCAAGATTTTGAAATAATCCCCTGTGACCATCTAATAGGACCAGGAGTAAAACCAGAATATCTCAAGGATGATAAACTGGGGAGAGTCATGGATAAACTATTGATAAAAGGATTGGATAGAATATTTTTTATTGTCGCCTTAAAAGCAGCAAAAAAATTTGGAGTATCCCTATGAGCAGGGCGTCTAGACTTATCATAAATGCACATACATTGGCAATATAATACCAGCTTACCAGAAGTGATATTTGAGAGTCAGAAACTAGGAAATAATCAAGAAATAGAAGAATTAGCAGTAAAATCACCAAAAGAAATAACCATCACCTACGGTTATTCTGGTGACCATAGACCGGAGTTAAAACAGTTCATCATAGAAATGATATGTTCAGGAGTATGTTCAGGAGATGGAGACATACCAATATTTTTATAACTAGCATCGGGAAACCAAGCAGATTCACCATGCTTTGGTAAAATAGCAGTAGAGTACCAAAAACAATTAAAAGTTAACTAAAAGCTAACAGTCTCATAGTAGCGGACTGGGCCTTATATACAGAATCAAATCTGAAAATGATGTCAGATTTAAGCTGGTTATCTCCAGTGCTATTAAGCGTAAAATCAGCGTCCATAATTTCTTTTCTTACTTCAATCTATTAGTCTAAGTTATGATTTATCTCTTGAATATCTTCATTTATCTGTTGACTCCTCTGGGCGGTGTTCTTTCTTATTGCTCCTTATTGAGAATAGCTTTTGATGCTATTTTTGGTGCTTTACTGTTTCTCTAATGCCTTTCTTCACTACATATGTTCCTTTTTATGCTCCCTTGGATTTCTCCTCTCCGTAATTTCTCCCTGTGGCAGTTTACGGTGCGGAATGTGGGATAAATGAAGATATTCAATTATGCCCCTACAAACCAATCTAAAAAGCACTATGTCTTTTTCTACTTCTCCTTTAACAAGGACGACAAACACAAGATTCTTGTCTAGACAATTGGGTTTTTTGACCCTGCAACCATGCGGAGGTCATGGACATAATGAGTTGCTCACGATTTTTAACCACTGCAAATACCACCCTTGACAATTTCCCCTTTTCCTTAACTTGTCACCAATGCTTACTATAGACAAAACTTGGAATTTAATGTTAAGAACGATGATTGTATGATTTTGAATTTGACTGCTAAGACTTTGAGCGATCGCCTAGAATAAGATTAGTGGTCAGCCCTTGCGCGAATTTCTCTGGTTTGACAAGTTGGTATTGCAGCTGAAAATCGATGATAAATTGCTCTACTGTATCAATTCTATCTTTCTTTATGAAAGATAGGCTTTTAAGTGTAGGTTCTCTGAAATTTTCTACTGCTCAACTTCATTTTAGTCACGGTACTCTTTGTAATCAGATACCTCTGTATTAGACCTGTCCGGAAAATTAACTTGGTGTCAAAACAATGGTAGAACGGAATGTAGAACGGAATAGGGAATTTTGACCGTCTACCAAAAGGAAAAATACACTTGATTATATTCAAGAATACCCACATCGTACAAAAAAAATACTGGGAATAACTAACCATCAGTTTCAAGACTTGGTAGAAGTAGGAGAAAAAGGACCAAGCAATGATATTAGCTTATTTCGAGAGCAACAAAAGAAGTTCGATAACAACCAAATGTTTGGAGGAGATAAAGTATATCAAGGAGGAAAGAATATTAGCCCAACTTATAAGAAACCACGTAAAGGAGAATCAACCTCAGAATAAAAGGCAGGAAACAAAGAGTTTTCCACCAACGGTATTTTTGTTGAATAGGTCATTAGACTTGTAAAAATATTCCTTCCGGGTACCTCAACAAAGATTTACCCTGAATTCCTGAATTTACTCACAAGTGATTCTTACTATTTGTGGTTTAGTCACATTAGTAATCGGTTCATTAGTTTTACCCATTTCATAAATGTTATGGATATGAGGTCAGTTATGAATTTGTCATCAACATCTTCATGGATATTTCGTATAACTTACTATTCCCAACCCTGATTCTTTCCTTGGCTCTTTCCTAATCTTAACACTATGGAAAGCCAGACACAGACTCCTTTGTAAATTTTCGGACCTCTCTATTAGGTAAAGCTTTTTTCAGACCCTCAATTTCTCCTTGGGGCGCGTCACTGTCAAATCGCAAAGTTTGTAAAAATGGCATTTCGAACAAAACTTCAGGAATGTGTCCAGTCCCCAAGCTCGCAAGATTTAACAATTGTAGACTAGTCAACTGACTTAAATAATATAGTATTTTTATACTATTATCCGAATCATAGCAGCGTAGTCCTTTTAAATTCTACAATTTGCCAATACTCTCAGGTAACTTTTTCAGATACAAGCAATTTATCTTTAGCTTCTCTAAAGGTGACAGTTCCCCAATTTCATCTGGTAGATAGTGAGCAAAAGTCCCTACAATCTCTAACTCTTGCAATTGGTGCACGTGACCGATTTTCGGGGAAACAACACAGTCTATGCCAGATTTCACACTGAACTTCAGCTTTTTTAGGTTTGTCAGTTCAAAAATAGGCTCTGGTACTGCCATGAATCCACAATGAAGCAGCTTTATTTCTTCCAGAGAACTTAGTTACGAAAACTCAGCAGGTAGGTCTTTGAGGTGTTACATATTCTCTAGGATTAATTGTTTCAAGTTACTCGATCTGCCAAATTCTGCTGGTAAATATTCTAATTCATCTATGTTTAGATATAGCCATTTAAGATTAGTTAACTGACCAATATCTATTGGTAAACACTTGGTTCCTTCCAAGTATAAGCTTAGTGCTTGAAGATTTTTTAACTGACTAAGACCTGTAGGCAGTTGTGCTAAATATGCATAGCCTGACAAATTTAATATCCCTTGTCTAGCTTCAAATCTCAACAAGGTACGACAGATTTCTACCAAAATGAAGGTGGTGTTTCTTAAGCAAAAACTCACTATTCCTTAATTAGTCCAAAGTAATACTGCTATACTAAAAGTATTCATCTCTACTTCTGGAAAATCGAGAAAATTATTTTCCATCCAAATAATTATCTTCATGAAGTTCCCACGGATTATTATCTCACTCTTCCTGCTCACACGGACTCTCTCAGTAAATATATTTGGCTGTTTTAATTAGCTTGGGTCTAGCACATTTACTCAAAAGATTTTTCAGTCTATTATGTAACCATATAACGCTATTTCCTACAAGGTTTTCTTCCGGAGTATCTTCTTCATAAAAAGTATAGGTTGCAAATTTTGGTTAAAAGAAAATGCGGAAATTATGTTACATCTTCCTTGTCAATGGATAGCTGGAAGTTAGCACAATAATTTCTATAATTCCATTTTTACCTCTTTTATCCATCTTGAAACTATCTAATATTTTATACCTAGAACTCCCATTTAACAGAATTTTCTATGGTAATCAATACCTGCTTATTTGATTACTGAGCTAAGCAGCTTATTCCCACCATCCACAAATTATTGAATGCAAGTCTTCTTAGGATATTTTAAGAAGATACTTTGTCTTGGTATTTTATTTGTTTGATGTGATTTATTTTACTTTAATTCCAGAAAAATATTTTAGCCATATCTGTGATTGGCGTAGCTAAAAGTACAATTTTTGCCTCACCTCAGAAAATCCCGTTGCTCCCGTTGGCATCTTTGGTTATTACCAACTCATTTATATTGGCTACGTAGCACAAATACAAATGGCAAAACTAGCAGTAGTGGTCAGTATAAAAACAAACCCAACATCCTCTAATCTCAATAATCCTACACCTTGATGGTTAATGTTAGCGATCGCTCTTAGCTGCGCCTCTAGTTGCTTGGTTATTTATCGCTTACTCAAACTTCCCCAGCGGGGTTAAAAAAGTGTGTAGGGGAAAAATAACTTATTGCCTTTTTTGACTGATAACTGATAACTGATAAAAGTGCCAACTTGGCAACCAATCGCTAAAACACCAGGTTAAATTGATAAAAGATAAACGACTAAAGGGTGTTGTTATCAGGGTCTATTATATCAATAGATTAGTCTAAAAAAGATATTTCACAAGTCTTTTTCATCGACATATAAAGCAATCTACACACACTTTTCCGAGCTATTAGTTCAGAAAAAATAATAATCAGGTTTCACATTTGCTGCAACAGGAATATTAATAGCATATAGTCACTGTCGTTGACGTACAATTTAGCCCCCTAAATAACGGGCAGTGTCTATAAATATATTCCTCAACGCTCCAGCAGCAAATGTAGAGTGGGAGATAAATGGCGCTTGGTATGCCTACTCCCACTCTTCTTTTATTGGTAAGTAAGTGGGCAAAATTGTCGTTATGACAGGACAAAAGGTCAACCAGCTCGGTCTTGCAGAGCAACTGCGGTGGAAGGGTTTCCCCCATGTACGCGCTTCGGCTTCCCCCAGGCTTCGACTGGAGAACCCGAAGGGCAAAAGGCAAAAGGGTTTTGGTGATTTTACTTTTTGTTACAAAGTTCTATCTTTTCCCGCTAACTTACTTACCTGGGCAAAATTAATTAAACATTTTTGGGAAAAATAGAAATCTCTGTCTTGCTTATCTTTTCCCTGTTAAGATTTCCCTGTTCTATCCTCTAAATTTACAATTTATTTCGCACGACTACTTAATTGTTAATTGGGGAAATCACAGTTCAACAAAAATTCGTATCCTGTAAAAATTTAATAATCTCTGCCTTCACTACTTCAGAAGCACCTGTTGATGCATCATGATAGCAGTTGTGCAGAAGTTGAAAGCGTGAATTAGGAATATTTTGATGCAACTTCTCACCGTGACTAGCAGGAAACCAACTGTCTTGATCACCCCATAAAATTAGAGTTGGACATTCAATAGCACAAAGATTATTTTGAATCTTTGTCAACATATTTGGTTTTTTGGCTTGTAAATTTTCAACTTCCTTAACTGCTATTTGTAATTCTTCAGCCACCTTCACTAAAGTCCCCGGAATTTCAATAAATGGGTAGGTTATCCAATAAACATCTTCCTCTGAGAGAATAGAAGGATCAAATAAAACTCTCCGTCTTTCTATAGCTATGAGTTCTCTAAGTATAGGTGCAAACACATAAGCTAGACGCAAAAAATCAATAGTCTGGATAATTTCCAGTGGAGTTTGAGCAAGTAATCCCATCACCCAATGGGGTAGTTTTTCGGTAAAAATAGGCGCATTTATTACTACTAACCGATCAATTAAATGGGGAGATTGTCCAGCCAAGGCTAAAGAAACTAATGCACCTAAAGATTCAGCAATAATTACTGGTGGTTTATCACATAAAGCTTGAATTATTCGCTCTAATTCAATTACTTGATGACCATTTTCTTCTCGTCGTGATACAGGTCTCTCAGAAAATCCATGGCCTTTAGCGTCAAAACAAATTACCCGGAAATATTGAGATAATGGCTCTATAATATGCCGCCAATTATAACTCCAACTTGCCAAACCATGTAATAAAACTAGTGGTTTACCCGTACCTTTTTCACCATAAGCGATTCGTACAGGATATCCATTAGCATCAGTAATAATTAGATTTTGCCGACCTTTAGGAAAGTTAATTTGCCACCAATCCTTCATATCATTTCTGTTTTAATTTTTATTAAATCTGTTTGGGCAGTACATAAGGAATAGGCCAAGGGAAATTGGATATTACTTTCTTATCCTCCTGCTCCTGAATCCTTACGGAGATAATATCATTATTTACTGACTTATTTAATTTAATTTAAAAATATAATCATTAATTTAATCGCCAGTTAAGGCTTGCCATAGCATTCCTTTTATTATCACGGGTAGTGGTATTAAAACAATGGCCAATAGGAACAATCCCCCAATAGAGAGAATGATAAAACCATTATCAGCTTTCTTTCTCTCACCAGGAGTTTTTAAGTAATCTCCTAATAAAGTGATGTTATAATTATTTGCTTTCCAGACAAAATCAAATAAGTTTCCTAACATGGGGACAGCACCAACTAAGGCATCAATAATAATATTTACAACCATTCGTTCTCAGGTAGCTCTCCATATACCTAGCGGCGCTGATTCGATGATAATGAAAGAGAAAATATCAATCCTAAAACATCACCACCGACAGGTATCAATCCCAAAATAGGATCTGAACTAATACCAACTTGAGTTCCGGTAATGGTAATAGCATTATCCAAAACTTTACTAATTTGACGCAGACGTTTTAATTCCTGTGCATAAGCATCAGACTCTATGTATATTTTATTGGGAGAATTAGACATTTTTTAGTTATTGGTGATTGGTAGTTGCTAATTGCTAATTGCTAATTGTCAGTTGTTATTCTCCGCCAGTCCCCAGTCCCCAGTCCCCAGTTCCTATTCCCTATTTTTCATAGATTCACTAACAATTACATTTAATTGCTTCCCAACTAGGAGAACAAAGGCACCCATCCACAACCACAACATTAATACTATAAAAGTTCCCACTGTGCCGTAAACTTTATTATAATTTCCAAAATTGGTGACATAAAAGCGAAATAGGGCGGAAACTATTGCCCAAAATATAGCTGCTAAAACGGCTCCTGGCATCAATGGGGTGCCTGGTTTCCACAAACTCGGTCCATAACGATAAACTAAACTAAATGTGGCAGCAACAATAACTAAGGCTAAAGGCCAAAGTAACAGTTGCCAAATATGCAATAAGAATGCTAAATAACCATTACCACGTATCAATATACCCAAAAGTAAATCACTAATAAATACTAGAAAAGAAGCCAGTATTAAAAGTAATATAGTCCCAATTGTTAATCCTAGAGAAATAAGTTTGGCCTTCCAAAATGGTCGCACATTTTCTGGAGAAATTTGTTCTATTTGATCAAATGCGGTCATAGCGGTACTGACTGCACCAGAAGCTGTCCAAATTGCGATCACAAAGCTGACAGAAAATAAACCTCTATTTTTAGACTCGGCAATTTCTTTAGTAGCAAATTCACTAATTAAACTCCATGCTTCTTCGGGTACAATCTGACTCAGTTGCATTGTTGCCTGAATAAAGGTGTTTTGCAAGGATTCTGCTACTAAACCAATGGCTGTCAGCACAGCAATAATCGCGGGAAACAAGGATAACATGGCATTAAAGGCAATTTCTGAAGCCAGTCCTAACAGTCTCCCTTCCATAGTCCTGTCCATGGTTTTCTGAAATGTACGCCAATTGAGGTGGCGAAAGAACCTGATCCAACGATGCTGGGGCATATATATCCAATTCAAAATACAGAAGATATTTGTAAATTATTTAGGCTCGCTATTTATACGGTAAAATTTTTCACGAGAAGACAGAATTATTTAATACTTAATACACTTAACTAAACTAATGACTGACAATATTTATCAAACAGCTCATTTAACACAAAAATGGTTAGCCGAAATTCAAGCCCTGAGACAGCAGATGGCTGAACTACAACAAAAACGTGATGAGGCCTGGGAAAGTTCACAAAAGTGGCGACAACTATATAATACTGAATCAGAACAACGTCGTGCAGAAGCCAAGATACACCAACAAGCGTTAGCGAAGCGATCCGAAGGAATCGTATCTGTAAAAGCTGAACTGCAACAATTCCAAGGTATAAACGTTGACGCAACTGCTGAAACTACTACTACAGCAGTTCAGTCAGAACTATCACAACTGACATCTGTAGAGGAGTTAAAAGCTAAACTTGTGGCAGTTACTAAAGAACGCGATTACCTAATTCAAGCTTTGAAAACAGAACAAGAAAATCATGCTCAAACCCGTAACAACCTAACCACAGCTTTAGGTGATGCTATTGACAGTTTAGCAAAGGCGCGAGCAGCAAGGATAGCAGGGGAAGCAGTAGAAGCAGTAGAAACTGGCGAAATAAGTCACTAAAGAGTTATCAGTTATCAGTTATCAGTTATCAATTACATATCAGTCATTTGCTGCTTCTTCTTACTTTTTATTCGCAGCCCAAAAAATAGCAGTATCTTTATACTCTTTCAACATTGGATCGGCCCTAAGAAGTGTAATCTCCTCCATCTGTGCGTGTGCAATTAGCATTTGATCAAAACGATCTCCATGATGTAAGGGTAAACTAGCCGTTCGTAGTGCATGAGAAGCGGTAATTTCCAAATATCTTGCACCTAACTGCACCATGCAGCTAGAAATGTAACTGTCTAATGGTTCTGGTAATGGTCACTTACCAATTGCAACTTTTATCCTCCTCGGAAATATCCTGGTAATAAAAAATGATGGTACAAGGAAATTTGCCAACAAATAACTTTGAATTATGGCGAAGCTTACGTAGTGCTGAAATGGATTATTGTAGAGCTCGTTGGGGGTTTTTCAGTCACTCAACAGATAAACAGTTAACAATTAGGCAAGCTCTCAAGAGTCCATCAGATAGAACCACTACTGTGAGAATACTATTGTAGTTAGAAGTAGAAGAAAGTTTGTCGTTGTTCAATGAATTAGTTGATCTAGCTAGTGTTGGTCATTCAGATATTGAACTAGTTAGAGAAGTTTTACTTTCGTTACCTAAAGAGTTTTTACTAGCTAATTTTGAAAGAAGTGCTTAACCTGTATTAATTAATGCAACTCAGGATGCTTATGAAGAGTATAGACGTTTGCTTGAACTGTACCTTGAAATTGACCCTGATTTAACACATGGATTAGCTATTAGAGCATTACAAAGTGACGATGAAGATATTCTCGAAGCTGGTAAGGATCTTCTAGAGTTACTTGATAATAGCTGACTTAGAGACTATTTATAAAATAAATCTTAAGTAGGGTGTGTTATTGCGTTAGGCGCTTTGATAATTTTTCCTCATGATGAATCATATAGAAAATATGCGCCTAACCGTTTAGACCCCAATTTACAAACAGCAAGTTGCTAAAACCTCATTGCTTCAGCTACAGCTTTTAGGTCTGCGGGAATACCTTGTTTAAAATGACTGTGACTGTGTTTAATTGCTGTATCTGGGTCTTTCAAACCATTACCTGTAAGGACACAAACCACTGTTGCACCTGTGGGAACTTGGTCTTTTACCTTTAACAACCCAGCTACAGAAGCTGCACTGGCAGGTTCACAGAAAATACCTTCTGATGATGCTAAAAGTCGATAAGCGTCGAGAATTTCTTCGTCTGTGACAGCGTTAAAACTGCCTTGACTAGCGGTTTGGGCTGCACTCGCTTGATCCCAACTCGCAGGATTACCAATACGTATTGCTGTGGCTAAAGTTTCAGGATTTGCCACAGGTTTACCACTTACCAAAGGTGCAGCACCAGCAGCTTGAAAACCCATCATTTTCGGCAAGCGATCGCACTTCTGATCTTGATGGTATTGACAAAAACCCATCCAATATGCTGTGATATTCCCCGCATTTCCCACCGGAATACACAACCAATCGGGAGCATTACCCAAAGCATCCACCACTTCAAACGCGCCAGTTTTCTGCCCTTCCAAGCGGTAAGGATTGACAGAATTTACCAAAGTGATGGGGTAATGATCCGCCATTTCCCGGACAATTTCCAGCGCCCGGTCGAAATTTCCCTTAATAGCTAGTACCTCAGCCCCATAGAGTAAAGCTTGGGCTAACTTACCCAAAGCCACATAACCATCAGGAATCAACACAAAGGCATTCATCCCCCCACGCCGCGCATAAGCAGCAGCAGCAGCTGAAGTATTGCCTGTACTAGCACAAATTACTGCCTTAGCCCCGGCTTCCTTAGCCTTGGTAATCGCCATAGTCATACCCCGGTCTTTAAAACTGCCGGTGGGGTTTAGTCCGTCATATTTAATAAATACCTTGACTTGTCTGCCAATGCGTTCTGCGAGCGCTGGCACTGGAATTAAAGGTGTGTTACCTTCCAAGAGAGTAACAACTGGAGTGCTTTCGCTGACAGGCAAGTATTTACGATAGGCTTCTATCAGTCCGGGCCAAGGTTGGCGATGAGATTTAGCAACAGACAAGCTCAAAGTCACGGGATTAAAAACTTCTTAACTAGAGATTTGAGATGGGAAAATGGGATTTTGTTGATAGTGTCAATCACTTTACCACGCTCAGGGCGATGTGATCTGAGGAACACAGTCACTCTAATCGTAGTCTCTTATGATTAAACGGCAAACCTATCAGAGTATGTGATTAAAAGTATACGATGTTTTAAGAAAGCTTAATATGACATTATTATAATATCTCAAATGGTGTGAGCTAAATTTGCAAATGAGTATAACCATGTCCACTTTGTCATCCAGTGTTACCAGTTGCGAATCCCATAGCGAAATGGTCAAGAAGCTAACCAAAGCCTATTATCGGGACGATCAGCAAGAAAAATTTATGGATTTGCAAGCAGAAGTAGATTCTTTACTACAACAGTTACAGAACATCAAAAGTCAAAGACTAGAATCTTCTAGCCACGAAGAATAAATCAAAAAATTCAGCTACTATTCAAGGCGCTGATTAGTTTCTGACCAGCGCCTTAAGCTCCTATACCTTACCTTAAGCTGCTATATATATATTCAGTATTTTCTACCAGTAAAGCCAGAGACTGGTCACTATTGAGTTTAGCGATCACAGTCAGCGTTTGCCGAGATTTAGCAACGAAATCACTATAAATCACCTTTTCAGCAACAAAATCACAGTCCGGGGGCGTATCTTATCTTCTCCCACACTGGAATCTGCATTGACTGGCTGAGTCAAAGCAGTTATATCCGAACCAGAAATAGTCAAAACTACATCAACCTTACCGTTATTAGTCATATCAATCATCTGCACAGGCGAATAGACCTCTTGCAAAATTTTTGTTCCATCATGAAATGCACTCACATTTACCTGAAACCACACTTTATCAGTCGGTATTTTTAAATCCGATTGAGGAGGTATAGATAGCCAATCAGCATTATTAATCTGAGTAATTTGTTGCACTCCACCAATCATTTGACTTTCATGATCATTCGTCACCTCATTATTGAGTTGTGCTAACAAATCTTGCAGATAATATAACGTTTCCTCATTAATATTTGGTTATTCCTGCAACCAATAATTAGCACGTTTTTCTCCACTCTGCACCACTAACATTAAATAAGCCCAAGCTAACACAGCACGTCTACTGGAGTTAAGCCGTAACACTACCGTTGTCCGATTCCATAACTTACCTCTATCTGCTTTGAGTAAATTAGAAATTTCTTGACCATTATGGGGTAAAGCTGTCAAAACCTGTAAAGCTTGTTCCCAAGGAACATCAATTAAATATGTCATCACTTGTTCACTGGGATTAGCGCAAGTTTTATCAGCTTGAATTTTGGTAAATTGGCAATGGAGGCGAATTAAATCAATTTGCGTCTGGACAGACTCTAGACAAGGCGTTTTTCGCTGTTTTTGCAGAGATCTCAACCAAGCGTAAGCGGGTGTCCAAAGTCCATTTCTAGCCAGTGCTAAAGATTTTTGATAAGCAAAATCATCAAATTACGACTTGAGATCAACTGGTACTAATATCAGCGAATTGCTAATTAATTCACTAGACTTGAGTTGATATACTTGCAATTTTGGCTCTAAATTTGCTGTTTGGTCTATGACGAACTCTTTTGCATCACTACCTGTTACTTATTGCCATTTAGGTAGTTGAATGTTAGGATCTTTCCAAGATAAAATTTGCTGTAAATTACGGATTTTGGGGTTGTAGTGAACTATTTAAGCATAAGTAATTTGGTTATCTCCTTGCTTGTGTTCACCGCGTAAATAAAACCAAAACTCTGGTGATAATGGAGAATCTTCAAAAGCTTTGATCTCAGTTAAAGGTAAATTAATTTTTTCTCCTTGCTTCTCTAACTCTAAATAATTTTTATCCAAGGGAGATTCCACAAAAGATTTTGCAACCCCAGTGATAGGAATTTATGTTACCAGATGGTACTATGTTTCTGGTTGAAATTGGAATTCTAAATCCTCGGTACGTTGATAGACCCATAGTTCTACTAATTCTTGACAATCAGACTGACAATTATTGCGTTTTTGAAAAACTGGTAATAAAGAAGAATTTCGTTCCTGATTATCATCATTATTGACAACCTCTAAAGATAGACTTTCCCCAGGAATCCGGTTTTGTTTATTTAAGGCGAGTCAAATTTCTGCAAGGGTTTGGGGGATCTCTTTTTCATTGAAAGGGATTTGCTACCAGGTTGGTAAAAATTCATTCAACCAGCTTACCTGTTCTGGATTAAATATGAAGAGAATACTAATCCAGCCAGCAGCGATAATTAGACCAGCACTGCTAAACAAAGTAGTCAGCATCAAGGTTGACAACAACCAACTGCGCCATCGAGATTGTTTTTGAGTTTTTTTAGCTATCTTTTGTTTCGCATCAGCACCAGGGTGATTTATGCGAGTCGCTTTTTTCTTCAGCTTGCGCAAGTGCTTGGCCATTTTAGTTTTCAGTCAATGCGGAAAGTCTCTAGGGCTGAGTATTTTGGGAGCATCCCAATTTTGCAAAAATATCATAAATTGTCATTGTGTTAGCGAAGCGTGGCGTAAGCCATAGGGAATGGAGTGCAGTGTATCCCTTCGCGAACATTGCGCTGTGCTTCATACCCTGCGGGAAGTAAGCTACAGTATGACAATAAACTTAGACATTTGGGATAGTCCCAGTATTTTTAATACTATACTCCTGCTTTGATATGCACCACAACTATAAAGTTTAAACTTTTACAGTTTATCAAAAATGCACAATTTATCCGGTCTGCGTTAGGTAATTTAGCGAAAATTCTTTCGGGGTAAGGTATAGGGGACAGAATCATGAATCATGATCAATACCAACCATTAACTATTACCCAATGCTTACAGACAAAAAAGGTTTGGTGGTTAACCAAACCTCGCTATAAATCCAGTGCATAACAACATCCCAAACCAATTTAGCCTGTCTGGTTTTCTGGTAGCATCTTCCTAGAGGATGTATGCAAATATCCTAAAAACTGATAAGAGTTAATACTGCCACTAAAAAATATGTTGGTGTGGCAATGCAAAACTTCTCCATAGCTGAATTTTTACGCAAAAATAAAGGACGGGGGGTTATCCCGTCCGCACTAATAGCTTGAAAGTGGCAATACACCTTGGAATATGAACAAAATAGTAGAAATAACATTCAATAGGTTGTCAGGATAGCAAATGAAGTCAACAACAAGAATGAGAATTTAGCCCTTAACTGTTGTTTTATTCATTATTAATTCCCACAATTTTGATTAACATAACATATTTCTTTTGTCACTCTCTGCCAAAATGGCAAATTCTAAAAAGCGTAAAAATTTTAGATTTAGGAGTTATTAATCAGCTGTTATATTGATGTATCAGGCATTTTCACGCAAAAGATAACAGAAAAGACGGGTTCAACCCCGTCTTCCGTATAACAATTAAAAACATCTTGGTAATTTCTGCAATATATCAAGTTACTTTGCCATACGAGTGCCAAAATGGCAAATACCAATTAAAAATTTGTAAAGCTGTTATCTAATTGACAACTGATATAATTCGTAATCATACGTTATGCATAAATATGGGTGATAGATATAACCCATATTATTCCGCACTTCATTTTGTAATATATAAAGATTATGAAAATTGGGGTTAATGGTCGTTGAATAGCGATAGCTTTGCTCGCCGTAGGCATAGCCAAAGGACTATAACTCAAGGGGAAGTAATATGTATCAGGGTTTTCTTGAAATGCTATAACCCCCAATTATGGGGTGACTTTGAAAATTCTTTTCACCCGAGAATTGGGGGATTTAGGGGGCTAAATAAGCTGAATTAAAATCTAGACGGCAAGAGATTTTTACTCCTGACTCCTGACTCCTGACTCCTGAATTCTTACTTAGAAATTACGAATTATCAGGTTGCTTTTAAGGTAAAAATTCTCTCAATGATATCTTCTACAACTTTATCGGGAGTAGAAGCACCAGAGGTTATTCCTACAACAATTTCTCTTGGTGGAAGCCAGTTTTCTGTTGTTATTAGTTCTCCTGTTAATTGCCGATGTTCGATGGCATTACCTGATTTGATGCGTTCAACAGCATCAATGTGATAGGAAGGAATATTTCTCCCAAATGCAATTTGTTGTAGTTGAGTTGTATTTGATGAATTAAAACCACCAATTACTACCATTAGATCTAGATTATTTTCGACTAATTCCAACATGGCATCTTGGCGTTCTTGGGTAGCATCACAGATGGTATTAAAGCTTTGAAAATGCTGATTTAGTTCGGCTGGTCCATATTTCTGCATCATGGTTTTCTCAAAGAGTTTAGCAATTTTCTCGGTCTCACCTTTCAGCATGGTTGTTTGGTTAGCAATACCGACTCTTTCTAAGTCTTTTTCGGGATCAAATCCAGCCGAACAGGCTTTTGCAAATTTAGCTAAAAACTCTTCACGCTTGTCACCATTGAGAATGTAGTTAATTACATATTCTGCTTCTTGTAAGTTCAAGACTATTAGATATTTACCTGCAAAGGAACTGGTGGCAACTGTTTCTTCGTGTTTGTATTTGCCATGAATAATGGAAGTATATTCACCTTTTTTGTGTTTTTCAACTGTATTCCAAACTTTGGAAACCCAAGGACAAGTTGTATCAACAATTTGACAACCTTTATCATTTAAAATCTGCATTTCTTGGACGCTGGCACCAAAGGCGGGTAGGATGACTACATCGCCTTGATCAATAAGAGAGAAGTCTTTTTTATTAGCTTCTACAGGGATAAATTGGACTTGCATTTCCTGCATCCGCTGATTCACTGAAGGATTGTGAATAATTTCGTTGGTAATCCAGATGCGTTCTTTGGGGAAGTGTTGACGGGTTTCATAAGCCATTGCTACTGCACGTTCTACTCCCCAGCAAAATCCAAATGCCTGTGCTAGTCTGATGGTAACATTGCCTCTTTGGAGGATGTAGTTGCGATCGCGTATTTCTTGAATTAAGTTACTTTGATACTCAGACTGCAACTGAGTGGCAACTTCTATTTTGTGTCCAAACCCTTTACGGTTGTAGTTTTCTGAATGTTGTAGACTACGTTTAAAAGCTTTAGTATCCATTTGAGTCTGACTGCTAAAATCACTATTTCTTATTTTCTCGTGCTAAGACACAATTCAGTTATCAGTTATCAGTGGTTATTCTGTCCTCTGAATGCTCTACTCTATGCCTATTTATGCCTATAGCCTCCTGAACTCCTTCTGAATTGTTATAAATCTGCAATGCAGTCCGCCAAATTAGATAACCTTGCGGATTGAGGTGTAAGCCATCAGTGGTAAATTCCCGGCGTAGATCACCTTGTTTGTTGGTGAAGAGGGGATGTAAGTTTATATATTGGACATTTTGTTGAGTAGCTATCCTTTGTAGTTCCTCATTCAATTTCTGAATACGACGGTTGGGGATAGCCAGGAGTTTTTCCCGTCCCTCCCATCTTGCTTCTTCTCCCCCATGAGGCAAAATCGACTGGACTATAATTTCCGTTTGGGGATGATTCCTACGGAGATAGCGGATAATTCGTCTTTGATTGGTTAAGATTTCCTCATCACTTACACCGCGAATTAGATCATTGATTCCAATCATGACTAAAATGCTCTCTGGCTGGGTGTGGTCAAATAAATCTAATCTTTTTAATAGTCCATCGCTGGTTTCGCCGGATATTCCCTGATTTAGCCAATTTCTGTCTTCTGGTAATAAATCAGGTGGAAACCACAAACTCAAAGAATCTCCAGCCAATATAGTTAACTTTTCAGGGGGTTTTTGGGCGGTTGCGTTGGCTTCTTGTTTGAGGATGTCTAGCCATTGGCTGTAACTAAGTTTATGCCGGGGTCCTAATTCCGGTGCCAAAGAAGGGGTTGGAGAGTTGAAGTTGATTGCTTCTGAGGGGTTGCTGTTTGCATAAGCGGTGATTAGTTTCTGCTGTCGCCAAATTAGCAAGATGATGGCTAACATCAGGATACTGTTGGTTATCAGCAAGAAAATTCCCCAGATAGGAAATGGTTTTACAGAAGTGGACACGACTAAAAAATTAAAAGTTGAAAATTCAAAATGGGTTCTGTGGTTAGATGCTTTAAGCCCGGATAGTTTTTGATGGTGAGTATGTTAAATGTACATCAGGCTGACAAACTTTAGCAATTTTGAGTCTGAGATTGTATGGTAAAAACAGCAGTCCTTATTGACACTCTCAGGTCTAAAGACACTGAGATTCTGCGGACAGAGTACACTCATTGGTGACAAGTTAAGGAAAAGGGGAAATTGTCAAGCGAGGGATTTGCCAGGGTCAAAAATCGTGGGAAACTCAATATAGACAAGTGATTCCTTTTCCTCATCTTCAACGTGGGACTGACCAGTTTTTTTACCACAATTCTCTCAAAGGCTCTTGACACAAAACTTACGGGCTTAACTTTTCACCAATGACTCTTTAACAGTTACATCTGATTGTACAAGAGGTAATGGGCTCGGATAATTATCATATCTATAATCATGGACTATTGCTGGTGTTGATTACGGTCAATCTCAACCAGGTTTTCATGTGCGTTCGGAGAATAGTGTCAAGCTCACTCAGGTGGTTAAGGGTGAGAACTTCAACTTTTCCTATACTTACGATTTTCGCGATAGCTGGGAACATTAGCTTTTGGTGGAAAAAGAACTACTATCTTCTCCAGATACCAAATATCCTGTATGTATTACTGGGAAGTGTGCTTGTCCTCCTGAAGATTGTGGTGCTTCTCGGGGCTATACAGAGTTGCTGGAAATCATTGCTGATCCATCCATCACATCCAGAATATGAGGAGAGGATGGAGTGGGTGGGTGAAAGCTTTAATCCAGATGTTTTCAACATAGATGAAGTGAATAAAATGTTAAAAGATTTACAATAATCTCCCAGAACCCTCCTAATAATTTTGGTAATTTTGGTAGGTCAATCCGTAAAGTTTTTTCTGAGGGGTAAATTATTAATCAGAAACACAAGTTCTAAACACCAGTCTTGACAATACTTTCAGCCTATCTTGCCCCTGGTGACAGCGTCGCTATATCTACCCCATCTCGGCTGTATGCCATATGTGCCTGCACCCCGAATAAATTCCTCCCGTCGCTGATGAAACGGCACGACTAGCTAAAGCTGTGTTTCCCAAAGGTAATCTCTGAAAGCGTGGTACATCTCCATAATATTCGTAATGGCACTGATTTCAGAGCGCATCCTCACTATCTTTAGTGCGTAAATCAAAAAATAAAATTTTTTGATTTTACTATTTACTTGGTTTAGCTTTACTATTATAGTGGTATTATAGGTGTTGTTAAGCAAGTTAGTGTTATATACAGTGAGAGATTCATAGAAACATACAGCTTATTGGAGATGCTTAATTTTTGCTATCAAAAACGGTGTTTCTGTAAGGAAGTATATAACTCTTCAGCTTTTTCAAGTTGAGAGTTTTCAAGCATAATTGCTGAACTTTATACCTATCTCGGCATAATGCTGCAAATACTTTTTTGTTAATAGATTCCGAAAACATTAGTTAGCACTGGTTATCAACAATAACATTATTAAATTTAGTTGTCCAATTCAAAAGGATTTCTTTATGAGCATTCCACTCTTAGATATGGAATCTTCCTTTTCTATCAATCATTCTGAAGATGTTTCAGTTCAAGTCGATCAACTCCTGAGAAAGCATTACTTTGAGAGGGGTTTATTTACTGATAACTTGCTTCAGGACCTTGCAAACAGTTTCCAGAATGAGGCATACGTCAAGATTCCAAACTTTGTTCCACCTGTGATAGAAACAGGTGTTCGTGGAGAGGTTTGCAACTTACTAGATCAACATGCTGTTCGTAGAGAGTTATTTCTCAAGGTAACAAGCAATACTCCACGTTTCATGGAAAATGTTCGACAAGCAGATATTAAGCAAAAAGGAAAAATTATCCCAGCAATATATCATTCAGAAGCTCTAATGTTTTTCCTCTCGATGATTGTGAAAGACGAAGTTATCCTGTGTCCTTTTGAAGAGGAAAAGTATTTGATTACTCGCATGACTCAATCAGGGGATACACACGGTTGGCACTGGGATGATTATAGTTATTCCTTAGTTTGGTTTATGGAAGCTCCACCGCCTGAATTAGGTGGAACAGTTGAGTTAATCCCTAACACCCACTGGGATAAAGAAAACCCTAATGTTGAGTATTATCTAGAACATTTTCCTGTACAGTCACGGAGTCATGCCAAGGGTGACGTTTACTTGATCAAAGCAGACACGACTATGCATCGCGTTACCCCGCTCCGAGGAAATATAACCCGAACTATCGTAAATATGGCTTGGGCTAATAAAGGAGACCTAGAGAAGGAAATTTCTCATGAAACGATAATAGATATGTATGATATTTAAATCTTTTGGCAACATTGCGGCACCCACTATCTGGTTAAACTCAACATTAAAAGTAGCAGGGGTTAGTTGATGTTTTACCCAATCAACACTTTGAATAAACTTAAATCTATAGGGTCTCTGAAGATAGAATTTAGAGAACTAACCAATGGCTTTTGTGTTTTCACAACATTGAGAATTCCGGCGCACTACCCAATCTATCAAGCAAAAGATACTTTGATTTTTCAAAATCAAACTTACCAAACAGTCCAAGTAGATGAACAAACACATTTACTAGATTTTGTGTTTGCAAATATGAACCATTCATGTAATCCATCAACGTTCATAGATTGCGGTAGCTTAACAATATTTGCTGAACGCGATCTTGAGCCAGGGGATGAGTTGACTTTTTTTTATCCCTCTACAGAATGGAGGATGGAGAGACCATTTAAATGTAGGTGCGGTGCTAGTGGTTGCATTGGTAATGTAAAAGGTGCAGCTAAAGTCCTCTCTAGCTCACTAAACAGATATCGCTTAAATAGGCATATTGAGCGATTAAGGAACACTATTTTAACTCGGGAAAAAACTGCTAGTTGTGCCAAGATCCTTAACTCATAAGTTATCTAGGTGTAAACTATGCAGTTCTTGTTGGTGGAGCAGTGACTTTAACTCTGAAGCTTTCTGCTGAAATCTCTTGATCATATTAGCAGTTTCCTCTCAAGGTAATCCCCGGATAATTACTTCTATACATCAATGCCTTGTCCCTAACTATTTTTTATTTATCTTGCTGTGTTGAGGAATCTATGTACTTTGCCTGCCTTCTTTAAATATTCGATTGCTTGAGGAGATGAGCTTGACGTATCTGTCATTTTCACTACTTTTCATTTGTTCCAACATAAGAGGCTCTTAATTAATGATGATTCCAGGATCCTACAACGCTAGTAATGTACATCGTGACATAGATAGGGAAATACAACGTTTGTATACTCAAGTTCTCCTAAGTTGGGATAAGGAGGCACGCACTCTCGCTCGATTTGGGTTGAATGACTGCATGTCGGTCCTGGAATTAGGGAGCGGACCAGGCTTCTTCACACAAAAGCTACTAACTTGGTTACCAAATATTGCCGTGATAGCTGTAGAAATCGCTCCTATATTGGTTTTACGAGCTAAGCATCAGTTGCAAGATAAAATTGGTAAGCGATTACAAATAATTGAAGCCTCAGTGATGGACACAGAATTGAAGGAAAGCAGCTTCGACTTTGCAGTGGCACGCCTGCTGTTTCAGCATTTACCTGATCCATCCGGAGCTGCCAAAGAAATTCTACGCGTACTAAAACCTGGGGGCAAGCTTGTAATTATTGATATAGACCAAGATATTCAATCTATTGTAGATCCGCCAATTCCTAAATCTCCATCGTTATTGTTAGATAATGATAGCCATTTACAAGCCTCTCAAGGTGGAAATGCTCTTATTGGACGCCGCTTACGGCGCATCCTAAAGGAAGTTGGCTTTCAAAATCTTGATTTGGAAGCAATTGTTTTCAACAGTGATGAACTGGGGGTTGAAGGATTTTCGGAGAGATTTGATCCAGATTTATTGCTACCTATAGTCAAAGCTGGACTAGTAACTGAGCAAGAAAAGCAAGATTTTGTTACCTCTTATCAACAGTTCCTTCGATTAGCTGATCCCTTTGTCTTAAATGTTTGGCTAATGGCCTATGGTGAAAAACCATAACGAGTTGGCTTTTTATTATACTAAGAACGGTTAATAATTGGACTTTGATACAGCGACAAAAATAAATATTATAAACAAATAATGAATAAATAGCTATTCTCAACATCAAGTCTGATCTTGAGAATAGATCTTACACAAGAAGAGACTTATAAGTTCGATTATAAAAGATTTCATTATCCTCATCCATTAGTACAAAGGAAGATGGAAGTTCTGTATATAAAAACTCAGTGTATAAGACATAAACAAATTTGTAGCTCGTGCAAAATATCGAAAACAACGTTAACAATATATATATTATACAATATCAATCAGGAGGGGTAGTAGAACTAGAAAAATAAACCATAAAGGACAAACAAGCAACTTGAATCAGTATAGTGATATTTTGGAAGATTATTTTGACAAAAATCCAGCGTCAAGTATTGCAGAAGCGAGCAGTGCTATTGAAAAATTAACTGGTCTAAAGCGCAGTTTAATACAGGTAAGGAAATTTTTGAAAAGAACTGGCTTGCGGTGCTTAAAAGTGGGGTACGTGCCGGGAACCTCAGTAGAATTAGAAAAGATTGAGGAAGTAGAAAAATATAGAGTAGAAAACCTAGGACCATTGTTGCAAGAGGCTATCAGCTGAGAAAAAGCAGTTTTCTTTGTTGATGCAGCACCTAAGTCGTACATCGAGCATATTTAGGATTTTTATGGTGTTTTACAAGAACATTTATCTGTGAACCATCTGGATGAAAGAGATTCAATGTTTTAACAGCACTTAATGCAGTCACTAAGGAAACAATTATGATAACAAATGGAACTTATCTTAATTCAGAAAGCATTTGCCAATTGCTATTTAAATTAGCTAATTCAGGTCTAAATAATCCTATTATTCTGGTACTATATAATGCTAAGTACCAGAAGTTTCACTTGGTACAAAACTATGCAAAACAATTAGAAAAACAGTTATGTTATTTACCTTCTGATTCGCCACATTTAAATCTAATTGAGCGCTTTTGAAACTTTATTAGGAATGAATGTTTATACTCTAAATACTATGCTAATTTCGCTGATTTTAAAGCAGCAATTTCTAACTGGATTGTCACTGCAAACACTGACAAACAAGAAAAGCTAGATAGCTTATTAACTCTCAATTTTCAGACATTTAAAAAATTCCAGGTTTTAGGCATTTAGAGTATAGAAGCAGATCAGGAAAACTTGGATTATGAAGTTGACATAGATCAACGCTATTACTTGTAACTTTACTGATTTGTCTGTTAGGATATGATGGTAAAAACCTTTGAGTAGCTGATTAAGACTTTCTATAATAACAAACGGTTTGCCTATTATTCAGTAATATCGAAATAGTTACTGCCGCTACGCAACACTGTCAAGCCCATGCCGAAAAAATTAAGTCTCAGAGGATGTTTGAAAAGTCAAAGCTAGTAAAAAATCATGGAAGTTGTCTGACGATGATCCGAATCATAGCAAGGTAAATGAAAGTCTCGGTTATTTCAGGAAATTGCTCATATTCTTTGCTGAGTCAGCGATACCAGTTGAGCCAAGCGAAAGTAGGCTCAACCTCCCACCTCTTTGGGAGTAAAACAAATCCCTTGCACTCTTGAGGTCGCAGCACCATTTGGACTGATACGCGAAAAATATCTATCAGTTAACACATAAATGGCTCCCCATCATAATGTGGGTTCACGCATGAATCCACAATAACCCCCATCAACTATGTAAATTTATTTAGCTTTTTTGAGCCTAATGTTAGCCTGCTTGATTTTATTTCCACACCATTTTAACACCATTGAAATTTCCGAACTCAAAAATAACTAGTGCTTGATTTATCTATGTATTCACGCTTTCTACTTAACCTACTTCTGTTTCTAAGTCTAAGTTAATTATGTATCTCAAAAATTATCTGTCATCCAGGTTATGTAAATTATTTTTTTCACTCGTGAAAAATCTGGGTTTTAATAGATTAAAGAGTTTTCCTATGTCAGTACTAGCACTGCTTATTTTAAGAGGAAACTCGATTTAAAAGAGGTTGGAGTTTTTATAGTTTAAGGTGTATAAAGTTGTAATTATATGCAGCACATAGTTATTCAAAGGGGTGATCCTGCTCTTCCCGAAGTCTACAAGCTTATTGAGCAGCTTGACCATTACTTGACACATCTATATAGAGCGGAAAGTAATCACCTTCTGTCACCTGAGTCGCTACAACAGCCAAATGTGACTTTTCTTACCGTTAGCATTGATAACGTAATTGTGGGATGCGGTGCATTGGTCAAGCAAGATGAAGACTATGCAGAGATAAAACGGATGTTCGTTCTGCCAGAGTTTCGAGGCTTAAAGATTGGTCGCCGTCTTTTAGACAAGCTTGAATCCTGTGCGCGGGCATCTGGTCTCAAGCTAATTCGGCTTGAAACTGGTATCTCCCAGCCTGAAGCTTTGGGACTTTATGAAAAAGCAGGCTATCAGCATTGTGACCCTTTTGGAAATTATACCGAAGACCCTTTAGGTATTTTCATGGAAAAGAAACTGGTGTAAATGTTCTCAACGGAGAGCGATTTTTTTCGGGGGAGATGGGTAACAATTAGGTAGGGTTTTAAACATCAATCATCCCAAAGCCCATGAAACTTAGTAGATGCAAGTTCGGTATAACGAACAGTATGCTGAATATTCTTATGCCCCAAATAACTCTGAATTGTTCGGGTATCAATGCCTCCATTAGCCAAACAATAACCCGTTCCATGCCGCAGCATATGGGTATGAAAAGGAAAAGGTAGAGAAGCCTTCTCACTAGCACGTTCAACAATATCGGCGATCATATCATGTGCCAACGGGCCACGTCGAGAAGACTGGAAAATGTAGGGACTAACAGGATAATCTCGTTGCAGCTGACGGAGAGAGCGAATCTCCAGACCGGAAAGTGTTTGAACCGAGGGTGTCCCTCTTTTGACTCACTTCACGTAAATTGTGCCACCATTCCAAGGACTAGGGTAATCAATTTATTTCCAACTATGGATGTGCCGCGATGCTCAAATGTGATTTTGCCAATTGGATTGCAGATAAGCGTGCTTTTAAAACTGACACATTAGTTTCATTGAGGCTAAAATTAAAGACCATTACCCTAGAAAGTAGAGAACTATACTGACGTACATAATCTTCAACTTCTTTGGAAACACAAACTGCCTCAGCCTGTTCTAAAACCTGGGGATTTTGCTGAAGCTGCTGCAATCCTAAAGGTTGAAAATTTATGTGGGAAACTCCAGCTTTTTGTAACATATTTTTCATGTCTTCACTTCTGCTCTCTTCTTGACAAATAAGCAATATTAAAGCGTTACGAGGCAAAGATGAAATTTGTGTTAAAAGTTGTAAGTCTGGCTTAATATCAACACCAATTACTTCCTGTTCACTCTCAGCTATTTGAGTTACTTCCCATAAATGTTGCACCGTTGTAATCACAATATCAGCGGCTAACAACTCTTTCAACGCTTTTGGCTGTTTAGCCTTTAAATCTTCTAGCTCAAGGAATAATAAATGTTTTTTGATTTCTGTTTGAATAGCTTTATATACATCTGCACTATGTTGTAAGCATTCTACAAATACTAACTTTAAAGCTGCAGGCTGATGTCGATTCACCATTACTGCTTGTGCGTAAGCAGCCCCACCAAATTCAGATGGAGATAATCCAATTATGGTTGCAGCATTAAAGGCTTGACCTAACAGATTGTACAATTGCTTGTAGGTAACAAGATTCTCTACAGCTTGAGAGTTAGCGACAAAAGTTCCTTTACCCCTTTGAGCTATCAGATAACCAGATTCAATTAGATAGTTATAAACTGCCGCAATAGTGTTGTGATTTACTCCTAGATGTTTAGCTAATTGAGTAACAGTCGGCAAGGCATTACTTGGCTGTAGTTCTCCAATCGCAATTAGTAGTTTAATCTGTTCAACAATCTGAGCATTAATTGTTATCGGTGCAGAGGTATCAACAATAATAGGAAACCAAACAGGTGCAGGTATTACCATAATCGGTAGACAATAATTCTTCTGAAGAAAGAGTTTTAATAATTATATTCTCCTGACTTGGAATAACAAATATATCAAAAAATGATTAATCTTTAGTAACAAATGAGAATCTTTCTTAAGAAACTAATTGAATTAACCAAGAGATGGAAAAAGAAACATTTTATTTTTAATAAAATCTAACTCCGGCTCAATGCTCCACTGGTTTATTTCACGAAACGTCCAAATTCTCCCCACAATCTTCTCTTTTAAGTATTGAGGCTGTGAAGTGCGCTTAAATAATCGACCATCCTTGAGTTTAATAATGTCATAAATCTCTAATTCCATATATATGTAAATTTCTTGAATCTCTTTAATAAAAATATTAGGATTTTTCACCTGAGAGCAAGCAAATTCTAATGCTAGCTTTTCATCTTGCTCGCTCACTATTTGTGAAGGTAACCCCCACATCTCTATAAATTTTCTATTCAGGCTTACCATCTTTCTGTTGTTATCAACTACAACAATTCCTGTGGCATTAGCTTGGCTTATTGTTTGATTTAAATAATTTATGATCATTAAGTACAGCCATTTTTCAGTAAATGTCCTTATAAATTATAGTACGATTGAATTTAAGATATCCCTATTACTTAAGTAGTATATCTCTTGCAAAATTAATTTTATGGTATAGTAGGGGTCTTAAATTTCGTTACGGCTAAACTTAACTCGTAGTTGTAAATTGCGGACAGTAAGTTACAACGCAGACCATAACGACGACGGCGATTACGATATCTATCACCAAAAATCTTAAAAATTTTCAGGCGGCGATTGATGTGTTCAATGCCGATTCTCGCTGTTGCCAGAACCCGATTATAGTCTTTTTCTAAGATAGAGAGTTCTCTGTTTTTAGGCTTTTTTTCGGGAGTGTAACTGTTGCTATGAAATTGGTCAATTCCTTGATAACCACTATCGTGTATACCTTGTATTTCGGCATGAAGATGAATTCCACTAGCTTTGAATAAGGAAAAATCGTGGCAGCTACCTTTACCAAAGAAAGTACAAATAATTTCCCCCGTTTCTTGATTGATAATCAATTGGCTTTTGAGGGTATGACGTTCTTTCTTTCCTGAATAAAATTCCTCTTGTTTTCTTTTTGGACGTTCAACGGGAGTTTCAGTTACATCCATTACTACTACGTCAGGCTGATTCAAACCTCTGAGCAAGGCCTTTTTTCCGGGAAGACGGAACATTCCTGACTGCACCAGTTCTGATTCTATGCGATGAACAATGCGACAAATAGTTGATTCCGACACTCGCCAACTCGTAGCAATATGAAAGTAAGTTCGGTATTCTCTCCAGTATTCCAGAGTCACCAAAACTTGCTCTTGAATACCAAGTAGAGGTTTCCGTCTGCTGTTACTGTACTTGTTACTTGCTTGGAATGATTTTATAGTTTTAACTATTCTCTTAAAAGTTTTTTTCCTAACTCCAAAGTGAATTTTAAATGCCCTTAGATTTAACTGTTGGATGCACTGATAATTCATTTCTTCATAACCTCATATTAGGGCAATAATAGAATTTAATTTACTCTTTTTTTTGCGATATATCCTAGGGCACGCCCCAAGTCTCCCTTTTCTCAATTATCTTACCTAATTACCATTAAAGTAAAACTTTTCTTCATAACATAAAAACAATCCTGTAAGAGGTCTATTGAAAAAAGAAGCAAGAATTTGCTCAAACACCGTTCATGAAGTTCCTGCAAGATAAGAGTATAGACCCAGAAGACCAAGGTGGTTAAAACCACTCCTGTCGCTTCCCTCTCAGGGCTAAAGCCGCTGAATTTCCCACATACCGTCTATTGTTATGATCAAATCCCCGATTTCTCAAAGAAGTCGGGGAGCTAATACTCATAAGTTGATATTTTTCTAAACGTTAATGCGATCACCAAACTCGGAGTTATACCCTTCTTCTCCGTGTTCGTGGATATCTAGACCTTGATTTTCTGCTTCCTCTTTGACACGCAAACCAATGGTAGCATCAATAATTTTCAAAATTATCCATGTGCCAGTACCGGCAATGATATAAGCTATGGCGATCGCTGCTAGTTCTACGAAAAATTCCCTAAAATTACCACGTAATACCCCATCTTTACCGCCTGAGTTGACTTCGGTGGTGGCAAAAATGGAGGTTAAAATTGCCCCTAATGTTCCACCGACACCATGAACGGGAAAGGTGTCTAAGGCATCGTCAACGTTCAATTTGTGCTTGAAACTGACTGCATAGAAGCAGAGGAAGGCGGTAATGAAACCGATTAGAATCGCTGCTAAGGGTGTGACAAATCCTGCAGCTGGAGTAATACCAACTAAACCAGCTACTGCACCTGTGGCTGCACCAACTGCGGTGGGTTTACCTCTCAGAGTTGCTTCTAGAATTAGCCACATTAACGTACCAGCTGCTGCTGCTGTATTAGTAGCAACAAAGGCTGCTGTGGCAATGCTACCAGCGGATAAGGCGCTACCAGCGTTAAAGCCAAACCAGCCAAACCAGAGTAAACCAGCACCCAATAAAATAAAGGGGACGTTGTGGGGTGGACTGAGGCGATCAGGGTGGCTTTTCCGGGGTCCGAGAACGATGGCTGCTACAAGTGCAGAAACCCCAGAACTAATATGTACGACTGTGCCACCTGCAAAGTCAAGAGCGCCTAAACCACCGTATAAACCCAAAAATCCACCTTTTGCCCAGACCATGTGTGCTAGGGGTGTGTAGATAAAGGTTGACCACAACAGCACAAATAGGCAATAGGCGCGGAAACTCATCCGTTCTGCGATCGCCCCAGAAATTAAAGCTGGGGTGATGATTGCAAACATGGCTTGATAGATCATGAATGCTTGATGAGGTATTGTCCCCGCATAGGAAACTACTTCCGCAGGGGCTGAATCTTCCAAATAACCGGTTGTTTCTAAACCGACTCCATTTAAGCCTAACCACTCCAAGCCACCGATAAAGGGTACACCAGGGGCAAATGATAGGCTATAACCCCAGAGAACCCAGGTTACTCCGATAATGGCCATCAACACAAAACTCATCATTAAGGTGTTGAGGATGTTGCGCGATCGCACAAACCCACCATAAAAGAAAGCCAATCCCGGTGTCATCAGCAATACGAGTGCTGACGATATCAGCATAAATGCTGTATCTCCAGTATCAGGATCAGGTGGTGTAGATCTTCCTTGGGCTAATGCATTGCCCATCAGTGGGAATGTTAACAAAAATAGGGTCAAAACCCCAATCGTCAAAACTTTCTTCAGCACTTGTTTTGTTCCTATGCACAAGTTAATTTACATTACTTAATTGAAGTTACGTAGAGTTTGATACTATTTATGTTCTTAAAGTTACTCAAGGTTCACTTTTTGGAAAACTTTAACAAAAAAATAATCTTCATTATAATTGCTAATGGTGAAAATCATAATTTATTTATGTATGGTTTGCATAATTTAATGCAACATCTACATTTTTCTAAATAAACGCGCTTTGTAAGAATTCAGGAGTCAGGACTCAGGAGTTAGAATGTTTGAGAAATTGCTTAATTATTAAATTAGGTATTTTTGGCGTTAGCCTGAAAAAGCTGACTGCTTATGGCTGTTCGCGTACCGTGCCGTTAGCCATTAGCTGAATGCTTACCCAATGACTAATAACTAATTGACTTTAAATCCTGAAGAACAACAGTAGCAGATTGATAGCGATCACTAAAGTTGTAACAAACCATCTTATCTAAAATAGCCGCTAATTCATTGCTGACATTGGTTGTTTGTCGCCATATAATCTTACCAGTTTCTGGATGCAGCGGGAATTCCTGGGGTGCAGTGCCAGTGATAGCTTGAATACCAATCATACCTAAAGCGTAAATATCACTCGATAACCTGGGATGTCCAGCAAACTGTTCTGGTGGTGAATAGCCTCTTGTACCAATAGCAACGGTAGCTAATTCCGTTTCCTCATCTATGCGTGGTTGAATTAACTTGACTGCACCAAAATCTATTAATACCAGTTGATTATTTTCACTACCTCTTATAATATTGCTTGGTTTAATATCCCGATAAATTAGACGGCGTTGATATATATAATAATATTTCTAAAATTTATTGAATAAGATTAACAACATAGGCTTCAGTTTTCGCACCTTTTTCTGGTGTTAATTCTTTACTCAAAGTGTTGCCAAGAATATACTCTTGAACTAAATAAAACTCCTGATCTTCTTCAAAATAAGTAAAGAGTTCAGTAATTTGCGGATGTTTACCTAAAACTGCTAATATTTCAGCTTCAGTATTAAATAACCTGCGGGCAACTTGCAAAAGCTTCGGATCTCGACGGGTTGGCATTAACTCTTTAACTACACAGATAGGATTACCTTTTCGTTTAGTATCTTCTGCTAAATAAGTACAACTAAAGCCGCCAGAAGCAAGAGATTTAGAGATTTTGAAACCTCCAGCCAAAAGTAACTCATCGGTTTTGAATATTGATATTTCTGCAAACTTAAAGTCATCAAAATTAGATGGAAGTTCTGTTGTTTGCTCTAATAGTAAGCCTAATTGTGTGATCGCATCTTCTTGTTGTTCTACTTTCAACACAATTGTCTGGTTTTGCTTTTGAGTTTGGTAAGTAGTATAACCCATGACAGCAAGACCGCTGAATACTAAACCCAAAGCAGGTGCAAATAGAGGTATCCATATTGCTTGTAGATAAAAACCAGCAGTAATTACCACTACACCTACAAAAATGAAACCTTCTAATAACAGAAACATCAAAGGATGTCGCCATTGCCATGCTAAAACAGCACGTACTAATGAACAACTCCAAATCCATAATAACTCAGCCCAGTCTGGCCAATAATACATCAGAGGTCGTCCATCCAGAACCGTCGTCAGAATTTGACTAGCTATTTGAGCATGAACAAAAATACGAGGTATTCTTGCAGGTTGGTCTGATAAACTGCTATAGGGAGTATAAAACCCAGGATGAAGACTATTAGCAGTCGTCCCAATAATTACCAAGCGATCTTGCACCCAATTGGGATTTACTTGATCTGTCAGAACCTCTGTCAAAGTAACTTGTATAGCCAGGTGATTTGGATGACGAGAATTTAATAAAATTTGATAGCCATAGGCATCTGTATCTTCATAGCTGCCAGCATTTTTATCTAAGCGGGGAAATAAAGTTTTACCTATTTAAAATTCTTGATTTTTAGTTAGATTATAAGTTATACCTTTTTTTCCAAATAATTAATAGCTAACAAAGCTGCAAAGGGAAATTGTGTTTTACATTGTGTTTTACATTGACTATCTTTATCTGTAGAATTGGAAAATAATAAACCACGACGAATAGCTTGATCTGTAGAGTTGTCTGTCACCACATCATCAAACCCGATATTCTCTAGAGGAGAATCACGAGGTAGGGGAACTTCTAACCTACCAATATTGCTTAACAAACAAGTCCCAATGATTTGATTTTGCAGATTAGTACCTAAATTTTGTTGTTGATGACCATAAATATTTAATCCAATTACACGGGGGTGATAAGAAGCTAATTTTTGTACTAACTTATTGATAGTTTGGTCTGATAAAGGCCACTGTTCCCGCATCAGATCCTCTTGAGTAATGCTGACTAATAAAATGCGTGCATTCATTGCTTCTTAGGGACGCGAACGCAAAATCTGGTCATAAATCCTTAACTCCGAAGCTTGTAAACATTTCACTTCCTTGGTTCCCCAGACTAAAACTGTTCCCGCATCAGATCCTCTTGAGTAATGCTGACTAATAAAATGCGTGCATTCATTGCTTCTTAGGGACGCGAACGCAAAATTTGGTCATAAATCCTTAACTCCGAAGCTTGTAAACATTTCACTTCCTTGGTTCCCCAGACTAAAGCAGTCTCTCCCATAATACTCAGCAATAGGATAGACAGGCAATTATGGAAGCTAAAAGTTAGACTTGATCCTCGATCTTGAATAAACAATGCACCGAAGTTAGCGAAAAGTCTATTAATCACGGTATGGTAGTAGGCTGGGGTTGTAGATGTTGGAGTATTTGGTTCACTGTAGAATTTTTTAATTCAGCAATTTATTCTTGCAGAGATTTCTTCCCTCTTCCACAGGACTCAACACTGATAAAGGCATTGGTGTGGATGATATGGGTGTTGATTGAGTTGATGCATCTAACTGGGGTGGTTGGGGTAATATTTCCGCTTGTACCTCACTGAAATAACCACCAACAATTTTATCGTAGTTGGATACAACCGCTAAAAATGCTCCTCCTAAAATATAGGTAGGTAATGGTAGGGAAACTTCTTTTACCCAATCCAAAAATTGTGCTAAAGCAAATAATAAGAAAACACAAAAAAGCCAAACTTTCATTTTTTCTTTCCCTAAATAGAAACCATAATCTTTAAACAGCTTGTATGATACTAGATGTAAGCTACAATCACCAACTTTTTGATAAAAGCTCTATCACGTTGTGATCAAAGTAAATAATTCTTTTTCGTAAAAAGTCAGGCACAATAAAATATAAGTAGTTGACTCTTCTCCAGCCTCAAGGTAGGGAAATTCTTAAGTAGCTAAGACACCCACTCTTAAGGTGTAGTCACAACACCTCTAGTAACTCCATCGAGATTTAATCCCCCACCCAGGCTAAACAGATAAGTTTGTGATTTACTGAATATAAGTGAATATGACTTTACCTTATGAGTTATTGTCTTAATCCCCATTGTTCCAAGCCGGAAAACCCTAATGATGTCAAGTTTTGCCTGACTTGTGGTACTAAGTTACTTCTCAAAGAACGTTACCGCGCTATCAAACCCATCGGACAAGGTGGTTTTGGCAGAACCTTTTTAGCAGTGGATGAGGATAAACCCTCCAAGCCTCCGTGTGTAATCAAGCAATTTTATCCCCAAGCCCAAGGTACAAATACAGTACAGAAAGCCGTAGAGTTATTTAATCAAGAAGCTATACAGTTGGATCATTTGGGACAACATCCACAAATTCCTGCACTTTTATCCTATTGTACTCAAGATGATAGACAGTATCTAGTCCAAGAATTTATTAATGGATTAAATTTAGCTCAGGAATTAGCACAAAATGGCGCATTTAATGAAACCAAAATTCGGCAATTATTAATTGATCTATTGTCAGTGCTGCAATTTTGCCATAGCAGAGAAGTAATTCACCGAGATATTAAACCAGAAAATATTATTCGTCGGGGTAGTGATACTAGGTTAGTAATTGTAGATTTTGGTGCAGCAAAATATGCTACAAGTACGGCTTTAAATCATACGGGTACAAGTATAGGTAGTCCTGAATATGTGGCACCGGAACAAATGCGAGGTCGGGCGGTTTTTGCCAGTGATATTTATAGTTTAGGTGTAACTTGTATTAATCTTTTAACAGCGCGCTCGCCCTTTGACAGTTATGATACCCATAACGCAGCTTGGATTTGGCGACAATACCTGAAAACCCCAGTTAGTAACGAATTGGGCAAGATTATCGATAAAATGCTAGAAAGTATCCCTAGTAGACGTTATCAAACAACTGATGCAGTTCTTAAAGATTTGAATATTCAATCTACCATAGGCATTCCACCAACAATTATCAGTCAACCAGCCACCCAAGCATCACCAAATTATCCACCAAATTTTGTTTCCCAAACTCCTAGTCAAATTGAAAAGGAATTACTGGAAATAAAAACAAAGTTTATAGGTGGTAAGGTGCAACCAAAAAATGTTGCACAACAACCATCTGTTTCTACGAATAATCCTACCAAGCAGGATGCTGTAGATAAAGAATTGCAGGAGATCAGGGATAAGTTTTTGGGTAATGGGTGATTTTAAACTTTGATAAAGATAAAAGTAGAAATAGGTATCTTAATTCCGCCACTCACAAAAGCGGCTTGACCATCGCCTATTTTTTGAGAAATTTCAGTATTTTTCTAAACACCAGAATTAGTCGTTCTAAGCATCGTTTAATGTGCCTAAAGACAGAAACTATATCCAATTATAGAAGATTGTCACTTTTTCTCTATCTTTTGATGCATTTTTAAAATGCTACTTTATACTGGCATTGACTACTGCTGTAAGTTGCTGTCAAAAAAATGACTCTGAAAATCAGAGCCATTATCTAAAATTATGAAAATTTCTACACCTTCACTAGATGCAATTTACTTCTTAGCTTCAGCGATGGGAACCCACTCAGTGTGGAAAGTTCCTTCTTTATCAGTACGCTTGTAGGTATGAGCGCCGAAGTAATCGCGTTGTGCTTGAGTCAAGTTTTGAGGCAAGCGATCGCGACGGTAACTATCGAAGTAATCTACAGAAGCACTGAAAGCTGGAACAGGAATACCCAACTTAGCAGCAGTAATAATTACTTCCCGCCAAGCAGCTTGTCTGTCGAGAATTGTTTGCTTAAATTCAGGTGCTAACAACAAGTTAGGTAGTGCTGGATTTTGGTCAAATGCCTTCTTAATCTTATTCAAGAAGCCAGCACGAATAATACAGCCACCCTTCCAAATCCGAGCCATTTCGCCCAAATTCAAATCCCAATTGTAGGTTTTAGAAGCTGTAGATAACAACGCCATACCTTGAGCATAAGAACAAATTTTGGAACAATAGAGCGCATCACGTACCATGTTCACAAAACTCTTAATTTCTCCGGTATACTTACCACTTGGTCCTGTGATTTGCTTGGAAGCCGCAATCCGTTCATCTCTAATAGAAGAGAGAATCCGGGAATTAACAGCAGCAGTAATTGTAGGAATAGCAACGCCTAATTCCAAAGCAGTTTGTACAGTCCAACGACCAGTCCCTTTTTGTCCCGCAGCGTCAATAATCAAATCAACCAAGGGTTTCTTTGTTTCTGGGTCAACGTAGGGGAAAATATTAGCTGTAATCTCAATCAAAAATGAATTGAGTTCGTCAGTTTCATTCCACTCAGTAAATACTTCATGTAGCTGTGCAGCACTCAAACCAGCCACATTTTTCAGCAAGTCGTAAGCTTCTGCAATTAACTGCATATCGCCGTACTCAATGCCGTTGTGAACCATTTTTACATAGTGACCAGAACCCCCAGGACCAATATAGGTTACACAAGGTCCATCATCAACTTGGGCAGCAATTTTGTTGAAAATGGGGGATAGATACTCATAGGAACTTTTTGTACCACCAGGCATGAGAGAAGGACCATTTAGTGCGCCTTCTTCACCACCACTCACACCCATACCGATATAACGTAAACCAGTTGGTTCTAGTTCTTGAGTACGTCTTTCGGTATCTTCAAACCAAGAGTTACCACCGTCAATAATGATATCGCCTTCTTGTAATAAGGGCTTAAGCTGTTGAATTACTGCATCGACAGGCTTACCAGCTTGCACCATCACTAGGATTTTGCGGGGGCGTTCTAGTGCAGCAACGAATTCTTCGAGGCTAAAGGCTGCAACGACATTCCGTCCTCCTGCGCGTTGCGCCATGAAGGCATCGGTTTTTTCACGAGAACGGTTGTAAACTGCAATTGGGAAGCCATTACGCTCAACATTTAGAGCGATGTTTTCGCCCATAACGGCTAATCCAATCACACCAAAGCTTTGTAGGGTCATAAATTTGTTTGGCTAACTCTTGCAGATCCTTTCACCTTTAAGGGTAAACCGAGATTTTGGCTTCACTCCTAAAGAAGACATTAAGAGTTGATATTAAGGACAAAAAATCACAACTAATACAGATAATTAGTTTTAATTTGTATCTAAGTCAACATTTTAGTGAGAAAATTCGCAAAATGGAAATACTGGCACAAATAAAAAAGTAAGGAGTATGAAAAAATGCTTGCCTATTTCCTAGCATTAGTGGTTGCACTGGGAAGTTTAGCTATTTACCTATCAGCTTTCTTTTTTCCAGAAATCCATCGCAAGAACGATTTTGTTTGGAGTGGAGTAGGTTTATTTTATGCTTTAGTATTATGGATTTTTGCACCCCAGATTACAGGAGGATTGTTACTGGGTCATGTGGCCAGTGTGGCGCTTTTAGTTTGGTTTGGCTGGCAAACTTTATCATTACGTCGTCAACTGACTCCGGAAGTCCAACAAACGCCTATCCCCAGTCCAGAGTTAGTCAAGATAAGTATACAAGAGCAGGTGTCAAAGTTTTCTGTGCAGGAAAAGTTGTCACAATTACCAGCATTAATTGGCAATGTCTTCAGAGGTCTGAAGGGGAAGGTGCAGCAAACAGTGAGTAAAACTCCTTCTGTACCGAAACCTAAACCGGTGGTGGAGATTATTGATAAAACTACTCCTGTTCCAGAACAACCGAGTCCAGCAGCAGTACCACCAGCTGAGGAAATCTCAACTGAAGCGGAAAGTGTTACCGATATAGAACTAACAGCAGAATCAGGGATTGAAACTCAAGTAACTCAACCGGCAAACTTGCCAGAAACCGAAGTTATCACAGAAGCAGTAACTGTTTCTTCTCCTGAAGAACCAGCGGAAAGTGTTACCAGTATAGAACCAACACCAGAATCAGGGATTGAAACTCAAGTAACCCAACCGGTAAACCTGCCAGAAACCGAAGTTATCACAGAAGCGGTAACTGTTTCTTCTCCTGAACAACCAATAGAGTCTGTCTCGAGAACTGAAAGGGAAGAATCTCAATCTACAACTCCGTCAACAACAGCGCTGAGTGAGGAAGTTGTCTCAGATGCTTCTCATGTTCCCCCTGGGGAAGTACTACCGGAAAAAACCCCGCCAAATGAAGGAAATATTGATTAGGATTTGGTGCTGGGGATTAGTAACATGAGCTGATTCCCAGATGGTTTATTCATTTATGAGTGGTATCCTTTAAATAATTATTGTCATCTTTGCGATAAACGAGACTAAACGCTAAAACCCTTAATAAATAAGGGTCTTAGCGATTTTCCTTTTAATCTTTTTTGTATCCTAATTTTTAAAGTAAATGATGTCATATTTCTTGAGGTGAGCTTATGCCCAAAAAACCTATGAATCAAGCCTTTCCAGGATTTTAGAGTGAGGAGGAGGAATTAATTGATGCGATCCGCCAAGCACCTGAGAACATAGATCGTAGGGATGCGATCGCAGATGCGGCGAAAGCTTTGGGCAAAAGCACTATAACTATTAAGCGCATCATATAGAAAGTTGAGCAGGTAGGGGTGGCAACTCTAGCTGTTGGACGTAAGGATCAAGGACAATATCGTATTTCCAAAGAGTGGCATGATTTTATTGTTAGCCTTCATCACTGGCGTAATAGAGAAGGTTATCGAATCAATCACAATCAGATTTCTGGATATTTAAAAGCCTTGGCTTCTCAAAGAGAGAAACTGCGAGACAAAAAACATGATAAGAAATTTAAGGGATATTCTCAGGTGAGAGAAGACCTCATAGTAGGAAAACACCCTTCTCATGTCACTGTTTATAAAGTAATTAATTCCTATTTAGAAGCAAAATATAATAAAGTTCGCCATCCTGGTTCGCCGATAGAAGCACAAATTCTACAAACAACTGAAGGAAGGTATTTTAGAAATCACCTACAGCAACCAGATTTGGCAAATAGACCATACTAGATTAGATATTTTGTTAGTTGACGAGGAGAATAAGAAAGTTATTGGTCGTCCATACATCACTTTGCTAATGGATAGTTATTCTGGTTGTGTCACAGGGTTTTATTTAGGTTTTGAACCTGCTGGCTCCCATCAAGTTGGTTTAGCTCTGGGTAATGGAATTTTACCAAAGCACTACGAAACAGAGTACGAACTTCAAGAAAAATGGGGGATTTGTGGAATACCTAAATATATAAATAATAATATATAACGAGAGATAGTGCAAAGGGATTTGAGTCCGAACATTTAAAACAGGTTTCACTACAATTACTTTTTATACGGCGTTTGCATACTTTTCCCCAGGCAGGTGGTTTAATTGAATCTATTTTTGACAAGATTAATAAAGAAATATTGTTATTATATGGTAGATACAGGGGTTCAAATATTGAGGAACCTCCTCCAGAGGCAGTTCTTCTTGCCTGTCTGACGGTTGATAAACTAGAGAAAATATTAGTGAAATATTTTCTCTAGTTTATCAACCGTCATGATTACCCAATGGTAAGAAATCAAAAACGTATTGAGCAATGGAAATCAAGTTGTTTACTAGAAGAACCTGACCTTATTTATGAACGTGAACTAGATATTTGTTTAATGAAAGTTGCGATACGCAATGTAGAAAAATATGGTTCTGTTAACTTTGTTGGTTGGGTATATCAAGGTGATTGCTTGTTAGATTATAAAAGGAAGCAAGTTTCTGTAAGATATGATAGGCGTAATATTACAACAGTCAGTGTCTATACTCGCCCTATTAATGGTGAACCAGGAGAGTTCCTTGGTTTTATACAAGCTAGCAATTTTAAAAGAGAAGAAATGTCTCTAGCTGAATTAAATTCTATCAAGAAAAAGTTGCGTAACGAAGGTATAAAGTTTGATCACTCTTCTATTTTTAATGAGCGGTTATCTCGATTTGAGGATGTTGAGCAAAACCGTAAGGAGAGAGGTAGACAACGGCGTAAATAGGCACAACAAAAGCACGAGGTTAAAACTAACAAATCAAAAGTGGTAGAGTTATTTCCTGAAACTGAAACACCATCAATAATTGAACCCCCAGAAGAAATAAAGATTGCACAGGAAAATTTAATATCTACCTTTGACGCAGATTCACAAAACATTGTCAATTCAATAGATAAGCAAGTTGAACAAACTCAAGGGGATACCAATCCAATAGCTAAAGCTAAAAGAAGACCTATAGTAGGTGTAAAACATTGGAATCAATTTATGAAGGATAACTGGTGATTTTAATGTCGGAAATAAACTTAGCCCATGCCAATCTAGAATTTAAGCAGCAATCTCATACAATTTTGCAACCTACTGAAGAATTACGGTGATCGCCTGAAGTCCAAGCTGAGATTGAGCGGATTGGTAAAGCTAACACTTACTTTCCCCTTGATCATGATACAGAATTATTTGACTGGCTTGATGATCAACGTGATACAAAACTCTGTGTTTACGTTACATCTGCTACGGGTTCTGGTTTATTAAAAGCCTGTCAACTTTACAGAACCCAATATGTAAAACGAAGAGGAACATTGTTGGAAATTCCTGTAACTGTTATCTATGCTGAAATTGAGCAACATGGTGGACCCACGGATTTATATTGCTCCATTATGGAAGAAATAGGTCATCCACTTACTCATGTTCGAACATTACAAGATTTCCTCTCGTGAGCTTTGGGAACTCTGAAAAGTTATGGTGTGAAAGTCCTAATAGTCAGTAATGCAGATTACCTAACTTTGAAAGTATTTAATGAGCTAATTGGTGTTTTTAGTAAACTGCGAATCCCCATTATCTTAGTTGGGACTTACTATCTAAGTAATAATATTCTGCAACGGAAAAGTCTCCCTGTATGTGCGCGTTCATGACTCATCTTTAGAGTCATACGAGTTTCCTAATTTTACTAAAGAAGAAATAATTGAAGTTGTGAACGATTGGGAAGCAAAATTTCTCCAAGGAAATAGGCGATTAAATTTCACACAGATTGAGAGTGCAGTTCCTTATTTAGGTTTAAGATCTAGAGGCTTAGTTGAGCCTTTGTATGATTTACTTCGAAAAATAGCTATACTGAAAATACACGAGCCAAATTTTGAACTAGATCAATATAATTTGACTAAGATGATAATGGTATTGATGCAGTTTATTTTGAGCGGTTTAATAACCTACTTTGGTTAGTACAGGCTAAGGTTGTAAAATCACCAGATCTGGGAGATAATAAGAAATTTTGTGATGGAATTAGGGATCTTGTCGATAAACGGTTTCAAAAATTTAATTCGAGTTTTTCCCGCTTACAGCAAGATGTTGAGGATGCTTTAGACAAAAATGGAGTAACAATAGTTGGCTTTCATATATATCTGGATGGAAGGCTGGGCTCTCATGTAGTTAATGATCTCAATCAATTAAAAGATCAACTAAATAAAGTTGATCCGCGCTTCCGATGGCAGGGTTTGAATATTGAAAAGATTTATGGTTGTTTGACAACCAAGCAAGAAAATGCACCTGTTAATGTTGAATTTACTTTAGGAAAGTGGCATTCTTTAAAGCAGCCACGCAGGGTTCTTTATGGATTAGTAAATGCTGCTGAGCTGGTATCTTTATATAACCAGCATAACAAATTATTATTTGAGAATAATATTCGTTATTATCTGGGTAGACAGGATGTTAACTTAGCAATTGCTGAAACTGTGAAACTTCAAGCGCCAGGACTTTTTTATCTCAATAATGGATTAACAATTACTTGTGAGAAATTTAGTCTACGATCTGGACATAGTCAGGAATTAAATCGATTTATTTCAGACTATTTTCTATAGTCAATGGATGGTAAATAGTTGGATTTATTGCATCTATTCTAATTAATACTATTGGTTCTATATCTCTGGTAAATTATTAGTAATAATCATTGAATTAGAGAGAAAATCAGATGAAATAGGTGTAGAGATTACCAAAGCGAGAAATGCACAAAATGATGTTTTTGATGTTTATTTTGTAGCATTTAGATCCCAATCAAGAACAGTTGCCGGGGAGCATCCACTATTGGAAGATACACAAGTGTTAGGAGCATTTAAGGATAAATAAGTGTGGATTAGCAACCATGAAGCAGGATAAAAGAACGGCTCAAAGCCTGCTTAGAAGAATAGGCAACATTGTTATATAAAGAAGCAGACAAAAGTCAGATAACAGACTTGGAAGGCATAGAAAAAACAGTAAGGAGTCAAATATTAGAAGTGGTAAGTCCAGAAATAGCCCTTTTTTTTTATTGAAGAAAGAACCGGAAGGAAAGTAGGTAAAACCAGGAAAGTCAAAACCTTGGTAGGAGAACTAAAACTAAAAGCTAAACAGTTGAAGAGACTGGGTTTGAAGCCAAGAAGTCGATTAAGTCCATTACTTCAAAAGTGCTGCTTGAGGCTATCAGCTAAGGAAGGAATCATATCAAAAGGCAGAAGTTGAAATTGAGGCATTAACAGGAGTAAAAGTTGGCCATAGGAGGCAACAAAAACTAGTTGTGGAACAAGATTGGGAGCTACCACAAGGAAAACAAGCTGTCTGTGAAGTGAGGGTGGATGGTGGAAGAGTACGACTAGGGAGCAAACCACAACCAGGCTGGTACTGGCGAGACTATCAATAAAACCCTTCGTCTACAAGGAATTCATGATGGCGCATGTTTTGATAACAACTAATAAATCATAAGTTGATTATGTTAATAGCCAGTCTTTGGTTAACCCCCTTGTGTGTTTGGGGGATGGTCATGATGGAGTTTGGAATTTAGTTAAAGAGTTTGGAACTGAAAAATCCAAACCTTTGGAAATTTTGGATTGGTATCACCTCAAAGAGAATCTTTATCAAATTGGTGGTTATTTAAAGCATCTCCAAGCTGTTGAGAGTTTATTGTGGTAAGGTCAGATAGAGCCAATTCAAGCTTTATTTAATAATTGTCGAGGCAAACAAGTTAAGAAGTCTTTCGACATAAGCGAAGAACATCCCACTGGTATTATTAACTACACCTACTACCGAGCTGAACAACTGTGTTCTATTGGTTCTGGATCTGTCGAATCTGCTATTCAACAGATTGGAGCAAGGATTTAAATTTCTGGACCACAGTGGAATGTTGAAAGTGTCTACCAAATCCTTTCCCTTCCTTGTGCTTATCTCAATGGTTTGCTTCCTATTTGAGTCTTTCTGCCAAAACTCTATCCTCCCGGTTGCGGCAAGAATGTATGGTATCAAATATTGTCTATCAATATCGAGCATCAGTAGATAATCATGATGCTATCACCATTGAAAAAGCTGCAATCGCACTTGCTTGTTTTAGCGGTAATACTGAAATAATTGTTGCAGCGAGGAAAGATATTAACCAGCTTCACAAGCTTTACTATTCAACACTTTTTAGTAATGCTCTTTCAGGGATTATACTTTGTGTGTATGTGCTTATATTTCAATATCTTGATCAGATTTTTGAAAATTCGCGAAAAGCAGAAAAAGAAACTCGGACAAAAAATTCCTATCAACATGATAGATTGTGTATCTTGGATATTTTATCAAGACGCTATAAATCTTTAATCAATAAGCCAGAAGTTAATTTATCTCAAGATAATATAACTGAGCTTTCTAGAACTGGGATAGAACTTGCCGAGGTAATTTATATTCTCGCTGAATCTCAGTTTGCTAGTTAGTGATGAAAAAGGATATCTTGCTATTTTTAGGAGTTTGACAGATTTTAAAGGCTTAACGATAACGAGTGTAGTAATGCAAGAATTGGCTAGAAAAGAAAATCAGGCTAAAAATACTAATTTACCTAAAGGTTAAATTTTATAATTTAATTTCTGCGAGAGAAACTCAACTAATTATAACTAAAAAGTAAAGACTTGAACTTACATGGACTGGTAAAGGAATTCGCCCCAAATTAGAGCCGCGAATTTTGTTAGCAGATGCTGAGGAATCCTATCATGCCGCACATCGAGTCAGTGGAAATGATATTTTTGATAATTCCTTGATTTTTGGCGATAACTCGTTAGCTCTCAAGGCTTTAGAGTAAGAATTTCCAGGAAGATTTAAATGTATTTTTATTGATACTCCCTATAATACTCTGCTTCTGAACATTATGATTATGGGGTTGAACATTCTATCTGGCTTTCTTTCATGAGATATCGTTTAGAGATTATTCGTAATTTGTTATCATAAGATAGAACTTTGTGGACTACGGTTGATGATAATGAAGTACATTATTTAAGCACATTATTTAAATGTAATGTGTAATGAGATTGTTGGAAGAAGGAATTTTATATCAAATGTAGTTTGCTAAAATAGATATTCTCGGTCTAATGATGCTTGTCTCTCCCTATCACATGATTCCATATTAGTTTAGTCAGAAAATCCTAAAAGATGGGAAAATATACGCAATACATTACCTAGAAAAGAAGAACAATCTTGGCAATATAAAAATCCTGATAATGATTCCAATAGACCTTGGCGAGCTATTCCTTGGGATGCTCCTAATATCCGTCCTAATCTCTCTTATCCCATTACAACACCGACAGGGAAAATTCGCTTACCCTCTCCAGGAAAATGTTGGTCTCGAACTGAAGACTAATGGCTTGAAATAGTAAAATCTAGATTAGCCTATTTTGGAAAATTACGAGATGGCGTACCATCTTTTAAACAATACTTAAAAGAAGCCTCTAATATTGTTCCAAATACTTGGTCGAATAATGAGGAAACTGGTCATAGAGATGAAGCTTAAAAGGATATATACATACTTTTTACTAGAGAAGAGGTATTCAAGACGCCTAAGCTAGAAAGACTACTGCATCGAATTATTCATATAGCCACAAATCCAGGTGATTTAGTATTAGATTCCTTCGCTGGTTTAGGAATCACAGGTGCAGTCGCGCACAAAATGGGAAGACGCTGGATCATGATTGAACTAGGAGAACATTGTCATACACATATTATTCCCCAACTCAAAAAAGTGATTGATGGTGAAGACAAAGGTGGTATCACACAAACTGTTAACTGGAAAGGCGGTGGTGGGTTTCGTTACTATCGCCTTGCACCATCATCGTTAGAAAAAGACAAATGGGGTAATTGGATTCTTAATAAAGAATATAACTCTGAAATATTAGCCGAAGCACTTTGCAAAATTGAAGGTTTCACTTATGCACCATCAGATACATTTTATCGGCAACATAGTTGTTATAGCAAATGATATCTTATTTATGTCACCACCGAAAATCTTAGTTATTAACTAATATGTCAACTGTATGATGAAGTAGGACAAGGACCCACCCTACTTGTATTATGTAGTGCCTTTCGTGGCAAGGTGATATATTGTCTGAAAATCAAAAAAAATCCTAAACAAATACTTTCACGTTGTGAATGGGGACACGATGATTACAGCTTGAAAATTTTAAATCTGCCTAAAGTAACACCGAAAATTTAACAACCATCACTACAAAGATTACTAGAACAACCTATACAAGAATCACTATTTGATATGGATAATATACAATGAATTAACTTGTGAATAATATTGCTAATCCTCTCAATGTGCGTCCTCCGCAACGACAATTCTTAGAAATAATTTCTCGGATTTGTGAACTATTGACCATCCATAGACAATGTGATATAGAAATAAGCTGAGCGGAAATTAACCAAGAATTGCCTACAGTGACTAATTTTGAGCGTGAATTTCCTTCACTCTATTTTGCACTAGCAACAGGTGTTGGTAAAACGCGACTCCTGGGGACTTTTATCAGCTGATTAAATTTAGCGTATGATATCGATATCAATAATTTCTTTGTTTTAGCACCCAACCTTACCATTTATCACAAACTGATTAATGATCTTTCACCAAATAAACCAAAATATGTATTTACAGGTATTTCTAAATTTGTGATTAAGTCACCAATGATTATCACAGGTGACAACTATGAAACCAATAGAGAGGTCCGAAAATTCAGAAAGGCGTATGTGTGTGGCTTTCCATAGTGTTAAGATGAGGAAAGAGCCAAGGAAAGAATCAGGGTTAGGAATAGGTACGGATAGTTCCTATCCATGAAGATGTTAATGACAAATTCATAACTGACCTCATATCCATAACATTTATAAAATGGGCAAAAGTAATGAACCAATTCCTAATGTGACTAAACCACAAATCCTAAGAATTACTTGTGAGTAAATTGGGGAATCCAGGGGAAATCTTTGTTGAGGTACCCGGAATGTTTTTACAAGTCTAATGACCTGTTCAACAAAAATACCCTTGGTGGAAAACTCTTTGTTTCCTGCCTTTTGTTCTGAGTCGCCATGGCATAATCGCTATAATCTTTTTTTACCTGTTCAAGGATACTAACAGGGAAAACATTTGATAATATCTCTAGTCAGTAATGAAATGTATCCTTTACTTCCGTTTTCCATATACCGAAATGCAAACCTAAAACCTCAAATGTTGGCATTTTCCTCAAATAGAACAAGGATAGACATACCTGTTCTTTTATCTCTAGTTTCCCTTTCCCCCCTCCTCCTTTCTGATTTATACCTATCTTTTTACTTTCTATGTCACCTTGAAGTTTTTTATGCTGCATTTAACCTTGGGCTAACAAGTCTTGAAACTGATGGTTAGTTATTCCCTGTATTTGTTTTGTAGGATGTGGATATTCTTGAATATAGTTAATTTAGTAGATTTTCCCTTTTGCTACACCCTCAAAATTCCCGTCTACCATTTTTTTTCACACCAATTTAATTTTCCTGATAGGTCTAATGCTACAATAATTTTATATCCACAAATTCTCTGCAAGATGAATCTTTTCAACATTTCCAATGTTTGTTAACTCAGAAGTCTGCGGTGGCAAAAGTTCAAAAATCAAACGACTACCTGAATATATTGGAGAAAGATATTGTGATTATCTTTTCCAGTGAAAAGACCTAGTAATTATAATGGATGAATCGCACGGATATTGAGCTTTACCAGGTATTCTAGAAATTAATAAATTAAAACCATTAATGGGTTTAGAACTTACAGATACACCTTCTGTAGAAACTAGTAAAGAACCAATATATCTTAAATATGTAATCTATAAATACTCTCTAGGAAAAGCAATTACAGATGGTTGTGTTAAAGAGCCTGCTGTGGGGACTCGTAAAGATTTTAATTTTCACTAGCAATTGAACAAATCGAGTTGGAAGATGGAATTTATTTACACGAGAATATTAAAGCTGAATTAAAAATTTATGCTCTCCAAACAGGAAAGCCAATTGTTAAATCTTTTATGCTTGTGATTGCTCATGATACTAACCGTGCTTCACAACTTTTAGATTTGATTAAATCTCATGAATTTGCCGAAGGGTATTACAAAGATAAAGTCATTCAAGTTGATTCTAGTAAAACAGGTGCACAAGAAGATGAAATGGTAGAAAGACTGCTGAAAGTAGAACATCTAGATGAACCAACGTAAATCCTTATTCATGTAAATATCTTAAAATAAGGCTGGGATGTTAATAACCTTTATATAATCTTACTATTAAGAGCTACAAATTGTGAAATCTTGATTAAACAATCAATTGAGGATTAAGTTTACCCTATGGAGAGTGCACAGGTATAACTATTGTACCTCGTCTAAATATTGTTGCCCACGACAAATTTCAAGAAATTGTCGAAGAAGCAAAACGTCCAGAATCAGAAATTAGATCGCAACAAATTATCCTCACACCTGAAGAGTTATAACAAAAAACCGACACAGTTATTTCAGAGTTAAAGCTTGCTCAATATTTAGGAATTACGACGGAACAAACTATTGATATAAACAGTGAAGTAAATATAAATTTACCAGAGATATAAACTAAAGATTTTGAAATATCTATATTTGAATCTCCCATAGAATAAGAAATTACAAATCTAATTTACCAAGAGATTCAGAAGTTAGAAAATCAGGCTGGAAAAGTGCCAACTACATCCTATCTCTCAACACCAAAAGTTCAAGCAATGGTGCGGGAAGTTGTAGCTAGAGAATATTAACCAGGACAATTAAAAATTGCAGGTGTAACTACACCACCAGATATTGCAGATATTGTGGCTAAAACTACTAATTTAGTCATTCAGCAAACTGTTGATGTTCCCAAAATTCTGGTTATTCCTAAAGGAGAAGTAAGATCACCTGTTAGGTCTTTTTCCCTAGATTTAATAGGTTTAAATAATAATGTTCAACTCAAGAAAGGATTACATATTAAATCTCTATTAAACGCTAATTTAACATCTTGAGAAGTGAGAATAGCTAATTCTAATAATCTCACTTACAAGCTTATATCTTCATTAAGATAACCGGATGTGATGATATTCAACATGATGGTAAGGCAGGTTTAATATATAACTTACCTGGTCAAGTTATTGGTCATTTTATCACATGAGTATCGAGAAAATATACAAGGTAAAATTGCTAATTTCGTCCATAAACAGATCAAACAACATTCCTGGAAAGATGATCAAGTTGAGTATACACATAAAATCAGCAAAGGTTTTACAACCCTAAAAGAGATTGCTTATACTACAAATGCGAATAATTCTTTAGATTATAGAATCTCGCCTCCAGATAAAAGCAACATGTCCAAATATCTATTTACGGGTTTTTCTCAATGCCTATATACAGAATAAAAATTTCAATCAGAAGCGGAGAGGGTATTATCTATAATTTTGGAACGAGATGCAGTAAAATGGTTTAAACCAGCAAGGGGAAAATTTCAGATTTATTAGAAATGGGAAGAAGATTATTTAGAATATCAACCCGATTTGGTAGCAGAAACAGAAGAAATTGTCTATATGCTTGAACCTGAAAATTGAGATGAGATAGATAGTACTCAAGTGGTTGCTAAGAAAAATGTAGTGGTTCAATGGTGTAAATATGCTTCTAACTATATGCTAAAATAAAACAGTAAGCCTTTGTGACTTTTATCACAGAACATTTGATAATCGGATCACTATTGGTTCAGTTAATTGACTTTAAACTGGCAAAACCCGACTACTTTGATGCGTTTCAGTTAAGTTTCCCCGCTAAAGTTGATTTGTGCAAAGGGATGGATTGAATTAAAGAAGACATGGCCAATTTTCTCTCGGAGATGAATTCGACTCGAAACCGTTTGGCTCATAGATCAGGTTTTAAATTCACGTTTGATGATGGGTTTGCCTTCGTGCAGTCTGCTGCACGTGCGGGAGCGGATTTCTCTGATGACACGATTCCTACTGATAAGAAAAATGCAGAAGAATGGTATCGGGTTGATGCCATCATCCAGGAAGTTTTTCAGAACACAGCGCAAGAACTAGCGTTTGTCATAGAAGACAATGGTAGTCAGTTTGAATTTTCCTAGAATTCTTTTAGCACGTTTAATAAAGTGTAATAAAACTTTCTGGAATGAATACCGTTGGCGAATTCATCAAAAGGGTGGTTTTTGGAAACTTTCGTTGGAGGATTTCCACAATAGCTTTCAGGTTTCCACCATTAAGAAATATTTGGGGTCATCGTGGTCGGGTAGCAGGACTATATCGCTCTAATCCCGCCCCTCAGAACCTGACGTGCGGCTTACAACGCATCCGCCTCAAGAAAGTCATAAACTACGGATTACATTCACCGTAACCGCTCAATAATTAGGGGTAAACCGTTCACAAACAAGCCTCAAATGGCGCAAAACCCTTTGTGATCTGGTAGTCCGCCCCGAATTATTGAGCGCATACCATTCACCTTCCATAAGACACCAGCAAATGCAGCTTACAGATCAGTTTTCATGGTTTTCTTACTTTATTTACATCTCAAGCGAAGAGTCTGCCAATACTTACATTTATAAAAAAATCCAAAGACGTCTACCGGATGCTTCTCTCTAAGGGCTTGATTTGGTTGCCATTTGTTGGTTATAAGCTGAGCCATCCATCCACCAGGGCTTTTAACTACTTGATGTTGTAGTTGTTCTTTTAGTGCTTCAATCGCAGTTAGCACAATCTCTTCTGTAGAATTGGGTATCTTGGAGGCAAGAGTGCTAGTAAGTTTAATTCCTAAAGACTCTAACTCGGCTTTAATTGCTTCACCAATTCATTTTGGCACACTTATTTTGAAATAATCGCAATATTATCTGGTTCAATAGAAGGCAGATGAGATTGATTTAAAGTTGTTCCTTGACTGGTTATTAAACGCATGAAATGGATATATCAATAGCCTTTCGTCTCTTGACGCAAAGAATAGGTAGTTGATAAAGTTCACTAACTCTTTGCCTTTGTCCATAGGCAGCGCGATCACATAGCTCAAGTAGTTTTTGTAGCAGTCATACATTATTGAGGTGGATTCTGCTGCGAGCGCTCTGGTTCATCAAATCTACAAGAATTTATCGCCTGATCATCATAACCTGTATCTTGTTCAAAATTGAAATAATGTTTAACAGTGTGTAGCAATGTTTTCGCGCTAAATAAAACTTTAAACGTCACTACACATTGAAATCAGGATCTGAGAACCCCACACTATGCACTAATTGAGTAATATGAACGCCTGAGTTTGTCTTGATTTTGACAAGTTACCATCTTCACAGAGTTGTCAACAAACTTTCCCTTAAGTATGATAGTGGCAACGGTTATCTGACCAATGCAAATAAATAATTACACAAATAAAAAATCATTTTTCTAAAAAACTTTGTTACTATGACCCGCAATAATAATAAGAATTGCACAACTCCCATCCTCACAACCATAAAATACCATTTGTATAGTAGTGAAGGTGTACTGCGTAAAGTATGGGAATAAATGACTCAAAAAACACTCCTCTGATTGTGGAATTATTGAAGGGTATAAGCTGCCTTACTCCTCAGTAGACTCCTTTGTAAAAGAAGTTTATTCTTCAAGGCTGACTTTATACCAAAAGCGAAAAAGGCAGAAAGAAAGATGGTAAGGAATACTTTCTTAATACAATACTTAAAAGTGATGTTAAACTTGTCGCAGAAAGCAATTATGATTGACAAGTAATCTGTGATAAAGCTCAAGAAATCATCGTTCAAGTTGACTTAAATTTTCTATAAGACTCACAAAATAACACAAGATATTTTAACCTGCTCTGCTATTTATTAACTGATAAATAATCATAATAAAGTCAGTGATAATATCCAGGAAGACATCAAAAAACTAAAAGAGCGTCGTAATCAAACAGAACTCGAGATTAGACTATTGGAGAAGCAACTTCAAGATAATTGCTTACCTCATGGTAGAGATATTACAGGAACAACATAACATCTCTTGATCCATTTGATAATCTGATCAATCAAGTACCTCAAGACAATGAAGAATATGAACATTGGTCAGCTGAACTATCTGGAAAAGTATCACATTTGCCATATCCAATAGATTATTTGTATGGTGATTTAAGTTCGTATAAATAAAAACGACAATAGCAATATTTTTGTTGACTTTAACTGTTGGTATAATTATCAATTCCAAATTTGTTGTAATAAATGCCATCTCCATCTTTTTGAAGGCTTCTTAGAAGGCCGCAAAATATTTAAAGAAAGTGAGAAAGCTGAGGAGAAATACCCTGGCAATAAAAATGCTCAACAATTATAAGTAAAAGAGTATAATCGCCAGATACACAATTGGAGTTACAAAAGACCTCGAGATAGTATTATATATAAACCTGCTGAGTTAAGAATTAGTATTGAATTTGAGATACTGCCTAATCACGGTTATTTACAAGAAAAAGCAAGAGACTTAATATTCTTTGCTTACAAATCCCACATTAATACTCTTAGGACTTACGCATTGACACAGTAGCAAAATACTGTAGTAGTAAAAAATGTCATCTACTTAGGAGGTATGGGAGAATTAGAGAAATAACCAAAACTTCTACAACAGAATGCAATCTGGAACATTACACTCTTTACACTCTGTTGTTCCTATCAGAAGCAAAGCATGGGGGATGTTGTAGATTGGCAGAGATATTGGAAAACGTTTCACATGAGAGTGTAAATAGATTATTGCTCAGAGAGAGATAGGAATCGAAAGATTTATTCTATACAGTAAAGAAAATCATAAATATAGTAGGAGGGATTTTAAGTGTAGATAACACAGTAGTATAAAAATTGTAGAGTGACCCAAAACATGCAGAATTAATCAGTTATTTTTGGTCTAGGAAATATCATAAGAGCATCAAAAGAATAAATTTAATCACACTGTACTACAGTGATGTGTGTGGAAATTCAGTACCAATAAATTATAGAATATACGAGAAGAAGGAGGGAAAGACGAAGAACGATTATTTTCAGGAAATGCTCAAGGAAGTGATTGATTGGGGTGTAAAACCAAGAATAGTTACAGGAGACAGTTGGTATTCAGGGGTAGAAAGCTTAAAATTTTTTAAAAACCAGAAATTGGGTTTTCTATTTGGGATTGAGAAAAATAGAACCGTATCAAATAAACTGGAAAATTATTGTCTATTAAGGAGTGTAGGAATTCCCGATAAAGGTTTGATAACTCATTTGAGAGTATTTGGATTCATCAAATTGTTTAGGCAAGAGTTCAGAAAAGAAGACTCTAGAGACTATATAGTCTATCTACCAGATGAACAAGCTCTCAGTCAAATCACCAAAAGTGAATTTGTGAAAATTCATGATACTCATTGGGGGATTGAAAGTTTTCATAGAGCCATCAAACAAGTATGTGGAATTTGTCGATTTATGGTTAGAGATAGCCAAGGAGTTAAAAAACAGATATTTTATTCACTTCAAGGATTTGTTTGTTTAGGAAAAATGCGCTCTGAAAAGATAATTTGTAATTGGTATGAATTGCAAAGGAACTTATTCACTTTAGTTGTGCGCGATTACATTGTGGAAAACCTTAGCAATACTGGTGCTGTTTAGTACCCATAAATGAGTTTTTCGTCAATGGGTAACTCCTAACTCTTATGAATTAAGATCTTTACTTTAGCAGATGAAAATTTCCACTAAGACAGTGTAATTTCTAATATTATAAATCGGTGTCATTATACATACTCTTTTGAGTCTCTGTATGATGCTACAGTATTGACCCTTTTGTGTAGGTATTGTGGAATGGGTTAGTTTAACGCTTAGATAAGCGTATTCTTTCTGTTCCTAGTAGCTGCTAACTCTACCTATAGGGTCATCTAATTATTTGTTAGCGGCAATTGCTTGGGTAAGCTAATGCTGTTGTTAGATGAGAAAGAACTCGCACTGAGACCCATGGGAAATATAAGGTGTTAGGGTTTCAAACAGCCCAGGACCTTAGCTCTTGACATCAAACTGGTTTAGCTTGGTATTGGATGCCAGAGCGGCTTGTACATCTGAAATCCTTGATTTTGGTTGTACGAAGACTATCAATATCTCTTACTTTACAATAAAGTAACGGTACGGCTATACCGTCACGGTGGCTACTGAACTACCACCCCCTAATTTTCATTTTTGGCAAGTCAAAGCAGGGTCAAAATCCCTGGGGATCTGCCAAATCTTTAAAAAGCTTGTCTTGAGTGACTTTCGCGATTTTGAAGGTGAATTCAAAGCGACTTATTGGCAGTGGAAAATAAGAATTTAAGTACATCTGCCAAAATTGCCTGTAGAAACGAGTCAAGATAAGCATTTTGAGTGGCTTAGTTTCAATAGCCTTCTCCATAGGTGGTGGGTTGAAGCATAACTAATTTCCCATTTTCTGGAATTTCACTCTTGTGTCCTGTTATATTAAAATAATATACTCAGTTGGTTTGAAAGGAGCGTTTAAATGGCATATTGCCAGAATTTATGGTGTTTATACTCAGGTCTTACAATACATTAGAGTTAATGTATCTGGCTATAAGTGTACTTTGTTTTGGACAATAATTCTTTAAAACTAGATTAATGTTTGAAAGCCTTGAAAACCAGTAACTTATGTCCCTTAAATTTGTAAATTTGGACAATAATTCTTGAATGTACAAGTGGAGTTAAGGGGAATTGAACCCCTGACCTCTTGAATGCCATTCAAGCGCTCTACCAACTGAGCTATAACCCCTGGAACTTTTATAGAATCGGTTTTTTATTCATTCCTAGAAAATTTTTTTCCCTTTACTATTATCCAAGTTTACGGCAATTAAGTCAAGAGATTTAAGTTAGGAAATATTAATCATTGACTCAACCTGACTCTCTAGAATCTCAAGCTTAGAAGCTATGCAGAATATAACCGCTTAAACATTATGTGCTAATATGACTAGCATTTGATATTGTGAGAGTAATTGGTTGTAATGTTCTGAATTATTTAGATGTGATCGCATTTCCATATCTGAGTTTATCCTAATTTTCAGATTTAGCTACTTATAATATTTCTAACAAAGAGCAATATCTTCAGTAAGCTGAGTCTATCCTAGTGGTTTAGTGGGAGTGATCGCTCTCCTGGCGTTTTGTTAACAATCTTTACATCTACATCATCAGTTAGTTGAGGGAAATAGGGAAATCTGAGAGAAATTCGGACATATAAAAGAATGACAGCCAGAGAAAAAGTAATGCAATAAATTAATCAATCTCCAGATTTTGTAGTCGAGGAACTATTAGACTTTTTGCTATTTATCAGATCTCGTAGAACTCAAGTTGAGGATGATGTAATATCTGAATCGGCTGCTGAGAGTTTTAGTCAAGCTTGGTATGATGTGGTGAATGATAATACTCTACCTGTTTCTGAAATTTGCGAAGGAATAGATGCAGAATGATTCACTTTTAATTCAGATTTAGGTAAGAAATAAATTTAAACGAAATATGCGAGTTTTGGCAAAGAAATACCATAGTATTCGCAAAGATATCGAGCCAATTATTGAACAGCTACTAGATAAGGTAATAGATTCACCATCGCACCTGTATCCATGAGTCAAGAAATTTGTAGTAAGCGTTTTTGATAAGTTAGTATTAGGGGAAGATGTGGAAGAAACCCAGCTTGCCCTAACTCTGGATCAATGGTAATAAGAGGATATCTTTCAGGATTAGTCACTGTTTTGATATTGAGCTGCTCGTAAGACTTCTAAGATAGAATTTGCAGCATCAAAAGCATTATAAGGCGACCAAACTGGATAAGATTGATCAGGTTTAATTAAGCTAGTTTCTTCCTGTGCTAGTTCAGATATCAAAACCTGCATCATGTAAAGTTTATCTGCACGATTGAGAGTGTATGAGCTGTTGAGCAGTTCTGCTGAAACCATTTAAAAAACTCAGGGATTTTAAAGAGCGCTACTTTCAAAGGCACTTTTACAACTTAGTTTATCGTAGTCTGGTAAGAGGAGAGATCACACTTTTATCGTATTCCCTAAATACTTCGGGGGAAGAAGTTATTCAGGCATCCATGAGCAACCAAAAGGATTGAGAGCATATTTTTCGTCAAAAGTAGTCGCCAAATAGGGAATATTACCAACCTTAGAAATGCGGTCACGAATATATTCAAAAAAGCTAATTCCCAACTTACGAGTAGTAGGAACAAGAGAGATAAAAGTATCCCAACCCTGAGTCCCTTCGAGAGTCTGAGTGGCATCACTAATATTACCTCGCTGCACCATAGTTCTAGCACCTAACTCAGCCGGGTTATTGTGCAAAGGTAATTCAGGATGCTCTAAAACATAAAGCAACTCAGAAATTTTGACCAGAGTTAATGGTTTTCGCTCATCCAATTGTTGATAACCACCACTGCCAGTGTGGAACAACTTCCAAAACTTATACCGGAGTTTATCTGCCGTTTGCTGACTGGGAGAATCTTGATCAGGGAGTAAGTCTCGGTAGTAATTCTAGAAATCATCCAGGAATTTATCTAAAATCTTTTGGTGATAAGCAATAAACGCACTTAACTTCTTATAATTTCTTCCTTCATGTACCCAAGAGAAAACGATATTATCAGTCAGTAACTTCAATTGAGGAGCATCATCACAGACCAGAGTTTACACCACTGGCCAATCAGTTTCTTGATGATAGAAAGCAATAGCTGCTGCTTCCATAATCCGAGTCCGTTGTTGTGAACCCAGTTTAGGCAGATGTATATCCAGTAGGGTATGAAACTCTGCCTCACTCAACACAGTTTCTTGGGGTAATACTTGGAGAGCATTTCTCCATTTAGTTGGTAGTTGAAAATGCTCCAGCAAGTCAAAATTCCCTAGGAACTCTAACGACTTGCCTTGGGTCATGTTACTCCCATAGTACAAGCTGATAATCAGGGTTTTTATTCCTAAACCGAATTCTTCCTCATAACCCCAAGGAGGTTCTGCCAAATAGGTTTTTCCTTCTCATGGTGAGTAGTATTTCTCTTTCCGGAATAGTACGTTATCGGTTGCCAGGATGATGTCTTGGATGATTACTTCTTCATACCCTTTGAACTGCGCCTCTGCTGGCAGTAATTCTTGGGGATATTCTAGTATTTCTTCTCTGTCTATTTTAATCCCAGCCTTCTTACTGCCTTTGTTGTCCTTTTTTAGCGTTTGTCGCTCTTTCTCCGATGAGTGATTACTTGTGAACCCTTTTTGATTCTTGGCTTTTATCTTTGCCTGACTCTTTTCTCCCTTCAATCGGTTGTTTTCATCTCTTAACCCTTGATTTTCTGCCCGTAATTCTTTAACTTCTAATTGTAAATGCTCTATTAGATTCAGTCATATCTCTACTTTCTGACCCATGAATTCTCCTGCAATTCCTTTTCCCTCAATGCTTTGGAATAACTCTGTTTGTGATAAGTCTTTTGCTAAAATTTTCTGCCTCATGTCTCATGTTTTATAACGCCCTGTGTCCCACCCTCAACTTTTTCTTTTTTTCTCTTACCCCTACTTATTCTGCCGATAACCTGAAAATGTTGGTACAATATCCCTTTATGATTTTCCTAAGATTTATTTATAGCTTAAATGGGCGAGCACACTTATGGAATTCTGGGAACTGGTGCATTAGGCGGTTTTTATGGGGCAAAACTGCAAAAAGCTGGTCATAACGTCCACTTTTTACTCAAAAGTGATTACCCAGATGTAAAACAAAATGGTTTAATCGTTGAATCTAAAGATGGTGATTTTCTCCTCCCCCAAGTCCAGGCATACAACGATGTAGGAAAAATGCCTAGCTGTGATGTAGTGGTAGTAGCACTCAAAACAACTCAAAACCACTTGCTACAGCAGATGTTACCAGCAGTCATCAAGGATGATGGGGTAGTGTTGGTATTGCAAAATGGGCTAGGTATAGAAGCACAAGTAGCCGAAATTGTGGGTAATATAAGAGTGCTAGGGGGGTTATGTTTTCTCTGTTCCAACAAAGTGGGACCAGGACATATCCGTCATTTAGACTATGGACAAATTACCTTGGGTGAATATACCTCTAACTATTATCCCAGTGGATTTACAGATAAAATGCAGGAAATAGCCACAGATTTTGAAAATGCTGGTATTTCCATAGAACTAGTAGAAGATTTATTATTAGGACGTTGGAAAAAATTGGTGTGGAATATTCCTTATAATGGACTGTCTGTAATTCTCAATGCCACAACTGACGAATTAATGGCAAATATGCACACCCGTCAGTTGGTTGAACAATTGATGTTTGAAGTAATATTGGGGGCAAAAAGTACGGAGAGGTTAATTCCTGAAAGCTTCATTCAAACCATGCTTGACTATACAGTAAAAATGAAACCGTATCGGACTAGCATGAAAATTGATTTTGATGAATGTCGTCCTTTAGAAGTAGAAGCAATTTTTGGTAACTCCTTAAAGAAAGCAGAAGCAGGAGGTGTAAATTTACCACAAACTCGTTGTTTATATCAACAGTTGAAGTTTTTGGATCGGAAAGGGAAGAGGTGACAGGTGACAAGTGACAGAGAGATAAAGCAGGGGAGACAATTAATAATTACCTTCGCGAAGCGTTTCCGAATAAAATACTAAAAATTACGAATTACTAAATTATCTCATACCCAATATTTCTGAGATAGCGTGAACAATATCCAGAGAGCAATTACCCTTCACTGCCCGAAATGACTCAAGTTTATAAAGCATAAATTGCAAAAGAGAGAACTAGTCACACAGAGAGAACTGATTTTAATTTGTAATCTTACTTCTTGGCTAAATTGTCCTAAAAAACTCTGGCGCTCCCGTAATGAATTGAGTAATACACCAAAGTGTTTCTTCACAAAGCATTTTTGATTGCGACTGCTTGTTCTAATCCGCCAGAAGGAAGAGTGCGTTGGACAATGCAATTATTAGCGGAGCATTTAGTGAAGGTTGGTATCATAGATTGAATCTCAGACGAAACAATACGCCAAACTCTAAAAAAAATGAAATTAAACCGTGGTTAAAAGAAAAGTGGTGTATTCCCGAAGTTAACCCAGAGTATGTGTTTAGAATAGAAGATGTTTTGGATTTGTACAATGAGCCATATGATCCAAAAAAACCTACACTCTGCCTAGATGAACGCCCATATCAATTATTAGAAGAAGTAAGACTTCCTTTGCCACCAGAACCACATCAGCCTGAAGGTTATGATTGTGAGTATAAACCCAATGGTGTTGTAAATTTATTTGGCTTTTTTAAACCAATAGCCGGGTGGAGGCATATTGAAGTTACACAAAGTCGGACAAAAGCTGGTTTTGCTAAACAATTAAAAGATTTAGTAGATGTTTATTACCCCCAAGCTGATGTGATACCTTTACTTATTGATAACCTAAACATTCATACTCCAAGTGTTTTATATGAAGTTTTCTCTCCACAAGAAGCACGCCGCATTATTCGGAAATTAGATTTTCACTATACTCCTAAACACGCTTCTTGGTTGAATCAAGTAGAAATTGAATTATCAGTTTTATCTCACTAATGCTTAGAACGAGGTATTCCTAATGTAGAAATATTATCTTCTGAAATTGCTACTTGGGAGTCACAGCGTAATCAACAAGAACCCAGTGTTTATTGGGGTTTTAAAACCAAGTATGCACGTAAGAAAATGCAGCGTTTATATCCGAGCATTTAACCCAGCAAAATTGCCTTGGCAGACTACCTACTAGGATGGGCAAGTCAAGAATTCATGAAGGTTTTAGGTTTGTTGGAATAAAGGGTAGTTTTTAAAACCTTCATCTATGAGGTCCATGAATTTTGTGCCAATTTCTTGGTGATTGAAGCCAGGAATCTTGATTAGTGTCTTGAAGTGACGGGGTAGGGTAGATGTGCCTGACATTTCTGTTGAGCTGTGACCGGATAACCCTTATAGGCAGTAAAGTCATTAAAACTGAGTACACCAGAGTAACTTAAACCCACAATGGATTCTAATTCGCCAGGACAAGGAGTATCAGACCCATGAAATCAAGGGAAGTCACTATTGGCAAAAATCCATAACCATTGTTTCAGCCCTTTGAGTACCCAGGGTGTTTCATCCCCAAGGATATGAGGCTGGGTTTGTTTTATCCACTGTTTGAGGCTATGAATACTTTGAGCCACTGTACTGTCTATTCCTTCATTGGTACCTGCTAATGTTCCCACTCCAATTTCTATTTGACCCAGTTCCCACAACAACAAGTGTTGTTTTTCATAGGGTCAATGACCCTAGTTATTGATCCATCCCAAAAAAGCTTGTAGTGTGATTCCTATATCTTGTCCCGGTACTATCTCTGGTGACCAGTGTGCCCTTTCTGTTTCCCCACACACACTGTAAGTCTACGTATATCTTTCATATTCTACTATTTGGATTGGCCTGTCCACCAACTCCCCTACTTGTTGTGTTTCCACTTTTATTGGTTCGCCAAACAATTGCCCCTGACCTCACCATCCACACACTTGCCGTCCCAGTATCTCAAATCTATTCTATCTACTCCACCAAACACCGTTCTCCTTTTTCCCCCATGCCCTGGTTGTCCTCCTGGTTTCCGTTTTCGTATCTGGTTTTCTTCTGGTTTCTCTTCTTGTTTGTTCTCGGCTTTTTTGAGGATGTCTCCCGACGGTGGTTTGGATAATGTTATGTTCTCTAAATCTCTACTGACTTTGAGTTTATCTATTTCTTTTTCCAGTTCTACTACTCTATTTGTTAGCTTCTCTATACTTTCCCCCTGGTCAATAATGATTTCTACCAGTTGCTCTGTTCCCAACTGCTTCAATATCTCTCTGTCTAGTTTTGGTGGCAGCTTCTTTTCCATAAGTGCTTGCTATATTCTGCCTCACCTATCACACTTATCAATACCCCACCACCTCAATCCTTACCTATAATCTTTTAGAGATGATTTATAAAGTAAATGTTGAGGAGACAAGAGGAAGTAGCATAATTCTAGTCATAAGAGCATATATAGCCCCTTCCCTCATTTGTGTTAAACGCTCATAATCCTTGCTTAGACGAGGATATTAGTTAAACCACCCAAATGTTCTTTCTACTACCCAGGGTTGTGGTAAAACTTTAAATTCTTGCTCAGTAGGTCCTATGACTTCAACATGAGCTTGAATCAGGAACCAAACTGCAAGTGCAAATTTATCACCGTCATAACCGGAATCAACCCATAAAACTTGGACTTTTTCCAATAATTCTGTGGGTTCCTCTAGCAGTTCCATTAGTGCATAGGCAGCAAGTATTCGTTCTGGGGCATTCGCTTCACTAACAACAACTTTAAACACAAGTCCCAGGCTATCAACTAAAGTCTGCCCCTTTCTTCCTTTTACCTTTTTACATCCGTCAAAACCATACACATCCCCTTTTTTTGGTCAGTGTTGACCGACTGACTGTCTGCAGCGAGCGCGGTAGGTTGTGTTCATTTACCTAATTTCGAGCGAACTTGACCACCCAATGTATGGTTGAATTTTTCCCAAACCCCCTGGCCTTGCCATTTCCTGTAATAGCTATATACCGTTGACCTTGGCGGGAAGTCACCTGGAAGCATATTCCATTGACATCCAGTTCTCAAATGATAATAGATGGAATTACATATTTCACCCATATCTGTTGTGGGTGGATGCCCTCCTTCTTTGGCTGGTGGAATCAATGGGGGCAGGATTTCCCACTCCATATCAGTTAAGTCTGTGGGGTAAGACTTTCCTTCCATCAGTAGCCATGTAAATACACTAGATTTTATGTATCCTAGCCTTCCAACATTCCTTTTCTACTCCCCTTTACATTTACTTTATCAATAGCCTCTTAAATAAAGATATGGAAGCTAAGCGGAAGTTTACTCCACCTTCTACAAATAAGACTCTATGTAAATAGACTAATGGCAGAAGTAACTTATTTCAATTAGACCTTGTCCCTATAAAACCAAGTTATTATCGGTATGTTGTCAAATTTTTAGTCCGTGGTAATTATAGTTCGAAAAATTTGTTTTTTAATCTGCTTCCCCAATATTTACAAACGAGATTACAGCATATATCTGGTTACAAGCTTGGTGATCAAGATTTAGCGATGATGCACTCTCAAGAAACCATTGAATCATCATTACAAAAACCTTGGCAGAAAGCTTATTTTATGCCAGCTAAATCAGATATAGGTATCATCACTCTTAGGAAATGGTTAGATGAGTTTGCTGGAGGTAGTCCGGCTTGGGACGGAGAGATAAAAGCTATTTATCAAGAATTAGATGATCAGCAATTATTCGATAGATAGCACAGACATACAAATCATTGTCCTAGGTGTCGAAATTCTTTGCTATTTATATTTGCCATTTATAGAGAAAGCACAAAAAGTCTTTAACATCAGCATCGTAGTATTTGCAGTTTTGGTATTGCTGTTAATTTTAATAAATGTGCCTGTACAATTAGCATTAATATTGATCGACAATTATTGCTGTTGTTAGTTCCTTGGCATTTTATTTATTAGATGATTTGAGACATCGCTTTTTAAGCAGCGTTTCCAAACGAGGTATACCTTGGTTGAAACTTTATGACACTCAAGTGAAACTTGGCTAATTTACATATTTCATTAGGGCAAGATTTATACAAGATTATATATCCTACCCTGGTAGTAATTTTGAACAAATGAGATGCAGTGATTCTAGCATTTTTAATAAAAACAAAAGTTTATCCCAATAAAAGCTTTAATCTTTTGTAGACATGATCATCATTGCGCCTCCCAACTAAAATCACTTCCACTAAATCTTGTGCAGAGAAGAACCTATAAACAATTCGATATTCACCAGTATCAAGTCCATAGAAACCCTGATAACCAGATAGCTGCTCACTATCTGCTGGTAAAGGATCAACATTCAAAGCCAAGACTTGTTTTGCAATCTGCGGTGCTATCTTAGGCTACAAACTGTTCAAGAAATTGAGAACCGTGGCTAAAGCATCAAGCCTCGCCATTAGCTAAATGCTCCAGTGCAGATGTAAAAGCCTCTGTACCAACTATTTTCGATTGACTCAGAGCAGTGTCAGCTGCTTGACCTAAAACCATATCCTCTAATTCTTTGAGCCTATGAATTAATTGTTGGTAGCTTTGGGCTGAAATAATCACATGACTAGGGCGTGATTGTTTGGTTAGTAACACTGGCTCAGTAGCAGCTTTGTCAAAAACCTCTCCGTGTTTATTGCGAGCATCTGTGAGGGTGTAGGTCTGCATAGTAATTCTGACTATTTTAGATATTTTGGCTATATTTATTTTATTTTAGCAAATGCGATCGCATGATTGACATCAACTCCACTGGGAAGATTTGTAGACCAGTGGATTCCAGATAATAGCTAAATGTCTATTAATTTATGGTTGAGTCGAGGGGGACATTATTCCCCGCCCCTCTCAGTTAAATCTGGGACTGGGACTTTCACCGCACCGAGTTTCCGATTTTCTTAGCTTTCGCGCTTGCTGATATGGATATAATCGTGGCACCTTTCATGTATTGCTAGAAGGTTTTTAGTTTTCCAGTTTTGATGGTTTCCATCAACATAATGGAGATGTACCTTCTCATCACTAAGCATTTTTAATCCACAATGTCCATATTTATGGTTTTGCCGTTTAATTGCTCTAGAGGTATTATCATCCTATAACTTACTATTGCGTTCGCTCCAATAAGTTAAATCACCGTCCTAGGGTGATTTCTCTCCTTTGACATTGATGTGTTTGTTTTCGGAGTAAGGAACTGATGGGAATGCTTTGTCTAGTAATTGCAATAGTAGGGACTTTGAGAATCCGGGTTTTACCATCCTTTTTGGGAATGAGTATTTCACGTAATCCCTGATGTTCCCATATTAACTTCGGTTCTAAGCTTCTCACTTAGTTCAAACCTTTGCTCAAAGGAGAGTGCGGTTTTCCCCTCTATTCCCCCTGTCTTTTTCTCAGCATTTAGCTGTGTTACTTGACGGATGGCCAGTAATCTTGCAGAGGTAGATTTCAGAATCAGCTTTTGTAGTAACTGCTCTTTCCGCTTGTAGCCAACTTGAATAGCTTTATATACGAGTCTTTGTAGGCGGAACAGGTTCCGGCGGAATTGCTTCCCAGGTAACCTTTTCCAGGATTCACTAGAGTTGTCTCTGTGTCTAAATCATGCTCTGCTCCAATTTGTATATTCTCAACACCTCAAACCAATTTACGGTTTGTCCTACCCGAATTGAAGGGGTTCCGCTGCTCGTCCAGCCTACATAGGGTTCGACCTCCCTTTGACCTTCAACCCGTCTTTATTCATTCCCTCGGTTAGATAGATTGTTCCGTTAGGTGTAGCCAATTCAACCAACAGACATGCAGCGGGATTTAGCTCCAATAAAGTCTGTATCCTGCTCATAAGTTGGTTGCTGTTTGAGGCTCTGTTTCACCGTAGGAATTCCCCGTTAGCACTAGAGTCACCCCACAACGGATCCCTGATTATGCCCTGTTCCCAGCTTCACCCTCTAGATACCGAGTCTAGTCAGTGTGGGCAGATAGGGAGTCATACCTGAGTCTGGTAGATGGGACTTTCTTTCACCCATATCAGACCGAGAGTTCAGCCTTTTCTATTGCTAGATTGGGCTGGTTAGCTTATGTACGGACTGATTACCATGATTCAACTAACAATAAATCGCACCTGTACTCTTGTTATTAATAAGACACCAACAAGAAACATTATTCCGGTGTAAATTTATTCAACACACTTCAAGAAATCAAATTTTAATGTCTTCTACCTCACCAGATATTCAGAAAGTTGTAAAAGTTATTCAGGCAATTTTAAATAGATTCAGAGTTTCTGAATCTCAAATCTATAGATCGGAACAATTACAGTCAGATATATCCATTGACAACTACTTGAAACTCTTAATTAGACATATAGAAGGAATACTGTATCTTGGTAGCAAAGATATTTTTTTGCTACCACCAGCACTATCTCTTGCAAGAACAGTAATTGAAACTTGCGCTAATACACTATGGCTACTTAATCCAGAAGATCCCTGGGAAAGAGAAATCCATCTAATTGCCTTACTAAAGGAAGAAATAAAAGGTTATAAAGAGTATATAAAAAATCCCAATAACTACAAAGAAGATATATCAATGTCAGGGAAGGACTCAATCCTCATACAAGAATATATAAACAATATCAAGGGTAATATTCCACCTCATTATGAAGAAATACAATATCTAAACTTCCGTGGTTTACTCAGTTCTCTTAAGTTATATAAGATATATCCCACTTATTGTATTCTTTCCAAATTCACTCAGGGTACACATTCAGCTACCTGTTTGTACAAACGCGCTCTGGATGAAGATACAGTATTCCGAGAACCTATAGAAATAAAAAATGGTACACTCCCTTATATTTTGTTGGTACGCAATTAATAAGGGTGGCTGCCAATTCTTAGAGAGATATAGAGGTGATATTGAAGAATTTTGACGTGATGCCCTCCGACTAGGAATTCAGGAAGCTATTGAAACAATAAAATATTAGATTACATCTGAAAACCCTTCCTCAAAACACACCGACCTTATCCACCTTTTCCCAAGGCAATTCTATATCACTCCTACCTACATGACCATAAGCCGCAAGCTTGCGATAAAAACCACCTTTAGTTAATGAAGGTAAAAACCTTAAATTAAATTTCTTGATAATCCCCGCTAACCGAAAATCAAAATGTCTCTCTAAAATCGCTGTTATTTCTTCATCAGAAATCTTCCCAGTACCAAAAGTTTCCACCTGCACACTAACAGGTCGAGAAAGCCCGATAGAATAACTTAATTGTACTTCGCATTCATCAGCTAATTTAGCAGCAACGACATTTTTAGCTGCATAACGGGCAGCATAAGCCCCAATTCTATCTATTCTAATTGGGTCTTTACCACTTAAAGCTGAACCGCTATGTTTAGAATATTCACCATAGGTATCAATAGCGTTTTTTCTACCTGTTAAGCCTGCATGAGTAGTCGGTCCACCAATAATCAACTGTCCATGAGGATTTATAAATATTCTAGTTTTGGCATCAGGTTTGATTTTTTCATTAGCAAACACAGGATAAATCACAGTTTCTCGAATATCATCTTGTAATTGCTGTAAATCAGGTTTGGCACGTTGATTTTGACTAGCAATAACTGTAATACTGTGAATTCTATAAGGTTGACGATCTTTATATTCAACACCTACCTGGGTTTTACCATCTGGGGTAAGATAAGGTAAGGTTTTTTGCTTTCTGACTTCACTAATTCGTCTCGCTAACTTATGTGCTAACCAAATTGGTAAAGGCATTAAAGTATAAGTTTGATTGCAGGCAAACCCAAAAACAGTAGCTTGACTAGTGACAGTAATTTGGTCTATTTCTGTATCCGATAAATCTTTTTCATCAAATAAATGATGTTCTTCAGGAGGTAGTTCTGTTAAACTAGTTAAAATACTACAAGTTTTACCATTAAATTCCTTTTCTTGATACCCAGCCTGTTCAATTACCTGCCTAGCTATGTTGGTAACATCTACATTAGCATTTGGTTCAAATCTGGCAGCAATAAAAACAATACCTGTAGAAACTGCACATTCTGTAATGATTCTCCCATAAGGATCTTGTTGTAAAAATCGGTCTACGATCGCATCGCTAATTTGATCACAAAGTTTATCAGGATGGGCTTCTGTTACAGATTCCGATGTAAACATAAAATCTTTTTTCATAATGATTCACCTCACCCACCCTACTCAAGTTGAATTCTTTCCTGTGATTTGAATATTTTTAGTTCCTTCATTCACCAATAGCGGTAATAAAGCACCACTAGTAATTACAGCAATATCGACTATATTCAATCGGGTAATCTTCAATAAACCTCGCAACTGTGGCACGGTTAAAGTTAACAACTGAATACCAAAAGAACCTAAAATAGCAGCATTTAAATAAGGATTAGGTGGTAATTTTTCTTTGCTAAAAATACTGTGTTTTTCAGAACGACTACTAATAGTATGTAGTAATTGTCCTGATGTTAAAGTCATAAATGCTAAAGCCCTGGCTTTAGGACTAATACCATATTTAAAAATACCATAACCATAGGCAGCTAAGGTACTAATTGATATAGCAGCAGACTCAAATACAATTCTGCCAAAGTCGGTATTTTTAATAATTGGTTCATTGGGATCACGTGGTGGTTGATTTAATACGTCTGGTTCTGGTGCCTCCATAGCTAAAGAAAGTCCAGGGAAAATATCAGTTACTAAGTTTAACCATAAAAGTTGAATTGCATTTAAAGGTTCACCAATACCGACTGCGGTAGCGGTTATCATCACCATGATTTCGCTGAGATTTGTAGCTAGGAGAAAATGGACCGATTTTCTGATGTTGTTGTAAATTGTTCTACCTCGGCTGACAGCAATCATCATTGTTTCTAATCTGTCATCTTCTAAGATAATATCTGCCACTTCACGGGCAACATCAGTCCCTTCTTTACCCATTGCCACACCGATTTGGGCAGCTTTTAATGCTGGTGCGTCGTTAATGCCATCACCGGTCATGGAGACGACTTTACCGGATGTCTGCAATGCTTGAACTATTTGTAATTTATTACTGGGACTGATACGGGCAAAAACGTCTACTTTGTCGCTGAGTGCTGCTAATGCTTCGGGGGTGAGATTATTGAGGTTGTTGGAGTCGAGAATTTCTAATTGGGTATGTCTATTTAATTCTAACTGTTTAGCGATCGCATAAGCTGTAGGACTTTGATCTCCAGTAATCATTACCGTATCTATTCCCGCTTGGTGGAAGTCTGCAATTAATTTTTTTGCACCTGTTCTCAGAGGATCTGCCATCCCTACCAAACCCAACCAAATTAAATCTGATTCATGATGATTATTGCTGTTGTCACCTTCCTCAATATAACCATAAGCTATCCCTAAAACTCGCAAGGCTTTTCCTGCCATGCGATCATTTTCCATGTCCATTTTCTGCCGATCTTCTGCGGTCAAAGGTACTATTTGCCCGCTTTTCATCCATCTGTGGCAGATTTGCAAGACTTCCGCAGGATTTCCTTTAACAGCAACCATCTGGTGACAATTATGTGTTGCGTGAATTGTACTCATCAGGTTGCGATTTTCCGAACGCAAATTAGTTTGTAATAAGGGATATTTTCCTTTCAATGTAATAACATCTACCCCCGCGCTAATTGCAGTGTAAATCAAGGCATTTTCTGTTGCTGAACCTGTAACTACATACTCGTCATTTTGTTTACTGACTTCACTTTCATTACAAAGAACTGAAACATGAATTAATTTTAATAATTCATTATAGGTATAGGGATTAATCGTTTCTTCACCATCAATAAAGTTACCATTACTTACTTGAATATATTTACTGTTAGTGATAATTTCTACTACCGACATTTTATTTTCTGTGAGTGTCCCGGTTTTATCTAAACAAATAGTCTGTACCGAACCTAACGCTTCTACTGCATTTAAACTGCGGACAAGAACGTGATTCTTCCGCATATCACGAATGCCTAAAGCTAGGGTAGTGATGGCAATTGTCGGTAAGCCTTCGGGAACTGCTGCAACTGCTAAAGATATAGAAGATTGTAACATTGGTAATAAACCATATCCTCGTAACATTCCCAAACTAAAGACTAAACCACATAATCCCATGCCGATAAAAACTATTTGACTACCTACTTGATCTAACTGTTTAGCAAGGGGAGTTTGGATTGTTGTTGCTTCACCAACTAATTGCTGAATTTCGCCCATTTCAGTAAAGTCGCCTGTAGCAACTACCACCGCTAATCCCTTTCCATTGATAACTAATGTGCCTTTATAAATCATATTTAAACGATCTGCTAAAGCTACATTTTCACCATTTAAACATGTACTTATTTTAGTTATAGGCAGACTTTCTCCAGTTAAGGCGGATTCATCAACATTTAAGTTATCCGTTGTAATAATGCGGGCATCTGCGGCAATATAACTACCAGGGTTCAGAACTAAAATGTCTCCTAGAACTACATTTTCTGTGGGTATTTCTGTTTGATAGCTATCTCTAATTACCAGAGTTGATTGTTCAGCCCTATTCTTTAGAGAGTTAATAATGCGTTCTGACTGACTTTCTGTGGCGTAACCAATTGCAGCATTTAAACCAACTACACCCAAAATTACTACAGCATCAATCATTCCCCCAGTAGCAATAGAAATGCCAGATGCAATAACTAGTAAAGCAACTGGTAATGATTTAAACTGATCCAGCAACATAGATAGTTGAGAACGTTTCACTATTGTTGACAACACATTCTTTCCATATTTTTTGAGGTTATTAGTAGCTGTTTCATTGGATAATCCTGAGATATTTGAGGTATTTAATGATGTTAAAACCTGTTCTACTGCCATCAAATGCCAGTTTTTAGTTTTTTGCTCTTGCTTGACAGCAAGTTGTCGATCTGTTTTGGCTTTGGCAGTTCTTACTAATTTTTTATTTTTATGGTTAAAACCGGACTCATCTTGGTAATTAAGTAAGACCTTTCGAATTAAAAATTCTATTTCTTTAGAGCTAATATCCTGATCGAAGATAACCAAGATATTGCTAGTTAATATATTAGCAGAAATATATCTTATTTCCGCGAAATTTACAATTGATCGCTCTAAATAACTTTTCAAAGATGGTGAACGATAAAGTTCCTTAATTTTAAATCTAGTTCTCCCTTTGATACTCGCGTGTATTGGTTGAATCACTACTCTGTTGCTCCTGAAATTCCATTGGAACAGTATTAATTGATAAGTTCGTTAATTTCTGTTTATCCTCATAATTGAGTCTTGTAAAAATATCAAAAGCATACCAAGCTAGTATATACCAAGGCATTTGATCCAGTTCAAGTCCTTTTGTGAACAGTTGTCTAACGGAAAGTAAAGCAATTCCTAGAGGTAATATCACCCGGAAATCAGCAATACCACTTGTCATTCTCCCCACATCAGTATTTATATCAGATATTAGATTGATAAAATCTTGAGCTACTTCTGACTTAGCATTTGTGTCATGATTTGGGTAAGTTATAGACCTAAAACCATCTGGTTTTTCTTTTCTAGCATCAGCTGTTGCTTTTTCAAATACTTCCCCTATTTCTGCAACTGCATCCTTAAACTTTTCAGACAGAATAATACTATCTTTAATAGTATTTTCAACTATAGGTTGTTTCACTGCTGACGCAATAGGTAAAATTAGTGGTGAAAAAACTATTGCTGTCAAACCTTCAAAAATTGTGTCTAATGTAGATGCCATTTTTAATCTCCATCCATTATCGTCACATGTACTCCCTTTCTTTATTAATATAATTAAAAATAACCTTTCCCTCAGCCTTAAGTTACAGAATTATTGAGTCACGAATAACCAAAATGAATCCTATGGGTATACAAATATTTCTTTGGTTATATACCATCCAGGTGATTTATTGAGGAATTATACCTTTAGATTCATGTAATACTAATCTGAAAATATTCATATTAAATTAAAAAAGATAGTTAATAACTAGTAAATCTGGTTTTGCTCCTCAACCCTTATTTATTTACTTTAAATAGCTCCATGACAAACTCAAAAGACCTTAATCAACAAATTGATCAGTTACGTACACTGATTAGAGACATTGAATATGCAATGTTAACCACAGTCGATGATGATGGTAGTCTGCATAGTCGTCCCATGTCTATCTTTAGTGATATTGATGCTGATGGTACACTTTGGTTTTTTACCTCTGCTGATTCCCATAAAGTATTTGAAATTGAACGTCGTCAACAGGTGAATATAAGTCTATCTTCACCTGATAAACAGCGATACATTTCTATGTTAGGTATAGCAGAACTAGTAAGAGATAGAAATGAATTACAAGAAAAATGGCAACCAAAATTACAAACTTGGTTTCCTCAAGGACTAGATGAACCTAATCTGGCTTTGCTGAAAGTGAATATCAGTAAAGCAGATTATTGGGATAGTCCATCTAGTTCTAGATCACAAATCATTAATTTGTTAGAAGTTGCACACCGTTAATTTAAATTCAAAATGTCTCCTTCGGAGACGCTACGTGAACAAGATTTAAAATAAATCCTTTGGATCTGTCATTGGATTTTTGAGGATTTGTATGGGGAAATTGTTGGAAAACTGAATCATGAAAAAACAACCCATGGTCATGGTAGTTCTGTTAACAGCCAGCATATTTACCATTACTTCTGGACACAAAATTGCTTTATCTCAGCCAAATTTAATACACATTCAATTGACTCAAAACAATGTGAGGTAAAGAGAACAACAATTGATAACTAAAGTTGCTCAGGGGAATTTAGCTGAGATTGAATTAGGACGATTAGGGGAATAAAAGGCTGAAAGTAATAAGGTGAAGGAATTTGGACGAATTATGGTGACATAATTATACGCGACTAAATCAAGAACTTCAAGACTTGGCTAACCAAAAAGGTGCTACTTTTGCTTCAGATATTGGTAAAGAAAATAAAAGAATAAAAACCAATTTAGAAAGGTTATCTGGTGCTGATTTTGATAGAGCATACATCTAGCAGATGGTAGCAGATCATAACGAAGATATTGCTTTATATCGTCGTCAATCTTAACAAATTGATGATAAAGATTTGAAAAATTGGGCAGCAGAAAATTTGCCTCTTTTGCAAGAATATTTACGTTTAGGTCGTTCTATTCAAGAGAATCTCACAGGAAGTGGTAGAAAATGAGGAAGACAGAAGCAATAATTTCTGTAGTTTGTAGTTAGCACGAAAGCACTGACTACAAACTTTTATTTTTTATTCTTTCTTATTTGGTATTACTTGCCGTTCACTTTGGGGATCATCTTTTCCGATGTGCTGAATTAAGCTTCTTCCCATTTCTACAGAGGCAATAATTAATTGCTGTTCCATATTTCCATACCCTCCTTCATCACTAAGTTGGGGGTAAATATAGGGATTAGATAGCATTGCAGCCAGCAATTGAGATGCAGTTCTTTTCAATTTATCAGTGTATTCATGCACCTATTCCTGTCAATCTAAGGGCGTTTCAATCAGAGTTTCTGAGGATTTACCAGCACGTACACCAGGTTTGTCAACTATTTTTACGGTGCTTGCTTGGGGTCATTCTTCACCTTGTTCTAGAGAAAAATTCACACCAGTCCCAATTTCTAAACGATTAAAGTCATTATGTAAAATGCTATTTTTTGTGGTGGAAGTATATTTCTCGACCATCTAAAGTTTTTAAGAAACCATAGCCATCTTCTCGAAATAACTTAGTTACAAAAGCTGTAGTTTCTTGTGCTTCTGGATATCTGTTAGCTTGCTCAGTAGCACATTGAAGTTGAGTGTTTTAGCCAACTGATGACGCATGGCATCAAAGGTTTCTCTAATTACCACTTCTAGTGGCTGATATTGAATACCTTCATCGGGATTTTTTTCTGCTGCCAGTTCATGACCAGGGGGAACTGTGAGATCAATTTTGACTCGATAAGGAGAACTAGCCCGAGGTCAGTCATGTATTTCTTTAAAAGAAATATGACAGCTATTGATGTAATTACAAATATGCTCTAATTTGGCTATTTTTTTATGCACTAAATAATCAGTTGCTTCTGATTTTTCTAGATTACCATAGGTGATTCCTGGAGGAATCTTCATGCTCTTCTCATCCAAATATAGATGGGCAATATGATTTAAATAGTGAGATTTAGCATAATAAGTACTGTAGAGCCATAAATTTTCGCTGTTCTTATCATTACCTAATTTTAGCTAAGTAAAAAATTCTTAATATCTAAGTAAAGTCAAGATATTTTTTAATCTATGTATATACCATTATAAAAATTATATTTACTTTATACTAAAAACAATTATCATAATTGATTTTAAGTTTCAATTGTTAAGTAAGTAGGTGGGCGGAAAAATTCATAACTATGTCATGGCGAATGCAGCAAAGGAGAATCAAGCAATCCCAAGGGTTTCAAGTAATTTACATCTTGTTACATAGTTATGTTTATTTGTGTCTACCTACTTAGTCGTGCAAAATAAACTGCATATTTAGGAGAGGGAACAGAAAAAAATACAGAGATTTCTGGTTTTAAGAAAATGTGCAATTAATTTTGCTCAGGTACTTATCTATAAATTCTCAGTTTATGAAGTGCTAACTTGTTAGAGTGATTCCGGACTTACGCAACTGGCATATCATTACAGTGCGTCAGATGCCGAAAATCTTCTGTTGATATTAAGCATCTGTTGATATTAAGCAATTTATTAGGTCTGACGCACCCTAGAAGAGAGTTGATTGTGACACTTGCGTAGTCCTATGATTAAGTCTTTAATTTGAGCCAAGCCCTCACTGAACCGCCCCCTAACCCCCAATTCTGGGAGGAGAGGAAAAGAATTTTCAAAGTCCCCCATAATTGGGGGATTTAGGGGGCGAAATAGGCTCAAACGAAGATAGATAGGACTTGTGTGTACACGGTAGCTGTAAATAGGGGGTGAGGGGATTAAATCTTCTTAAGCCGCAAGAATCTGAGTTTGGTTTTGATATTGTTCTGCTGCTTGCATCATCAGCCGCAGATAAAGCTGAGATAGTCGAGAACCCACACTATTCCAGCTAAAAGCAATTTCTACCCGTTCGCGTCCAGCTACACCTAACTCGTCACGCCAAGATGGATTAGCAAGTATGCGGTCAATAGCTGCTGCAAAAGCTACGTCGTTTTTGGGAGGGGCGAGTAAACCTGTAACCTCTGGTACAATTGTAAATTGCAACCCACGGACATCACTAGCAACAACGGGAGTCTGACTAGCCATTGCTTCAATAGCCACTAAACCAAAGGGTTCGTAGTGACTAGGAACAACGCAGACATCAGCAGCACTGTAATAGTAAGGGAGGACGCTATGATCTAGGCGACCGGGAAAGATGGTTATATCTTCCAGTCCTAGTTCTGCAACAATGGTGGTAATACGATCGCGTTCCATTCCATCAATGTAACCAGGACAACTACCACCACCAATTACCAGTTTCACCTTTCCCTCATCTCTAAACGTGGACTGGGCAACGGCTTTTACCAGAGTGTCAATTCCTTTACGCTGATCAAAACGCCCAACATAAAAAACCATTTTGGCATCAGGGGTAATTCCTAGCTTTTCCCTAGCCTCTAACCTGGGAAGTCCACCAAATTTCTGAAGATCAGTACCACAGGGAATCATTTCTGTCCGTCCGTTGTAAGAAACTAGTATTCGCAGATGCTTCTGTTCCTGGGGACTGGTAGCAACCACACAGTCTACTGTTTCCAAACAAGCTTGTTCCACTGCTAACCTTTGGATAGCAATCACGGGAATATGACCCACACTTCTGTATTTAACTGCCCCTAGAGAGTGGTAAGTATGCACTTGAATCAGTGGTTGACGTTTTTTCAGTTCCATACCCACCCAAGCAGATAACCAGTAGTTGGTATGCACTATGGGATAATATAATCCTTGCTGCTGTTGGAATTTTTGAAATTCCGCTAGAAATTCTGGTAGATAGTCAAACAAATGATCTCGCCCAATAAACTCTGCAGGCCCAGTGTTTAACCGAATGGTGCGACAGTTGGGATGATGGGGTACTATTGTTGTCTGTCTCGGACAACTGCGACGAGTGAACATATCCATTTGCCAACCCTGTTCAGCCAAAGCCATACCTACTTGATGCACATAAACATTCTGACCCCCAGCTTCCTCTTGACCAATTTTTGCAGATGGATCACCATCAACGGAAATAAGCGCAACCCGATTTTGTGTAGTCTGGAACATAGTTGAGTTTCTCCTCAAGGCAACTAATCCTGCCGCAGACGCTAGAATTGAACTTATAATTATTATTTCCTCAAAGGTCGAGGGCAGGTAAAACGAAGCGCAAAGTTACCAGCCAAGGATACTAACGAGAACAGGACATTACTTGTAATAATGTTGCTCGTTCAGTCTCCTCTCAATGCCGACGAAGTTAGCTGACGGGCTAGAACTGAGAGATGTTCTTCTTGTCTGGATTTTGGATTTCAAATTCCGAAATCTATAAAGATTAGCCCCAAATATGGTTCCTCCGCTTCCAGTTACCCTAATATATAGTTTAGGGATTGGCATTAGGCAGACTGATTAATTATCCTTGACAATATAACAGGTCATTTCCAAGGGGTTAAGGGGTGTATGGAAAAAAAATATGTCATTGATTATACATCCTATTAACCTAAAAACAACTTATAGGCGGTATTTTGGCTTTCATCCCAATAGTGATAACCCAAGGAATCAAGAAATATTTGCCATTCTTCCATTTCATGGGGTGGTACTTGCATTCCGACTACAATCCGCCCATAGTCTGCGCCGTTGTTGCGATAGTGAAATAAGCTAATATTCCAGTCGGGAGACATAGAACCGACAAATTTCATTAATGCACCAGGACGTTCAACAAATTCAAACCGATATAATAATTCATTTTGAGCAAGGGTAGAATGTCCACCGACCATGTGCCGCAGGTGCAATTTTGTTAATTCATCATCGGTTAAATCAATTGTTTTTAAACCACTAGCTTCAAATTTATCAACTATTTTAGCTGCGTCGGCGCGGTTTTCAATTTGCACTCCGACAAATATATGGGCTTCTTTATTGTCAGCAATGCGATAGTTAAATTCTGTTAAATTACGCTCGCCTAAACATTCACAAAACTGGCGCAAACTGCCTAGTTTTTCGGGAATATTCACAGCAAAAATGGCTTCTCGACGTTCCCCAAATTCTGCCCGTTCTGCCACGAAACGCAAGCGCTCAAAGTTCATGTTAGCACCGCAAGCCACGCCGATCAGGGTTTGTTCTTGGATTTGTTCTCGTTCCGCGTAGGCTTTAGCAGCTGCGATCGCTAATGCTCCAGCAGGTTCTAAAATAGAACGGGTATCTTCAAACACATCTTTTATCGCTGCACAGGTAGCATCCGTATCCACCAAAATAATTTCATCCACATATTGCTGACACAACCGGAAGGTTTCTTCCCCCACTTCCCGCACCGCTACCCCATCAGCAAATAAACCCACCTGAGACAACCGCACCCGATGACCCGCTTGAATAGATTGAGACATAGCATCAGCATCGACAGGTTCGACACCGATAATTTTGATTTCGGGACGCAACCGTTTCACATAAGCCGCAATCCCGGAAATTAAACCTCCACCTCCAATAGCCACAAATATTGCATGGATAGGTTGCTGATATTGTCGCAGTATTTCCATGCCGATTGTTCCCTGGCCAGCAATAACGTCAGGATCATCAAAGGGATGTATAAAGGTTAACCCTTTTTCTGCTTCCAATTGCCGGGCGTGGGCGTAAGCATCATCATAGTTATAGCCATGTAGTACAACTTCTCCTCCCCGTGTTTTGACTGCATTGATTTTTACCTGGGGCGTAATCATCGGCATAACGATGATTGCTTTTGTTCCCAAACGACCGGCAGCCAAGGCCACACCTTGGGCATGATTTCCAGCAGAAGCAGCAATCACACCTTGTTTCAGTAAATCTGGTGGTAAGTTGACCATTTTGTTATATGCACCCCGCAGCTTGAAGGAGAAGACAGACTGCATATCTTCCCGCTTCAGCAGCAGTTTGTTATTGATGCGGTTCGAGAGGTTGGGGGCATATTCCAGTGGTGTTTCCTGGGCTACATCATAGACGCGGGCAGTGAGGATTTGTACCAGGTAGTCGCAATACATGGGCTATAGATGCAATTTGGGGTTGGATGTTAATTTTACTCTAGTTGGGTAATTGGGGGGTGGGTTTTTGGGATGGGATGATGGCACTTGTATTAGCCCATATGTTAAAAGTATAATTAGCATCGTTTCAAAGCTATACTTACGTTTATATGATGAGCAATTTGTCCTACACACCCTATTCAGTTACTCAAATTATACTTTACGAGTAAATCACTCATAAATATCTATAATGATAAGTGTAAATCTAGTCTAAATAAAGGCACTGACCTACTGAGTGGATTACAATTTAGCAAACAAGCCAAGTTTCAGTTAAAAGTAATTAATAAAAAGTGTTTAAAAGGAGAATATATATTCTCGCCCTATCTAGAACTACTCCAATCTAAAGGAAGAGGTAAAGAAGCAAGAGTCTTAGCTATTCCAACTGTGCGTGATCGAATTTTTTTGTATGCACTCAAGGAAATTTTATCTCGAATATTTCCAGAATGCATTCCTCAGAAATTAGCTAATACTTGTATATAGGGAATCAGAATATTTGTTAGATTCCTTAGTGAGGAATGTGCATCTGATACTGGTATAATTCGTGCGATAATTGAAAATCTTTATGGTTCTCTTGAGAGAAAAATTTTATTAAAAAAACTAAAATTGAAGAGAAAATCCCGTAAACTTATAGCCCTTATTTAAAAAGCTATATATACACCAATATTGACTAAAAACGTATCGGCGCAATAAGTAGGGGTAAGAGAAAAAAAGAAAAAGTTGAGGGTGGGACACAGGGCGTTATAAAATATGAGACATGAGGCAAAAAATTTTAGCAAAAGACTTATCACAAACAGAGTTGCTCCAAAGCATTGAGGGAAAAGGAATTCCAGAGGAATCCATGGGCCAGAAAGTAGAGATATGACTGAATCTAATAGAGCATTTACAATTAGAAGTAAAAGAATTATGGGCAGAAAATCAAGGGTTAAGAGATGAAAACAACCGATTGAAGGGAGAAAAGGGTCAGCCAGAGATAAAAGCCAAGAATCAAAAAGGCTTCACAAGCAATCACTCATCGGAGAAAGAGCGACAAACGCCAAAAAAGGATAACAAAGGCAGTAAGAAGGCTGGGATTAAAATAGACAGAGAAGAAATACTAGAATATCCCCAAGAATTACTGCCAGCAGAGGCGCAGTTCAAAGGGTATGAAGAAGTAATCATCCAAGACATCATCCTGGCAACCGATAACCTACTATTCTGGAAAGAGAAATACTACTCACCATGAGAAGGAAAAACCTATTTGGCAGAACCTCCTTGGGGTTATGAGGGAGAATTCGGTTTAGGAATAAAAACCCTGATTATCAGCTTGTACTATGGGAGTAACATGACCCAAGGCAAGTCGTTAGAGTTCCTAGAGAATATTGACTTGCTGGAGCATTTTCAACTACCAACTAAATGGAGAAATACTCTCCAAGTATTACCTCAAGAAACTGTGTTGAGTGAGGCAGAGTTTCATACCCTACTGGATATACATCTGCCTAAACTGGGTTCACAACAACGGACTCGGATTATGGAAGCAGCAGCTATTGCTTTCTATCATCAAGAAACTGATTGGCCAGTGGTGTAAACTCTGGTCTGTGATGATGCTCCTCAATTGAAGTTACTGACTGATAATATCGTTTTCTCTTGGGTACATGAAGGAAGAAATTATAAGAAGTTAAGTGCGTTTATTGCTTGTCACCAAAAGGTTTTAGATAAATTCCTGGATGATTTCTGGAATTACTACCGAGACTTACTCCCTGATCAAGATTCTCCCAATCAGCAAACGGCAGATAAACTCCGGTATAAGTTTTGGAAGTTGTTCCACACTGACAGTGGTTATCAACAATTGGATGAGCGAAAACAATTAACTCTGGTCAAAATTTCTGAGTTGCTTTATGTTTTAGAGCATCCTGAATTGCCTTTGTACAATAACCCAGCTGAGTTAGGTGCTAGAACTATGGTGCAGCAAGGCAATATTAGTGATGCCACTCAGACTCTCGAAGGGACTCAGACTTGGGATACTTTTATGTCTCTTGTTCCTACTACTCGTAAGTTAGGAATTAGCTTTTTGAATATATTCGTGACCGCATTTCTAAGGTTGGGAATATTCCCTGTTTGGCGACTACTTTTTACGAAAAATCTGCTCTTAATCCTTTCGGTTGCTCATGGATGCCTGAATAACTTCTTCCCTCGAAGTGTTCAGGGTATACACTCAATTAATGGTTTAATTCCTTGTGGTGGAACTTTGGTATGGTATGTATGAGCATCATAAATATAAGTTAAATATAAGTAGTGTTCGCAGCACTCATATTCTTTGCCAGCAGTGATTTTACTTATTCAGAAGATCGATTAATATTAATAATATCTCCAAAATGAGGGTTAAACTCAAAGCTAAAAGAGGTATCATGATTAGCTTTAGTAATCTCTAGTGTTATCTGATAGCTATCTATATATTCTCAATCTCAGAGTTATCGAAAAATTGATTGTATAGTGTCTTTGTACCAACTAGCAAGGGTTTTAGTATTATTCCTATCCTGGAAACTAGTTATGAGCTAAAAGCCAGATATAAAGAGCCACTAGGATCTAAGCAATGTCTGGGGCGGACAAAGCCATCGCCTAGCTCATCATATATATCTCTGATTGCTTTGGTAACTATGGTGCAGATTCTAAATCCGCAATTGAAGCTTGGGATATAGTAGATGAACTCGAAGCAGAAGCCACTTTTTATGGTGTACCAAAACCAGGGAAATCTGCTAGAAAAACGTTTTCTGAAAATCCACAGCCAGTGCCTGTTGGATAATAGCTTTACTAGGTCATACCTTTTTTCTGTAAGGGGATAGATAAAATTTCTCTTAGAGGATGTTTTAAAAGTCCTTGGTTATGTATCCAGCACCTGTATATCGCCCCTTTTTTAGGGGGTTGGGGGATATAATTTGTGGTAACACAACAGAGAACTGGTATGACTATTGTTCATTAACTACTGCTGGTTTTTCACAATTCAAATAGTATTTTTCAATATGGTGGGCTTTGCTCACCATTATGTTTTTAGTTGTTTTCTCAGCAATAATTATGAGTGATGCAAGCAAGGTAAATTTGAGTGCAGCAACTAGCCAATGGCTAGTGGTAAATGGTTACAACGCTGAAGATTTAAATCAGCGCGGTGGAAAGAAATGGTGATACACCTTTAATGAAAGCCACTAGAGAGGGCATTTTGCCAGTGGTCAAAGAACTTATAGATGTGGGTGTAGATATCAATAGCACAAATAGTGATCACAATAATGCTTTGTGGTTTGCTTGTTTTGGCAATCACTATGATTTAATCAATTTATTACTAGATGCCAAGATTGATATTAAGAATCGAAATGATAATGCTGCAACTATCCTGATGTATAGTGCATCGGCTGGAAAGACAGAAGTAGTGAGATTGCTATTACAACATCATCCTAACATGAATTTACAAAATGACGATTATAAAGCAATTGACTTCGCCAGCAATATAGAAGTTTTAGGGTTGCTTAAAAATGCCACAAAGTGAGCTTTCTGGTCAGGCCTATCATGAGGCTACCAAGCATTCTTATCTATCGGTACAGATGAATCCAGGTTATGTGGATGGCTCAACTCAACCCCGCACCTTTAAAGTTTATCCAAGACTGCATCCGCGTGTACAATTAAATTGTAATAATCCCATTCATGCTTTTATCAGGTTAACAAGCGCCATCACTTTTGAACAAACTTACAAAGGTGAAACCTATCAATTACGGGGAAATCCATCCGCAGGGGTGTTATATCCAACGGAAGTTTATGTTCAGATTCGTGGTCTTGAAGGATTTATAGACGGCATCTACCATCTGGAAGTTGAGAATAATTGTCTGACATTGATCTATGAATTAATTGATGATGGATTAGAAAATTATGTTATACCCAATAAATGTATAAATGGCCTCATTTTTTTAGTTAGCTGTGTTTATTATAGGTCTAGCTGGAAATATCAAGACAGGAGCATTAGATATTGCTTCTTGGATAGCGGACACTATTTAGGCGCTATTCCAGCTTCAGCATATCTTCATGAAAAAAACATCCAACTAATCTTTGACTTTGATAAACTCTCTCTCAATGCTGATTTAGGATTTGAGAATAAGGAGTTTATTAGTAGTTGTATGATATCGGAAGAGGAGCAGGAAAAGCCAGTCAGACGGTTAAGATTACCCGTTCATTTCGTCTCTCGTACTGACTATTTTCAAGCTAATCAATTCCTAGAAGATGCCTATCAAGCAACATCGCTGCAACCCATTTACCAGCAACAACTAGAACATCCTCAATTTGATTTTGACCGAGAATGGTTTTCTGAGAACCTTTGGAATAGGCATTCTATTCGACGTTTCCTAAAAAAGTATATTTCCCAGGAAATCTATTGGCAAATTTTGCAGCATGTTCAGCAACTCATCCCAACTGAAAATATTGAGGAAATAGAAATTTATTCGGTGGTGCATCGTGTCGAAGGAATGTTACCTGATTTATATAAAGGTAGAAATTTGATTAAGGCGGGTGACTTTAGAGAAAAATCGTTTATTTGTGTATTAATCACCCGCTGGCTAGAGATGGCGCTGTAACTTTGTTTTTTGTGTCCGATTATTTGAGTTATCAAACTGCTATGCAAATAGCTGGTCCTATCGGGCAGGGAGTGTATCTATTTAGCCATTATTGGGGAATAGATTGTAGCGGTATTGGTGCTTTTTATGATGATGAAGCCCAAGAGTTTCTAGGAACCAATAAGGATATGCTTTATGTCATGATACTTGGTAAGTAAAATAGGAAAATCAAGAGAGATGGTCAGAAGAGAATCAGAATTCAATGCTGATGATAAGCACCCTATGCAAGCCACATCAGCGGATATTATCTTGCGACAACAACTAGAGTATTCTATTAGTCGATACTTTTATGAAGGATCCGATCGCACAATTCAAAATCTGTTGTCTCATTGTCGTTGGTATGTGAGAATCCATGGTAGTGCTATGATATTAGTAATCGAATGTCCAGACCAAGTAACAAACTGGCGAATTTTGCAAAAAATCGTGCCAATTGGAAATGTACTCTACAGCATTGTCAGCAGTGCAAAAATCCGCGTTTGTCCCCCAGAAGCTAATGCTGTAGCATTTGAAATGAGGGTAGATGAACTCTCAGTTTACCGTGACTGGGCTTAGTTGGATTTTGGATTTTAGATTTTGGATTATTAATTAAGCCATAACATTCTGGCTAATAAGTGTGATTAGTTCTGCAAAAACTAAATCAGCTGAATGTTGGACAACAAGACTTAAATCTAGTCCAAAAGCAAGATTTTCAGCCTCAATTAAATAAACTGTTACATCTTGAGGAAAATCATCTTTAAAGATCTTTCTCCCCGCAGCTAAAGCATGATCCCAACGAAAATCATGCAGGTTATAACTAGGTTCTGGTACTGCTTCTAATTCTTTACCTGGGACTTTAAATATAGCACCTGGCTCAGAATCTGTGCAACTGGCATCAACAATAATTAATCTTTTACTTCCTCTCGCTTGAAATATCACTTCCATACCCGCAGTACCACAATCAAAAACGCGGACATTGGGGTGTTGATTTTGGGCGAGATATTGCTGTAAACGTTGGGCAATGATTACGCCTACAGCATCGTCATTACGATTGAGATTTCCACAACCAATGATAGTTAGCATGGGATATTTATAATATCATAAGAATTCCTCTTACATACCCGAGTTTTTAGAGAATTCTAAAATTATTCCCAGGAATAATTGAGGATTGCTATACTAAATATAGTAGTCATAAATCATGTACAAAAATCTTTATTCTCTGTGCGTTTGGCGTGATTATTTCAGGAATAGATATTTCACCCATCAGACAGAAATCCATTATGTTAGTATTCCGTGATATAGGAATTAAAGGTAGAGGTATATTTGCTCATCAAGATTTTGCTAAAGGCGAATTAACTGAAATAACCCCTATAATTTTTATCCCTAAACAACAAGTTAAATTAATTGTCAAAACTGTTTTATTAAATTATTATTTTGGTTGGCATGGAGAAAGTGGGGCAATAGCTTTGGGTTTTGCTTCTCTTTTAAATCATTCTTATCATCCTAATGCCCTTTATATTAAGAATATTGCTAAAAGTGTAATTGAAATTATTGCTCATCAAGATATTAGGAAGGGTCAAGAAATTACTATTAACTATAACGGGCAGGTTGATGATCAATCGCCTGTATGGTTTGATGTGGTGAAATAATGCTCATGCAGAGGCGCAAAAAGGAGTAGGTAACTTTCAACTTAGATTTTGCTCAAAAAGTAGTTTCAACCCTCACCTACCATAGCAATTATTAGAGGACTAGTACAGTACGGCGTAAATAAACCAACCATTCTAAATCTCTGAAAGGCTCACGCCCTATTCATTTTGAATTGTGTTGGCTCAGCCTGCTGGAAGCACTATTTTGTTAGCTTAGCTCTTCTGATAGAAGCATTTTGAATTCACGGCGGTACTAGTATTTGATAGGGGTAGATTCGGCTTATTGATGCTAAAAAACAGGTTGTAGCTTTTTTTTAGTTGTGGTTTGTAGCCAGAATCACTTTAACCGCATTTCCAGATTTAGCAAATAGATACAACCACTCCAAAACAAAAATCTTCCCGGTTCATTGTGACAAAAGATGTACTCTACTTAAGTAGAGATCATAACTTGTGGTTTTCATACCCATTCCCCTGATACTATAGAGGGGGTTGTCTGCTGTTTTTTAAGAGATGATTGACCGAAAAAACTATGTAACTCACACAACAATTGAAATTTCATGACCTAATATTGTCATTGGCAAGGTTTAACTAATTTATGAATAGTCCTAAATGTTTTATACTAGAACCAAAAAATATCTACTATTGGCCTTTGTATTCTGAGTGACTAATGGTCTTGAGTCATTTTTAACTCGTGTCAGTTAATAAAGTGTCACTCTCCACACTAGCTATTTAGTGTTAAAAGAGATATCCTTATCTAATGCAAGGAGTGATACCACTTCACCTCATGTTTGTTACAGGTTATCCTAGCAGTGCTTCCCCTAATGGCAGTGTAGAGGATTCCAGACGTTACATTACACAGTGAGATGGTATAGAGTTATACGGGGAGGCGCTTGAGTCAGAAATACTACTCAGGCGCTTTTTCGTGTATAAATAAGAAAAGACTTCTTTTATAGTTATGAATTTTTGAGTTTTGAATAGCACTGCTAATTTTGGGAAAATACGGTAAACATAGCGGATTGGCTATTTTTGTGGTTAAATAATAAGTAGAAATAACTGTTTTTTTGGCAAAGCCAGTGAAAATGGATGCTGAAGATATTAAACGCCGCTATGCCGCAGGTGAGAGGTATTTTCCATCTGCTCAGTTAAGTAGAGTTAAGTTGATTGAAGCCTATTTACCAGGAATCAATCTTTGGGGAGCAGATTTAGGTAAAGCTAATCTTGCTAAGTCTAAACTCTGGGGAGCAGATTTGAGTAAAGCTAATTTGGCTAAGGCCAACTTGACCAGGGCTAATTTGTGTGGTGTTAATCTGTGTGAGGCTAATCTCCGAGGCGCTAGGCTGTATTACACCAAGTTGTATGGTGCCAATTTGACTGGAGCTTTTTATGATGACAGCACAAGCTTTTCTAGAGATTTTGACCCTGTTAGTCATAATATGCGGAAGTTTTAATATTTATAAATAAGATAAATAGCTTTTGCTGAAAAAGTCTTTTCGTGAGGAGTAGGGGTGAAGCATTGGGAAAATAACCTTTGGTAAAAACTGATAATTGATTCCCCAAATGCTTCGTCTTTACATGACTCGGAGGGGGAACTTACTAAATACTAAAGAGCCACAGCTTTTTAATTCATGGATCACATTAGTTGGTGTTTCTATTCCTAATAGGGATTATTTGAAATTTCAACCTGATTGGATTACTCATGTTTCCGATGAATTCATCGTTTCAATCCCTATTAGGGGATATTTTAAAGAATAACTTTTATAATTATATGCATTTGAGATTTTAACGTCTATATGCAACTGCAACAGCATTACACACGCCACATTTTGATTTTTAATAGGGATTAATTATTTTAAATTTCAACATTATACGGCAGCCCCAAAGCCTATATATGTAGTTTTCAAGGTTCGATTGCATGGATGATGTTATGATAGTCCATTCCAGAAAATGTGTCAAGGGTGAAAAACCCTGAAACCCGATCTGTGTAAGGTGCGGGGGGATGTCATCCAACAAATAGCGTCAAATCCTTGTCCAGATAGAGATTCAGACATTTGTTTCAGCACCTGATTTTTTACACCAACCCGCGCAAAAATTCCAAAAATAGGGAACCGAACAATTCAAGATTAAAAAAGTTTTAGGAGCATCCACTATTGGAAGATACACAAGTGTTAGGAGCATTTAAGGATAAATAAGTGTGGATTAGCAACCATGAAGCAGGATAAAAGAACGGCTCAAAGCCTGCTTAGAAGAATAGGCAACATTGTTATATAAAGAAGCAGACAAAAGTCAGATAACAGACTTGGAAGGCATAGAAAAAACAGTAAGGAGTCAAATATTAGAAGTGGTAAGTCCAGAAATAGCCCTTTTTTTTTATTGAAGAAAGAACCGGAAGGAAAGTAGGTAAAACCAGGAAAGTCAAAACCTTGGTAGGAGAACTAAAACTAAAAGCTAAACAGTTGAAGAGACTGGGTTTGAAGCCAAGAAGTCGATTAAGTCCATTACTTCAAAAGTGCTGCTTGAGGCTATCAGCTAAGGAAGGAATCATATCAAAAGGCAGAAGTTGAAATTGAGGCATTAACAGGAGTAAAAGTTGGCCATAGGAGGCAACAAAAACTAGTTGTGGAACAAGATTGGGAGCTACCACAAGGAAAACAAGCTGTCTGTGAAGTGAGGGTGGATGGTGGAAGAGTACGACTAGGGAGCAAACCACAACCAGGCTGGTACTGGCGAGACTATCAATAAAACCCTTCGTCTACAAGGAATTCATGATGGCGCATGTTTTGATAACAACTAATAAATCATAAGTTGATTATGTTAATAGCCAGTCTTTGGTTAACCCCCTTGTGTGTTTGGGGGATGGTCATGATGGAGTTTGGAATTTAGTTAAAGAGTTTGGAACTGAAAAATCCAAACCTTTGGAAATTTTGGATTGGTATCACCTCAAAGAGAATCTTTATCAAATTGGTGGTTATTTAAAGCATCTCCAAGCTGTTGAGAGTTTATTGTGGTAAGGTCAGATAGAGCCAATTCAAGCTTTATTTAATAATTGTCGAGGCAAACAAGTTAAGAAGTCTTTCGACATAAGCGAAGAACATCCCACTGGTATTATTAACTACACCTACTACCGAGCTGAACAACTGTGTTCTATTGGTTCTGGATCTGTCGAATCTGCTATTCAACAGATTGGAGCAAGGATTTAAATTTCTGGACCACAGTGGAATGTTGAAAGTGTCTACCAAATCCTTTCCCTTCCTTGTGCTTATCTCAATGGTTTGCTTCCTATTTAAGTCTTTCTGCCAAAACTCTATCCTCCCAAAACTCCTGCCTCCTACTTCTCCCTTATCAGTAGAACGACATGAAAAAACAAAAGTATGCAACAAAATGTAAATCCGTGCCGTACGCTCTAGTATCTCGGAGATTCTTCACTATCTCTTTCAGAGACGCTCCGCGAACTTTCAGAATAACACGTTTAAACCGTTTTTAGTATAACTTTCCTCTGATGCTGATAAAGGAAATGTTTCTCCAGCTAAGTAAGCGGGAAAATGCTTTTGAAAATACAACCAAGAAGTCATGTCTTCCCCATCCACAAAGGCTTTTGGTGCTTGCTTATACAAAGGCAGACGGTTATTAATTTCTGCTTGTAGCAGTGGAGGTAATTCTGTAAAACCACCAACTTTGCTACCTGTAGCGCTGTAAATCAGATAACCAGGTCGTTGCCCCATTTTCATCCAAGGCAACCATTGACCAATTCTGTCCCAACTTAGTTTGAGTTGAGTTACAGAAGCTAATTCTGAATTTACTAAATCGGCACTAGAAACAGTAATTTTAAATAATTCTGCGGCTTGATAATTGGCAGATGGGCAATATTCTGCAAATTGGGGATCGTTTGCCAAAGGATTGGGATAGTTGGGAAACAGATCAAAAACAAAGGTTGTATTTTCACCTTCCACTTCTACGGGAAGTTTGCCTTTAAATTTGCCTTGCACAGGACTATTGGCAACGTGCATAACTGGCACTGTTTCACCTGTCCATGGATTTTCCCATTTTCTGACGATTTCGTCTGTTTCTGGGTTGAGGTAATAAGTTAGTTCTCTGGAAGTAAAATCCCAACGGCCTTCAGCGGTGAGAATACAACGACTTACACTCATTCCGAGAATTTTAAATAATAGTTGTCGCTTTTCACCAGGGACAAAGCTATAAATCCTACCTGTCCAAACTAAAAAAGTAGATTCCTTAGCGTCTAGGGAAGATCGAGTTTTTACCCATTGTTGGGCATTAATTTCTTGGATATGGGCTACCATTAGCTATTTCCTGATTATTTATCAAATTTAGTTTTTTGCCACCAATGTCCAAAAGTAGCCATCCGGGGCAATGAAGGAAAAACTGATTTCTCCAAATTCATTATTTACAGTTTTAGTAACTTGTTGTGCATTACTAGCCCGAATTCGGTCAAAATAAGTTTCTATGCCCTGGACTTGGTAGGTGTAAAGGCACATTCCTAAACTTCCTGGTTGGGCTGATGTAAAGTGTAATTGTAATTCGATGTTCTCTGGAAAACTTACTATATAAAGTCTGCGGCTACGTGCTTCTATGAAGTTAGTTGCACAGGAACGAGGATCATCAACAGCGGTGACGATAAATTTTTCTCCTGCTTGAAGATCAAAAAAACCTCTGCCTGCATCAGAAGATTCATAGCTGGTTTCTACATTATCCCGGACGCGCAATAAACCTAAAATTTGTTCATAAAATTGTAGGGTCTGTTTGCTGTCGTCTTGAACTACTAAGCCCAAGTGGGTAAACTGACTGGTGTTTAATGGTGCATGATGATTAATTTGGCCGTAATGGGGCATGGTATAACCAAAGCGTTGAAATAATACTTGTCGAGTTAAGGGTTCCAGTAGCATGATTTCTCACACACCAATGGCAGAATCTAGAAATGGTTGGCTTTTTTGTTCTTTGTTATCAATTACTTCCCAATAAAGGTGGGTGTATTTGATTGTTATACCCATGGCTTTGGTATTTTCGGCATGAATTAAAATTCCTAACACATCTGTGGTTAAGGCGGTAGCCCAACGATTTCCTTCAATTCTCACGGAACCGATACGTCAACCGCTATTTGTGGGTTGTTGCCAAGTCATTAGTCGAATTAAACCATAGTCTGCTTCTTGGTGGTAAAGACCGATGGTTTTTAAGGAGGAGTGGACCCCATATAATTGGTAAGCTGTCTCGGTGTTTAATTCTCCTATTTGTCATATACGATAGCCAAATTGTTGCCAATATTGAATTGCTAAAATTGCCTCTGTAACTCCAATACACACTTCATAGATGCCTTCTATGGCTGTTGTTGTTCCTTGATTCATGGCCAAATCGTTTTGGAATCATGTTTCAGGTATAGTTAACTGCAAATGCACGCAGATAAACACAGATGCGTGAGTGAGTCTTATGATTGTATAGCAATTGCCTAATTGGTTAGGATATCAGCTGTACTTCTTATGGAGGTAGTATGGATTGATACAAGTAAGGCACAAATAGATTTCTAATTCTGTCACCTGTCACCTACCATACTGTGTGAGCTATGCTAAATCATGAGCGATGGCTAACTACATATGATACTGCCCTGTTAAATAAAACAGCCTCTCAGGTTTGCCAAGTAATTATTACTATTCACCGACAGCAGCCAGAATTATTGCTGGAAAAGTATAGAAAAGTTCAGTGGCAAAATGATTCTAATCAATCTGCTTTGATTGCTAAGTTTACAGAATTACTTAGCCAAGGTCAAAGCTGGGATGAACTCAAGAAACTCCAATTATCCCTGAAGGCTTTACTACTTCCCGCTGCTTTAGATTTACCAATTTTACTAGAGTTAGTCGCCAATATTCGCCAACAAAATCCTCTGATTTCCCAATTTAATGCTTCATTAATTCCTAATACTATTAAGTCTTTATTGCCAGTAGGCATTGCGGGTTTACTTTTAGATGCCGAAAATCTACAAATTAGTACCCATACTGAAAAATTTTTAGCAAATGTTTGTAATTGTCCTCTGCAAGTAAAGATCGCTTTTGCTAATTGGAATAATTAGGGTAAGTTAGATATAGAATTGCATGAACGTAGTTATGATTTGGTTCATGTTCCTGCTGGTAGGGATAATGCTGATGGGAAAATGATCGCTTTTGGTTCTTCTATTCATGAAGTTTACCCCCATGCTAAAGAAGTTTTGGTTTGCTCTTCAGATAAGGTAATGACTAATTCATGCAAGAATTTACAACAACATTGATTAATTGTATATCAAGTTATTCAACATAGCAAAAATATTATTATCTTTAATAATCCTCCTGGTAAAACTACTATTTATAGTACTAAACCTTTAGTAGAAACTCCCTCTATTGAACAATTTATTTTGCAAGTCAAGGGTTTAATCAAAGAGGAGCATAAACTGACGGCTAGTGCTTGGGTTAAACTGTCTCATTTTTCTAAGGTATATAAAGTTAAATATCAGTTACATCTTAGTCATATTGTCTCTAAATATTCACCTGGTAAAAATGCTAAGGATATACTTGCTAAGTATCCAGCAGATTTCGTAATTCATCAAATTGATGATAGTTAAGAATTGTATATAACGGTGTTTGATGATAATTTAAATCCTCCCAAGAATAATACTGATAAGTCTAAAACTGTCGAAAATATTCCATCAGATTATTTATCTGTTATTAATTCTAAATTAGGTTAATAACTAGCTCTAAAAACGATTCTAGAAGATTTAATGGAAGAATCTAATCAGGTTAATTTTGATATTAATATTTTGGCTGTTCATTCAATTTAAGCAAAGATATGCTAAACCCATTGCTGAAGAAATAAAGGAATTAAAAATCAAGGGTACCTGTATTAAATTCTTACAGTCTTGTAGTTTCTTACAACTCGAACAAAAAGATAATAAATGGGAAATAAGTGAATTGAATTTAACTAATACTACATCTAACTTATTATATGATATTAATTCTGCAGCAGCTTTGGAGGATGCTATCAGAAACATTCTCACAAGAGCAACTAATGAATCAGGGAATGGGTATATTGATATTAGTATTTTAGGAACTAAGTTCCATCAGCAATATGGTAAATCCATAACTGATCAAATCAAAGCATTAAAGATTGGTGGTAATTATATGAAGTTTTTACAGTCTTGCAGTTCTTTTCAACTGAAACAAACGGGTAAAAAATGGGAAGTCGCTATACACTAGACCTGAATACTGGATTACCCCATCAATCCGGGGATATTGTATATATTAAAATAATAGTGTGTGAAGAAATATAAAGATAGTGATGCAGGATAAAGTTATTATCATGGTTGGTACTACTGGTGGTATAGGGACAGCCTTAACCCGTCAACTTGTACCCATAGGGGCAAAACTGGTACTAGCTGCTAGAAATAAAGTAAATTTAGCAACATTGGCAGAGGAGTTATCGGGGGAAGTGTTGACAGTCCCTACTGATATTACTCAATCAGACCAGGTAAATACATTGATACAAGCAACTTTGACGTGGTGTGGTCAAATCGATGTGTTGGTAAATGCTGCTGGTATCAGTATCCTGAAGCTATACAACAGTATAGAACTATAGAACCGGGGGAATTAGAGAAAATGCTGGATTTAAATTTAAAAGGCTGTTTCTATACTACTCAGGCAGCAGCCGAAGAGATGCAAAGACGTAAGTCTGGTCATATCTGTAATGTGGTAGGGATTTTGGGTAAGCATTCTATGGGTATGGCTGCGGCTTATTCTGCGTCTAAGTTTGGTGTTGTCAGTTTTAGTAAGTGTATGGCTGACGAACTGAAACGCTTTGGTGTGAAGTTCAAGCTGTTCTATTTTGGTGGGGTGGATTCTCCTTTCTGGGACAATGTAAGCTTAAAGGTAGACCGAACAAAAATACTGAGTTGTGAAACTGCTGCTAATGCTATTTTCTATGCTTTATCTGCTAAACCTCAAGCTGTACCAATGGAAATTCATCTTCAACCTGATAGCCATTTGTTTTTCTAGTTATAGCTGTAATGTGGAAAATCAAAGATTAACGTAGATGATAAATCCTGTATCCCTTACGGGAACGTTAACCATAAATCCTTAAATACTGGAAATCCTGATTCAGAAATTATGCTTCAAATTGATCACGTTCACTTCTATGTAGAAGATGCCCAAAAGTGGCGAGATTGGTTTGTCAATTATCTGGGTTTTCAAACAGTAGTGAGTGAGATCTTCCCTACTGCTATAAATCAAGAAAAGTCGTTTCACACTCATACAGAAGCTGTGAAAAATGGAAATGTCTATTTTTTGCTGTCTTCTCCTTTGTTACCCACAAGTCCAGTGACTGAGTTCTTACGTCATCATCCTCCTGGTGTGGCAGATGTAGCTTTTGCTGTGGCAGATTTACCAGCGGTGATGGCAAGAGTTGCTGCTAATGGTGCTAAGATTCTGCAATTTATTGAGGATGCTGGATCTTGCAAATACGCAAAAATTGTGGCTTGGGGTGGGGTGACTCATACATTAATTGAAAGAAACTTAATCAAAGGAGAGGAGGGGCAGACAAATCAGTTCAAAATTCAAAATTCAAAATTCAAAATTAAAGAAATCTTACCTTCTATTTCTAATCACCTATCAAACCATATTTTTACAGATATAGATCATGTGGTTTTAAATGTGGGAGTTGGGAATTTAGAGACGGCTGTGAGTTGGTACCAAAAAGTCCTACATTTGCAACCCCAACAAAGTTTTAAAATTCACACTGAACGCTCGGCTTTGCATAGTCGGGTGATGATGTCTGCTAATGGTAAGGTACAATTACCAATCAATGAACCGGGTTCTCCTAATTCCCAAATTCAGGAATTTTTGCAAGTGAATAGGGGGGCGGGAATTCAACATATTGCTTTACGGACACCTCATTTAATTAGTGCGATCGCTCGTTTTCGAGCTGCAGGTCTATCGTTCCTCTCTGTTCCTGAAAGCTATTACACAAAATTACAACAGCGCTTAGAGTTTCCTTTGTCATCCCCAGAATTGCAAGCGATCAAACAACAAGAAATATTGGTTGATTGTCAAAAAGATTCTCCTTTAGGGGCTTTATTATTGCAAATCTTCACTCAGCCAATTTTTGAAGAACCAACTTTTTTCTTTGAGTTTATTGAACGCCGTTCCCAAGCATCTGGTTTTGGTGAAGGTAATTTTCGGGCCTTATTTGAAGCGATTGAAAGCGAACAAGTTAAACGGGGATTTGTCAGGGAAGAGGTGATTGGTCATGGGTGATTGGTGAAAGAAGGTAAATCCTTATCTCCCCGATCTCCCTAGTCCTCCCTAAACCCTTTTCCTGAGATAATGGACAAAAATTCAACCTGAACAAGTGATGCTCAGACTAATTACTGATTTAGATGGACCGATTATGGATGTTTCGGAACGGTACTATCAAGTTTATCAATTGTGTTTGCGGGAAACGCGATATCCTGACCAAGTGGTGACGGAACTTTCTAAAGCGGAATTTTGGGAACTTAAGCGAGCGCACACTCCCGAAAAAGATATTGCTTTAAAGTCTGGTTTAGATGAAGAACAAGCGCACGAATTCACTAAAATTCGGAAGCGAACAGTGCATACACAGCCTTACTTTCAGTATGATACCCTCGTCCCTGGGGCTTTAGATGCGCTGGCTAAAGTTCAACAAGCGGGGATTGATTTGGTAGTGATGACCATGCGTAGGGTGCAAGAACTGGACTATGCGGTTAATCAATACAATTTAGGTGAATTTTTACCTGAAAATCGCCGTTATTATCTCAGTAACGACTATGTGAAAACCCGTGATATTGAAGATAAACCTCTGTTGATGGCTAGGGCCTTAGCGGAATTACCACCTGCTGTGAATACTTGGATGGTCGGAGATACAGAGGCTGATATTACGGCTGCTAGAAAACATGGTATTAAGATGATAGCGGTGGAAAGTGGTATTCGCGATCGCACTCAATTAGAACTCTACCAACCTGACTTAATTATTAAGGATTTGATAACCACCGTAGATATGATTCTCTCTGAAGAAACAAAAGTGTAGGAGCAGAGGCGCAGGGGAGAAATAATAACCTCTAGCCTTCCTTTTGCCTTCTGTCACCTCTTCCCTGACAAATCCCCGTTTAACTTGTTCCCTTTCAATCCACCTACAGTTGAGCAAAACGTTCAGCCGTCCATCCAAAAATATCTGACACCTGCCCATCACCAATTTCTACTACCCATTTACTACCATCCCTATGAGCTATTACATCGACAGAGAAAAAGTGGCTTCCAATCCGCTTGGCACATTCAGAAACAATCTCTGGAATTTCTTCATCTGCTAAAGCGGCAAAAGGTTTACCAGATAACACAAAGTAACGCTTCTCGGTTTCAGGCACAAAATCTTCAATCCGCCCCACACAAATACCTCCCTCAATAGTTCCTCTAAACATTACGAATAGCAGCACGAATACCCAAGTGATCCACAGGTACAACATCCCAGGGATGTAACGTGAATATTAGCGGGACTTAAACAAAAGTTAAGAGTAAAAGGGAGTATAATGGGATTTCGGTGTAGCTTTCACCTTCAAAGAAGCTAATGAAAGAAACCACTGCCCCAGCAATGGCACCATGGTTTGAAAGATGGTGTTAAAGGTTTGATGATGTATTTACTCATAAAGGGGAAAGAAGAGAGTTTAGACCTTATTTAGGGGGATGATTGGGTGAAAGTGAGAGAAAAAACCTATTTGAAATGGCAGAGAATGCCCTAGGGGTGACCTACCAACGATTACACCACGTTTTAAATGAAGCACCTTGGTCCAGTTCCCAAGTCAATGAGCGTCGGGTAGAGATTATGAACAGGTGTAGTCAGAGGAGAATCACCAGAGGATTTAGCTTAATAATTGATGATTCTGTCCATAGAAAAAGGGGGAATTTTAGGGATGGAGTAGGAAGACAATATATTGAAGAAATTGGGAAAAGGGATACTGGAATAGTAGTAGTAACAACACATACGTCTATAATGATGGCAGTAAAAGCTTACCATTAGATATAGAGTTATATCACCATGGTGGATTCTTTACTCAAAGGGAAACAAGACCCTCTATTTGAGAATAAACCTGAGTTAGGAATTAAATTAATACATCTGACCTTAAGCCGTGGTTATCAACCAGGAATAGTAATTATAGATCCTGGATATGGCCACAATAGGTCTTTCTTATTAAAGATAGAAAACCGGAATTGAAAGTATTGAGGAGGATTAGCTAAAAATCCCAAAGTCCTTGCCAGTGACCAAGAGGATAGTCCACAAATAATTAGGTTAGATGAATTAGTACAAAGTTTACCCCAAGAGGCTTTTACACAAATTCAACTGGAGTTAGATAAAACCAAAACATTATGGGTAGTAACTAAAGAAGTAGAAATATCAGCCTTAAGTGGAAAGGGCAATATTCCTATCGTCATCAACGGTTCTACTTTCTCTCAAGCCACTGATATTGACTACTTTATGACCAATGTTTCTTGAGCAATTGTCACACCTGGATAGTTGATACATATTGTCAAAGAAATTGGGTAGAAGTTGTTTACAGGGAAGCCAAGGGATGGTTAGGAATCAAAGAATATCAAGTTCGAGATAAGAGCAGTTGACTGCACCATTTTATTTTGGTTTGCTGTGCCTACACTTTTATTCTTTGCCATCAGTGGACTGGAGGATTAAGACCAAGGTGGGCTAAAAAACCTTTGAATACTTTTACTGCAGCTTTAGAAGCGTTGAGAACAGCCATATCTTTTCTATTTATTGATTGGTTCAACTTGAATCCGGACGTGTTTCCTTCTTATCAAGCCAGTTTGGGCTATATTTGGGCTTTATTTTTGTTTAGGTCCCCTTAGTAACATCTGTACCGTCCAACCTCCAATACCCTTAAGTATAGTTAAACACTTAATAATAGATTCATCATCTATTGTTTGCAGGTCATCTAAGCTAGGTAATTCCTCAAATCCTTGTGCTAAATATTTTAAATAGGAAATCTTAGGACGGGAAATGCCCACGGAACGCAAAACATCATCTGGGGTATTGAGGATATCACTCAATGTAAATGAATCAGTGTATAGTTGTAAAAATCTGTGGTGAATAGCTGCTGCTGCTTTGCCTGATAGTTGTTGATAAATAATGGCATGACACAGACAATCTAATAAATCTCCTGTTTCTTCCACCTAATTTAGCCTACACTCTCCTACTTGCTCTATCAACCGAGCTAAAATAAAATCTTGTTTAACTGCATCAATAGCAACTGAGTAATTCATTTTTATCTATCGTTATATAGGTTATATTTTTATTTCTACCAGAATACGAGTCCCAAAAACTTCACCTGCTTCAATTATCTCCACTACTTTACTATTAACTTATATAATCCTGTCAGACAAAATTAAAGTTATTGCGACTGCAACGGTACATACCCTAACAGATATAGTAATTCTAAATTATTCATTAATAACGAGATATCTGACCTATTTAAAAAGTTGGGTATCTGAGCCATTAATATCAAAAATCCTCAGATATTTCTAGACAAAAATATATTGATTATGTCCATGTGATTGATATCAAACCCTTGATTTATTGATTTTTCTGGGAAAAATTATAAATAGGATTAATTGAGATCCAACCAACTCTTACTTCTAAGTTTCAGGAATTTCTAAATAGATATAAAGGAGGAATTCTCATGTCTAATATCACACTTTCTAACCTACTTCGTACTGGTTATGAACTATTTAATGACTCTACCAGCTTTTTGAATGAATTAGGTAATCAGGAAATACAAACTGTTGTGGGAGGAGGTTATTCTTGTCATTCTCATCACTACCATCACCATAAACACCACTCACATATAGGTTACTCCCACCAATCCTATGATGGTAGCTGGTGGTAAATAACTAATCATCATCACTTCCTGTTAATTAAGGATGAGAGATGGGCATAATTAAGAGCTATTAAATTTTATGGGAGAGTAATTAACACTACTCCCCCATTTGTTTATATAAATTTAATCGGGATTAATTCTGGAAAATTCTGCGATACTAGCAGCTATTCTGTTTATCTATTCAATTTCCAGGGATAAACAAATTGTAAAAAATTTAACCGCCAGATCATAGCCGCTAAATTGGTCACTAAACAAGTGATTGCTAAAGCCAGCAAAATAAAAGTTGGCAACATCACCACACCAATCATGAACCAAGTATAAACGTGCAGCACCATTACAAAAGCAAACATACTAGCAAATCCAGCGGCTTGCCATACTTGAATTGTCGGGCGGTTTATGACTGTGAGGATAATTGTCAAGGATGTGGCAAGAATATTTGCTGGTATGAGAAAGGCACAAATACCTGAACAGTTGGCGCGTGATATTTCAGCTAAGGTGTTGAAATCAATCATTAATTTGTGGCAATAAGATTAGCTTATGACTATAAGTTAACATTTATTTATTAAACTAGTTTAACCTTAGCATAATGTGAGTAATCACGTAAGGTATTTTACATTCTTTAAAGAATTAAGCCACCTCAAATTTACTTAAAGATATTTAATATATGGTGGCCATAGTCCACCATATATTAAATTACCCCATCAAAATCACGGTATCAATAACGTGAATTACACCATTATCAGCATCAATATCTGCTGCTAAAACAGTGGCATTTTTGACTTCAAAACCATCATCACAATTAATTCTGATGGGAGAACCTTCCACAGAAGTCACTGTCCCCAATTTTGCCAAATCAGCCTTAGTCAGTTTTCCCGGCACGACATGATAAGTTAAAATCCGTGCTAACTGGGGAATATTTTGTAATAGAGTGGTGATAGTTCCTGGGGGTAATTTGGCAAAAGCGTCATCAGTCGGTGCAAAGACAGTGAATGGCCCAGGACTTTTTAAGGTTTCCACTAAACCAGCAGCTTGGACGGCAGCTACCAAAGTTTTAAACGCATTATTACTAACCGCAATATCAACAATATCAGCCATTGATGTCACCTCAAATCAGTCAAAGGTCATAAACAATAGTAAATCATGTTTAAGTTTTCTAAATTAAAATCGCATACCCTGAATACTTCGGGGGAAGAAGTTATTCAGGCATCCATGAGCAACCAAAAGGATTGAGAGCAGACTTTTCGTCAAGAATAGTCGCCAAATAGGGAATATTACCAACCTTAGAAATGCGGTCACGAATATATTCAAAGAAGCTAATTCCCAACTTACGAGTAGTAGTAACAAGAGACATAAAAGTATCCCAAGTCTGAGTCCCTTCGAGAGTCTGAGTGGCATCACTAATATTACCTCGCTGCACCATAGTTCTAGCACCTAACTCAGCTGGGTTATTGTGCAAAGGCAATTCAGGATGCTCTAAAACATAAAGCAACTCAGAAGTTTTGACCAGAGTTAATGGTTTTCGCCCATCCAATTGTTGATAACCACCACTGTCAGTGTGGAACAACTTCCAAAACTTATACCGGAGTCTATCTGCCGTTTGCTGACTGGGAGAATCTTGATCAGGGAGTAAGTCTCGGTAGTAATTCCAGAAATCATCCAGGAATTTATCTGAAACCTTTTGGTGACAAGCAATAAATGCACTTAACTTCTTATAATTTCTTCCTTCATGTACCCAAGAGAAAACGATATTATCAGTCAGTAACTTCAATTGAGGAGGATCATCAAAGACCAGAGTTTGCACCACTGGCCAATCAGTTTCTTGATGATAGAAAGCAATAGCTACTGCTTCCATAATCCGAGTCCGTTGTTGTGAACCCAGTTTAGGCAGATGTGTACCCTACTGGGTACACATCTGCCTCACTCAAGATAGTTTCTTGAGGTAATACTTGGAGAGCATTTCTCCATTTAGTTGGTAGTTGAAAATGCTCCAGCAAGTCAATATTCTCTAGGAACTCTAACAACTTGCCTTGGGTCATGTTACCCCCATAGTACAATGTGATAATCAAGGTCTTTACTCCTAGACCGAATTCTTCCTCATAACCCCAAGGAGGTTCTGCTAAATAGGTTTTTCCTTCTCATGGTGAGTAGTATTTCTCTTTCCGGAATAGTACGTTATCGGCTGTCAGGATGATGTCTTGGATGATTACTTCTTCATACCCTTTGAACTGCGCCTCTGCTGGCAGTAATTCTTGGGGATATTCTAGTATTTCTTCTCTGTCTATTTTAATCCCAGCCTTCTTACTGCCTTTGTTGTCCTTTTTTGGCGTTTGTCACTCTTTCTGCGATGAGTGATTACTTGTGAAGCCTTTTTGATTCTTGGCTTTTATCTCTGGCTGACCCTTTTCTCCCTTCAATCGGTTGTTTTCATCTCTTAACCCTTGATTTTCTGCCCATAATTCTTTTACTTCTAATTATTACTCCTCTATTAGATTCAGTCATATCTCTACTTTCTGAACCATGGATTCTCCTGCAATTCCTTTTCGCTCAATGCTTTGGAGCAACTCTGTTTGTGATAAATCTTTTGCTAAAATTTTTTGCCTCATGCCTCATATTTTATAACGCCCTGTGTCCCACCTTCAACTTTTTCTTTTTTTTCTCTTACCCCTACTTATTCTGCCGATACAATTGAGTATTATACAAATCCTGGTGATGTTGTTTTGGATTCATTTTGCCGCTCAGGGATGACAGGAGTAGCGGCAACAGAAGTAGGACGTAAAGCTCTCCTATCGGATTTGTCTCCCGCAGCAGCATTTATAGCTTATAACTTAAACACACCGATAGATGCTGGTTTATATCTCAATGCCATTAACGGGACTTCAACGAAAATCAAGTCCAAATCTAGCCCAAACTGGCTTTATAAGAAGGAAACACGTCCGGATTCCAGTTGAACCAATCAATAAATAGAAAAGATATGGCTGTTCTAAACCCTTCTAAAGCTGCAGTAAAAGTATTCAAAGGTTTCTTAGCCCACCTTGGTCTTAATCCTCCAGTCCACTGATGGCAAATAATAAAAGTGTAGGCACAGCAAACCAAAATAAAATGGCGCAGTCAACTGCTCTTATCTCCAACTTGATATTCGTTGAGTCCTAACCATCCCTTGGCTTTCCTGTAAACAACTACTACCCAATTTCTTTGACAATATGTATCAACTATCCAGGTGTGACAATTGATGAAGAAAAGTTGGTAATAAAGTAGTCAATATCAGTGGCTTGAGAGAAAGTTGAAGCGTTGATGAATATAGCAATCTTCCCCTTTCCACTTAAGGCTGATATTTCTACTTCTTTAGTTACTACCCATAATCTTTTGGGTTTATCTAACTCCAGTTCAATTTCTGTAAAAGCCTCTTGGGGTAAACTTTGTACTAATTCATCTAACCTGATTATTTGTGGACTATCCTCTTAGTCACTGGCAAGGACTTTGGGATTTTTAGCTAATCCTCCTCAATACTTTCAATTCCGATTTTCTATTTTTAATAAGAAAGATGTATTGTGTCCATATCCAGGATCTATAATTACTATTCCTGGTTGATAACCACGGCTTAAGGTCAGATGTATTAATTTAATTCCTAACTCAGGTTTATTCTCAAATAGAGGGTCTTGTTTCCCTTTGGGTCAAGAATCACCGTGGTGATCTAACTCTATATCTAATGGTAAGCTTTTACTGCCATATAGATGTGTTGTTACTACTACTATCCCATTATCCCTTTTCCCAATTTCTCCAATATATTTTCTTCCTACTCCATCCCTAAAATTCCCCCTTTTTCTATGGACAGAATCATCAATTATTAAGCTAAATCCTCTGGTGATTCTCCTCTGACTACACTTGTTCATAATCTCTAACCGACGGTCATTGACTTGGGAACTGGACCAAGGTGCTTCATTTAAAAAGTGGTGTAATCGTTGGTAAGTCACCCCTAGGGTATTCTCTGCCATTTAAAATAGGTTTTTTCTCTCACTTTCACCCAATCATCCCCCTAAATAATGTCTAAACTCTGTTCTTTCCCCTTGATGAGTAAATACATCATCAAACCTTTAACACCATCTTTCAAACCATGGTGCCATTGCTGGGGCAGTGGTTTCTTTCATCAGCTTCTTTGAACGTGAAAGCTACACCGAAAGCCCATTATACTCCTTTTTACTCTTAACTTTTGTTTAAGTCCTGTTAATGATATTTTAGATCGAGCAGCTTCTCTTGACAAAAAACTTTATACAACCCACTGTCGAGATTGTGGTTCACTAGCCAAAGTTTTATATACTGTTTGGATCTACGGCTTAATATGTCAAAATTGTCAGCAAGAGTTTATTTTTTGGGATATTGGATCTGATAAAAAAGCTTCAGTGAAAGAAAGCAAAATAAAAACAGAAGTGAACTGTCCTCACTGTAATTTCTTGTTAAAGAAACGTAACCTCAAACCCACGCAACTTTATCCTGTAGCAGTCGGTTATAAATTTTATGGTAGCAGACTAAAAGAAAGTTGTGTACCTTTAAATAATAGACCTCTTGCAAAATTTTTTATATGGTACGATAGAGATTTTTAGCTCTTATATATCTTTGGTATTCTTTGCAGTCGCTAATTCAAACATAACCGTGTAACTCTAACTTTTAGCTAGAATAAAGATAACCGCCTATTTGAACATAAAGTTGATTCTGTAAGAGGTCTAATTTTGATGTTGAATTAATTAACTCAATAGAGAAATCTCCAATACATAAAAATTTATGGTATCCACAAAATAAAATTCCTGAAGGAGTAAATACACAGCAACCAACTCTGGCTGGAATTAAAACTGTTGACCAATTTTATACTCGTCGCGCTTTATATGCAATGTCATTTCTCTGGCAAGAAGCATCAAGCTGGCCTGATATAAAAGTCATAGATAAACTGTTGTTCACACTTACATCGCTATATCAAAGGATAACAGTATTTAGTAAATTTCGTTTTTGGGGTGGCAGTGGTAATACGTCTAATTTTCATGTACCAACTATAATGAATGAGTAAAATGTGTTTCAGGTCTTTAAAAGAAAAGCTCAAACAATTAGTTGGTATTTTCGTGAGTCTACTTATATTTCTCATACTGTTCAAGTCAGTACATAATCTGCCTGTAATTTACGGCAAATACCAGATCAATCAGTTGATTATGTTTTCACTAATCCGCTTTTTGGATCTAAGATCAATTAATCGGAAATGAATGTGCTTTGGGAAAGTTGCCTTCAGCAGTGGACTGATAATACAGAAGAGTCAATAGTTAATTCAATTCAAGGTAAAGGTTATCAAGAATTACGAACATTTACTTTCTACAGTATTTCCTGAAATCAAGCGAGTCTTGAAAGATGGTAGTTGGTTAACAGTACCCTTTCATAATTCTTCTGAAAAGGCGTGGGTTGTAATTCAAGAAGCTTTAGCTGAATCGTAAGGATTCAGGTGGTGGGGTATTGACAAGTGTGATAAGTGAGACAGAATATAGCAGTTATGGAAAAGAACCTGCCACCAAGACTAGACAGAGAGATATTGAAGGAGTTGGCAACAGACTAACTGGTAGGAATCATTAGACTAACTGGTATAAATCACTAGACTAACTGGTATAAATCATTATCCAAACCACCGTCGGGAGACATCCTCAAGGAAACCGAGAACAAACAAGAAGAGAAACCAGAAGAGAACCAGACACGAAAACGGAAACCAAGAGGACAACCAGGGCATAGGGAAAAAACGAGAAAGGGGTTTGGTGGAGTAGATAGATTTGAGATAATCGGACGGCAAGTGTGTGGATCGTGAGGTCAGGGGCAATTGTTTGGCGAACCAATAAAAATCCAAACACAACAAGTAGGGGACTTGGTGGACAGGCCAATGGAAGTGGATTTGGAGTGTGTGTGGGGAAACACAAAGGGTACACTAGTCACCAGAGATAGTATCAGGACAAGATATAGGAGTTACAGGACAAGCTTTTTCGGGATGGATCAATAACTAGGGCTATTGACCCTATGAAAAATAACACTTGTTGTTGTGGGAACTGGGTCAAATAGAAATTGGAGTGGGAACATTAGTAGGTACCAATGAAGGAATAGATGGTCCAGTGGCTCAAAGTATTCATAGCCTCAAACAGTGGATAAAACAAACCCAGCCTCATATCCTTGGGGATGAAACACTCTGGGTAGTCAAAGGGGTGAAACAATGGTTATGGATTTTTGCCAATAGTGACTTCCCTTTATTTCATGGGCCTGATACTCCTTGTCCTGGCGAATTAGAATCCATTGTGGGTTCAAGTTACTCTGGTGTAATCAGTTCTGATGACTTTACTGCCTATAACGATTATGCGGTCACAGCTCAACAGAAATGTCAGGCACATCTACCCTACCCCGTCACTTCAAGACACTAATCAAGATTTCTGGCTTCAATCACCAAGAAATTGGCACAAAATTCATCGACCTCATAGATGGTTTTAAAAACTACCTTTTATTCCAACAAACCCAAAACCTTCATGAATTCTTGACTTGCCCATCCTAGTTTCAACCAAAGGTTGAATCTTCCATTAATTCATTGATAAAGCCCCAGGAGAACCTGGTAAACTTTTACCTTCCTTAGGCAATAGACCTTGATCATAATTTAGCTGAACCAAGGTTAGGTTTAGCACTGAAACAAGGAAAAGTCTGTGGTGATTCTCTTTCTCTGGAGCTATTCCAACATACTGCCAATTTATTGACCGTTATACAAACTTATCGCCGTCAAGCACTTTCTCTAATTGAGTCTTTTGACCAACCTATGAAAGCTATGGTTCACTCTGCTTTCCATACACCTTCTTTAATCCCTCTACCTTACAACTGAATCCTTACCAATAAATTCGTATATTTTACCCTTCCACCACACGCACATAAATAGCCCGTGCTATGTCCCGCTCGATAGTCATTGGCAGATTACTAACTTTAATCACAAAAGTGGGAAACTGCTGTTATATAAGAACTTGAGTTCCTGTCTTTATACGCATTGATATCAGTTTCTTTCTAATGATTTCATCTTGAGTTTTACAGACAGTGACAATACCTTGCGCACAAGTTTTCAGCAATTCTAAAGAGCAACCCATGATACTAAAAGCAGTAAACATTGCAGAATAATAATAACAAAAGATAAAAATTGCAATGATGAAAGATGTTTATCATCTTTCATCATTGTTAAATGATAAATCGAGTAATGCTAAAACATTACTGATATTCTATTAAGCAAGGTAAGGTTCTTGATGGGTTTTGATTGTGCAGTTGGAACGGGGATATGTAACGCACAACAAAGCGAAACCTTTAGCCATTTGCTCATCATCCAAGAAGTTTTGATCGTCTTGGTTGATTTCACCTTCTACAACTTTACCTACACAGCTAGAGCAAGAACCAGCGTGACAAGAGAATGGTAATTCAATACCAGCTTCTTCTGCACCATCGAGAATTGTAGTTTCTTCGTCGATTTCAATTGTAGTGTCGAGTTCTTGTTTTTTGTTGATCAATCTTACTTGATAGGCAGCCATTTTCCGGTTCTCCTCAAACGTGAATAGATTTACTTTGGTAAATTGGTTAAGTCTCCCCTTTTTAGGGCGGGAAAATGCTCCCTTCCGTACATAAAAAATGTGGAGTATGTCTACGGGAAACTTGTAAAGTTGTAATTAGCAGAATAGAACTTAGGAAAGTTTCTATATCTATTTTTTCCTGAGTTCTAATTTTTTCTAGCTGCAAGGTACACCTTTCGGTGAACAATCGCCTGCTTTAAAAGACTTTCCACAACCGCAGGTGTCAGTTGCATTGGGATTGCTGAACTTAAAACCGCTGTCCATTACTCCCTCAACAAAATCAATTACCACACCTTCTAATAACGGCGCACTTTTAGCATCCACGTAAACCAACACATTTCCTTGTTGGCTGACAACATCATCTGGTTGTAGCTTACTGGTAATTTCAATTCCATACTCATAGCCATTGCAACCACCATCTTTAACCAAGATGCGGATACCTTTTGTAGCGTTATTAGTTTCCTCAGTTGCGGAACCTCTTAAAAATGCCCTCAGACGAAATTCTGCCTTTTCTGTTAAAATAACAGTCATTTTGTTTCCTGTTCTGTAGCGATTATTCTGATTTGAGATGTGGATTTTTTAGATTTGGTACTTTACACGGTCACAGATTGGGATTGGGAGTATCTCCAAGGTGCAGTATTACCGCAGACTGGACAGTTGCGATCACGATGAGAACGACGTTTAGCAAACTCCATTCTGTTAAAATCTATTGTCAGCAGTTCCGACAATAGCGGTTGACTAAACCCGGTAATCAGCTTGATTGCTTCCAACGCTGTCAAACAAGCCAAGGTCCCAGAAACAGCCCCTACAACTGAAAAACCACGCCGATCCCAATCAGGCTTTTCTGGAAACAGACAGGACAAACAAGGACTCACACCAGGAATAATCGTGGTTAGATAAGCCTCCATCCCGTCCATAGCAGCCTCTACCATTGGCTTACGCCAACGCACACAAGCTTCATTTAACAAATTCCGCTCGGTGAAATTGTGAGCGCAGTCCAGAGCCATATTCCCCGATTGCACCAAGGAATCTACATTTTCCGGGGTGATATAGTCATAAATCGCTTCAATCTGCACATCAGGATTAATACCTGCCAGAGTTTCTTTGGCTTTGAATACTCTTGGTTTTCCTACCCAATCGTCAGTCATCAAAACTTGACGATTCATATCATCCTGACGCAAATTACCACCCCGGACTAGGATTAGCCGTCCAACGCCTGCTACTGCTAAGTAAAGGGCCGCCGTACCGCCTAATCCTCCTACACCAGTCACCAAAACCGTCGCTGACTTCAGGCGCTTTTGAGCCACTGCACCAAAATTCGGGAGCATCATTTGGCGACTATAGCGTTCTAATTCGGTAGGCGTTAGGTTGATCAATTTATACCTCCTAATCAGAAGTTATTTCTGTCAGCGTAATTACATTCTTTGGCTTATCGTTAAACACCTTAAACAGCTTTTGTTCATGGGGTGTTGATTCCTGAAAAACTTGGTAAGCTTTTTGCAAAGCCAAACAATATTGAGTTAATTTTTCTTCTGGACCCAAGTCAGGGAATTTATCATCAATTTCATTCATGTATTGAGAAAACTTCTTCAATATATGAAGACGATTGACATTTACAAATTTCTGGTCATAAGGCAGTTGAAAAAAGATGAAATACTCTTCTGCATCTACAAGCTTCTTGAATTCTTCAATAGTTCCACTCATTTAGCATCCTCGATTTTTTTTAGCTGTTGCTTGAGTCCATCTAACTCTCGGTAAATTTCGTAAGTCTCAGCCGCAACATCCATAAGTGTTTTGTAATCTGTTGGTAATCCCTCAGCTAAATCATGCAAGTCCATTTTCATTTGACCTGCTTTGCTATTTAGCTTCCTAATTTTTGCTGTGAGTTCCTCAATGGTCATTGGTGATTGGTAATTGGTAATTGGGTTATTAATTTCCCCATGTCCCCAGTCCCCAATTCCTAAGTCTTAAATATTTCCTACTTCTGGGAAACGCTTGGCTAAATCAACACCTTTTTTGACGAACTTTTCTCCCTCTTCTGCTAATTGTTCTAGGGAGTCAAAACCATAACGGTGAGCATCGCGTAAAGTTTTTATAACTAACAATAAACGACCAGAAAAGACTAATGCCCAACCAAAACCTTCATGACCTAAGTCAACTACCACGTTAGATATTAGTCCGGTTTCTTTTTCAATGCTGGCTGCAACAGCACGGAAAAAGGCGTTGATCCGAGAAATAGTTGCTGGGTCTACTTCACCTTCAACAGAAATTTCCCGTTTCTTTTGTTTAGTGACAACAAACGGTTTCAAAATTAATTCATCAGACCAACTCCGGTAAAAACCATAGCTGTCTTGCGCCCGGATTTGTTGGACTAAACTCTTGAGAAAATGTGAAGTAATTTCTGTGTTGGTAGCAGTTCCGTTCACACTGTTATTTTCACTCATACCGTTGCTTCGTTTTCAACTTCATCTGCAAAGTTTAATGTTTTTGGTTGTAAGGCTTTACGCAACCAGGGGGGAGGATTACCTTTAAGAGTTTTGACTAATTTAGTCAGAACTTCTTCAATTTTTTCTTCCTCTGATTTAGCCTTTACTGGAGTCACACCTCCTTTAATTAAGCGTGCAGCAGCACTTCCTCCAATGGCAACAACATAAACAATTGTGCAACCATTAAGCGCCTCAAGTTTAGGTGTGATTTTATCTTCACTGCCATCTTCTTTGAGGTCGCCTTCAAATTTCAGAGTTTCTAGAAATTCATATCCATGATCGGAAATTTCATAGATATCAATTTCTCTAGCCCACCCAAAGTGAGCATTAACATGAATTCTATCTGTGGTGGTAAAGGCGATTTTCACTTTCATTAGTCCTTAGTCAAAAGATGGAATAGGAAATAGGAAATAGGGAATAAATAAGAAGTAAAAGGTAAAAGGTAAAAATAACAGTTGATTAATTTATCTCTGTCACCTGTCACCTGTCACCTGTGATCTAATCCCTATTAATTACTGGTGACCAATGATTCATCATTAATGACTCTTCATGTTCTAAAAACAGGTTTCCTATAGCAAATAAAAGTTCCATAGTTCCGCGATAGCCTACTTTGGTAAATAGACCATTTCCTAAGCGGTCATAGATGGGAATTCCTAAACGATAGTGGGGAATTTTGAGGCGTTTCGATATGGTGTTCACATTAGAATTACCAATCAATAAATCAGAACCCACTGCTAAATCTTCCAAATCTTCCAAATCACCAATAGTAACATTTTTTATAGGAAGATGTTCTAACAAAGGTGATCGCGTCGTTGTCACAGCAGCATGAATAGAAGCCCCCATTGACTGTAGAAACTGCACTGTAGTCCACATTAAATCCGGTTCTAAAGCCAAAGAAACCCGTTTAGCACCGAAGTAAAAATGAGTATCCAACATCGCATCTTGCAGCTGACGACGTTGACGACAATATTTTTCCGGTACAGGATTACCACTCAGAACTGATAAAGCCTGTAAAAACTCATCCACAGGTTCTAAACCAGTCAAATCCCGAAAAACTTCGTAATCTGTATTAAAACGTTCTTGGAGAATTTTTGCAGCACCACGCATACTTTCACCTAAGGCGAAAGTGAAAGCAGAACTACCCAAAGAACGGAGTTGTTTAAGAGTCGTACCACTAACAGTTACTGCGCTGTAGTCATCTTCCAAATGACCATCCAACGAAGCACCCAAATCAGGGACAAAGATCGCTTCTAGTCCAAAAGATGTCACCATCTCTCGAACTTCCTGCACATCCCCAGGAGTAAAAGCCGAACCTGCTAAAATCGTAATTTGTTCAGGTTTAACTCCTCCAGCTTTAGGAACTTCCTTCAGAATAGTTTCTACAGCTACCGCAAAACCATCTTGCAACGCACCTTTAAAATCAGGAGTCGGAGCAAAAACAATTGCTAAATAGTCAAGTTCTGGATGACGTTCCCGAATATCCTTCAAGAAACGTTCAATATCATCTCCTCTAGTTTCTGTTAATCCAGTCGTACACAAGCCGATAATTTCCGGTTTAGCTTTTTCCACCAAAGTGAGAATAGCTTGTTCAACATTTTCCTCACCACCCAAAATAGTGGTAACTTCCGTCATTGCTGTAGTAGCAAGAGGAATTGCTTCCCGAAAATGTCGAACCAAAACCACCTTAGCAAAAGCAGTACAACCTTGAGAACCATGAAATAAAGGCATAGTTCCCTTCAAACCCAAAAAAGCCAAAGATGCACCTAAAGCTTGACTTTGTTTGAGAGGATTAACACTAACAGACTTATTGGGAACAGTGACAATTGCCATAAATTAATCTCAATAATCTCAAAATAATTTGTAAGGAGTCAGGAGTCAGGAGTCAGGAGTCAGGAGTCAGGAGTCAACAAGATCACTATTCCCTATTCCCTAATTACTGTCACCTGTGACCTAAAAATTACTCCCAAGGCGCAGGCTTACGAATTTGTTCCCAAATTGGACTATACAAAGCCTCATATAACTCCCGTGCCATTTCCACCATTCCCATATAACCTGCATAGGGATGATGACGTTCTTGGTTAATATCTAAAAATGGAATTCTTGCCTTTAAAGCTGTGTACTGATTCCGACCACCAGCTATTAACATATCAGCTTTAGTTTCTCTTACTAATTTTAGCAATTCTTGGGCATTACCCTTTTCCAACATAATGCCATCATTGCCAAGTAATTTCTTGATTTTGGATTTATCTTCTTCTGTACTTTTGCGTGTACTAGTAGCAACAACTTCAATTCCTAAATCCTTAGAAGCAGAAATGATCGACCAACTTTTCACACCACCAGTATACAGAACCACCCGTTTACCCCTTAAGGATTCTCTATAGGGAGCAAGGGCAATATCTAAAGCCGCTGTTTCATCTGTAATTAACTTTTCAGTCCGTGCTTGTAAATTAAGACTACCTAATTTAGCTGCAACAGTTCTGAGACAATGATTAATATCATTAATACCATAAAAAGACTCTTCAATGTAAGGAATACCGTAACGTTCCTCCATTTTCCGCGCCATATTTAATAAGGCCCGTGAGCAAATCATTACATTTAACTTAGCGCGGTGAGCACAACGAATTTCTTCATAACGAGCATCACCAGTGATTTTTGATAAGACGCGAATGCCTAATTTTTCAAATAAAGGCAAAACGCCCCACATTTCACCAGCAATATTGTATTCACCAATCAAATTAATATCATAAGGTGTAGTATATTCAGGTTCAGCAGTGCCAACTACATATTCTAGTAAAGCTTCACCACCAAAACGATTACCTAGATTTTTACTACCAATAAATCCCGGAGCAATTACTGGAATGACAGGAGTACCAACTTTCTCAGCCGCAACTTTACAAACTGCATCAATATCATCGCCGATTAAAGCAGTTACACAAGTAGCGTAAACAAAAATAGCGGCTGGTTTGTAGCGTTCATTAACTTCCAAAATTGCCTTATAAAGCTTTTTCTCACCACCGAAAATTACATCATTTTCACTAATATCAGTGGTAAAACCGGTCTTATAGAGCATTGGTCCAGAAGAAAGACTTCCACGACTTCCCCAAGAGTTACCAGCACAAGCAATAGGTCCATGAACCAAATGAGCAGCATCAGTAATAGGTACTAATGCAATCATTGCACCATCAAAAGCGCATCCTCCTTGAGCAGCACCTGGTTGAGCTTGTTGTGTACAAGATTTGTTTTTCTTTTCTCCTTGTTTATGTTGATTATCTTTGCATCCTGATTCACTAAGTAACTCGTTAATTTTGCCTTGGGTAATTTTCATCTCTCTTCTCGCGCTCAATGGAAGTTGTTAATCGAAATGTAAGCAAACCTAAATAGACTTCCTGAAAAACTCCTCTTTACACAAGATTCACACAGATAAAGATTTAGAAAAGATGTCTATTTATCTGTAACTGAATTTTAATAATATCAATCCTTGATAATTCTTGTTTTAAATGATTGAATACTAATGACTAATAACCGAACAGTAATGAGTAATAACTAGAAAAGAACTTCTAGCAAATATACTTGGTGATGTCTTCACCACATTCATCAGCCAGGTAAGATAAAGCACGAAACCGTGAAGTAACTACTTCGTTATATAAAGGATTGATTTTGCATAGTGCCGGAATATGGAAACCTCGCCCAAATAAATGAATATCTCGGTCAGAATGACAACAGCAAGGAATTATCTGACAAAATCTCTGGAAATGAGCGAAGCAATAGTTTTTAATTTCAATGCCATCCATCCATCGCCGTAAAGGCTTGAGAAGTTCAAAAGAACCAGAATATTTATAATTAGGTGTATGGTGTTAGGGTGTCGATGAGAGTGAGGAATAGATCTCATAAGAGATGCCGGAGATAACTATAAATCAGAAGTGAGAATTTGGGAATTGGGAATTAACACCCGATCCCCATTTATTATTTATTTGGTTGTTAGTAGTCAGTTGTGATTGTTTCTGACTGACCACTAACCACTGACATTCTTAACGAATCAAGTCGTAGGAAATATCGGTCTTACCAGGAATATTCGTGGTGCGATCAATTTCCTCAAAGACTGTGTTAACAATCCAGTTCAACAAGTTGATTACACCTTTGTAACCAACGGTAGCATAACGGTGGTAGTGGTGACGATCCATGATAGGATAGCCAATTCTTACCAAAGGTACACCGCAATCACGCCACAGGTACTTACCGTAGGAGTTACCAATTAATAGGTCTACGGGTTCCGTGAACAACAAGGAGCGTAAATGCCACAGGTCTTTACCACCCCAGATTTTAGCGGACTTACCGAACACGCTAGAATCTAACAATCCTTGCAGCTCTTTCTCAAATACTTCGTTGGTGTTGTGAACCAAGATGTGTACAGGTTCAGCACCCATTTCCAGCATGAAACCAACTACGCTGTAAACTAAGTCAGGATCACCATAGATGGCGAAATGTTTACCATGCAACCAAGCATGGGAGTCAGTCATAGCATCAACTGCACGACCACGTTCGATTTCCAATTGTTCAGGAATAGCCTTACCAGTCAGTTCGCTGAGTTTCATCAAGAACTCGTCAGTTCCCTTGATACCCCAAGGACGAGAAACACAAACGTCTTGCTTCCATTCCTTAGCAATGTATTCACGGGTCTTTGCAGTGGAATAAGCTTGAAGAGCAATAGTAGCCTTACCGTTGATGGAATCTGCTGCGTCTTCTAACTTGGTACCACCTGGGTACATATTGAACTCACCATCGCAAGGTGAGTCAACATAATCGCTGTTATCAGATAACAGAGTGTAGTCGATACCCATTAAAGAAGCAATCCGCTTGATTTCGCGGTTGTTTTCTACGTAGGTGTCAAAACCAGGGATGAAGTTGATTTTACCGTTGCTCTTGGCTTTCTTCTTACCTGCGGTTAAGGTAGAAAGAATTCCCTTCATCATGTTGTCGTACCCAGTGATGTGGGACCCAACGAAGCTAGGTGTGTGAGCAAAAGGTACTGGTAAATCTTGAGGAACTGAACCAGCTTCCTTAGCATTGCCGATGAAAGACTGTAAGTCATCACCGATAACTTCTGCCATACAGGTGGTGCACACAGCAATCATTTTTGGCTTATAAAGCTTGTAGGAGTTAGCCAAGCCATCGATCATGTTTTGCAGACCACCGAACACAGCGGCGTCTTCAGTCATGGAAGAAGAAACGCCGGAGAATGGTTCTTTATAGTGACGGGTTAAGTGGGTACGGAAGTAAGCCACACAACCTTGAGAACCTTGAACAAAGGGAAGAGTACCTTCAAAACCTACAGCCGCAAACATAGCGCCTAGAGGTTGGCAACCTTTAGCGGGGTTAACGGTCAAAGCTTCACGAGCGAAGTTCTTTTCACGATATTCCCAGCTTTTTGTCCATTCTGCAACCCGTTCTACTTCTGCGGGGTCATGAGCATTTTCAAACTGTCTTTTGTTTTCAAACAGTTGTTGGTATTCTGGCTGATGGAATAGCTCAACGTGATCCTTAATATTTTCTGGATTCTGTGGCATTTCTAGTTCTCCAAGCTTGCTGTGTGTTGTGTTTGCTGTAGGGGCGGGGTTTTTAGGTGGAGAGTGGGGAATCTGGCTCAAAATTCAGAATGCAAAATCCAAAACTTAGAATTTTTAATTTTGAATCTTGAATTCCCAACTCCCCTCTGGGGTTTTGCCCCAGACTATCCCTGTACGGGCAGGTTTTTTGCCCCTACTATTTTTGTTCCCTAAACAGAAGCCTTAGCTTTGGCTTTAGCTTGAGCTTTTTTGTTCCAGGGAGCGCCAATTAGTCCCCAAGTTGGGCTGTTCAGTGCCAAATCCATGTCACGAGCAAAAATTGCGAATCCGTCGTAACCGTGATAAGGTCCGGAGTAATCCCAAGAGTGCATTTGACGGAAAGGAAGACCCATCTTTTGGAATACGTACTTCTCTTTCACACCAGAAGCAACTAAGTCTGGCTTTAATGCTTTGATGAATTCTTCAAATTCGTAAGCGGTAACGTCGTCATAAACGATTGTTCCGTTTTCGATGTAGTTGGTAGTACGTTTATAGTCGTCATTATGAGCGAACTCATAACCAGTACCAATCATCTTCATTCCTAAATCTTGGAAAGCGGGAACAACGTGACGGGGACGTAGACCACCAACCATCATTGCAACTGTCTTACCTTCCAAACGGGGGCGATATTCCTTAACTATCGCATCCATTGTGGGTTGGTATTTAGCAATTACCTTCTCAGCATTTTCTTGGATCTTAGAGTCAAACTTGGAAGCGATTTCGCGTAAAGATGCAGCTATCTTGGTAGGACCGAAGAAGTTATACTCAAGCCAGGGTATACCATAAGCTTCTTCCATGTGACGGCTGATGTAGTTCATCGAGCGGTAACAGTGGATGAGGTTCATCTTCACGTTGGGGGTCATCAACATTTCGTTGATTGTACCGTCACCAGACCACTGAGCAACTACGCGCAAACCGATTTCTTCCAATAGGATGCGGCTGGCCCAAGCATCACCACCGATGTTATAGTCACCAATAATAGCTACGTCGTAGGGAGTGCCTTCAAACTTCAATGTACCGTCTTTCTTAGCTTGATCTGCTCTGGGGAATACCCAGTCACGAATCATGTCGTTAGCGATGTGGTGTCCTAAAGACTGAGACACACCACGGAAACCTTCGCAACGTACAGGAATAACTGGCTTACCAATGGTCTTCGATGTTTTCTTAGCTACTGCTTCGATGTCATCCCCAATTAGACCGATGGGACATTCAGATTGAATAGAAACCCCACGATTTAAGGGGAATAATACATCTAATTCTTCAATTAACTTGGTCAGTTTCTTGTCTCCACCGAACACGATGTCGCGTTCTTGGAAATCTGAGGTGAAGTGCATGGTACCAAAGGTGTCAACACCTGTTTTACCTAGGTAGTAGTTACGACGACCAGACCAAGACCAGTAACCGCAACCTACAGGACCGTGGCTGATGTGGATCATATCCTTAATAGGACCCCAAACCACACCTTTAGAACCTGCATAGGCACAACCACGAGCGGTCATTACACCAGGAAGGGATTTGATGTTAGATTTAACACCACAATCAGCCTTGCCTTCTTCGTATACGTTTAAGTGCTTCTCACGTTTTTTAGAAGCTTTTTCGGGGTAGGCTTTTAGAACTTCTTTAATTAGTTCTTTTCTTTGTTCAACGATCTTCTTGTCATCTGGAGGAGTCATTATCTGTCTCTCTTGCTCCTAAGGAACGGGGATTAAGGATGGGGACTTTTGATGTCCCCTGTGGGGATTGGACGGAAGGGAAGGTAAAAAGAAAATTATGTAGAGTTTCCCTTTTTCCTTTTCCTGATTTAGAGATTTCTACTTGGCAGCAGGTGCAGGCTTACCAATGATTTCAGCGTGCTTGGAATCATCGTCAAGAATACCGAATTCAACCAACAATGCTTCCAACTCATCCATTTCGATTGGGGTGGGGATGGTGAGGTTTTTGTTGTTGATGATTTTCTTCGCTAATGCGCGGTATTCATTACCCTGATCGCTATCAGGTGCATATTCGTTAACGGTCATACGACGCAATTCTGCGTGTTGAACGATGTTGTCGCGGGGGACGAAGTGAATCATTTGAGTGTTCAAACGTTCAGCCAAGGTTTCGATCAATTCGATTTCACGGTCAACCTTACGGCTGTTACAGATCAAACCACCTAAACGTACACCACCGGAGTGAGCATATTTCAAAATACCACGAGCGATGTTGTTTGCAGCGTACATCGCCATCATTTCACCAGAGGTAACGATGTAGATTTCTTGTGCTTTACCTTCACGGATAGGCATAGCAAAACCACCACATACAACGTCACCTAATACGTCGTAAGATACGAAGTCTAAGTCTGTGTAAGCACCATTTTCTTCTAAGAAGTTAATAGCGGTGATAATACCACGACCTGCACAACCTACACCGGGTTCTGGACCACCAGACTCAACGCACTTCACACCACGGAAACCGGTCAACATTACTTCATGGAGTTCGAGGTCTTCAACAGCACCTCTTTCAGCAGCCAAGTGTAATACTGTGGTTTGAGCCTTGGAGTGAAGCATCAAACGGGTAGAGTCAGCTTTAGGGTCGCAACCTACGATCATAATGCGTTGACCCATTTCAGCCATAGCTGCGAGGGTATTTTGAGAGGTAGTAGATTTACCGATACCGCCCTTGCCGTAGAAAGCTATCTGTCTAATATTTGCGTCAGTAGTCATTGTTCGTGTTTTCCTAGAATTGGTTGATTGGATGTCTTTCGTCTTTTGGTTCTCACGGCCAAGTTCTACGGCGGTGAGCGTGTGTAGAACGTTGCTATGGGGGCGAACGCTCTACAGAAAATTTGCTTGTGTACATGATGTTTATTGGGTTATAAGGATTTGTTGCTTGTCAGTCGTCAGTTATTTTTGACTAATGACTAATACTAATAATTAACTGCTTCAACAATAATTTCTTTGCTGATGCGATCACGTAATCTTGATTCAATCGCAATCTTTAAAGTAGCTGTGCTGCTAGAACATGAACCGCAAGCACCTTGGAGAACAACTTTCACCTTATCGCCTTCTACATCATAAAGTTCAACATCTCCCCCATCGGCGATTAAAACGGGTCGGACTTCTTCATCTAATACTTTTTGAATTAAGGCAACTTTTCGTACATTAGTTAATGGTTCTTGTTGCCACAAACTATTATTTAAAACTGAAACTTCTGTCTTAGCCTTCGCGCCATTAGTGTGTAGATTCTCTTTGGCAAACTCTTGCTTAACTTCTTTGATTATATCATCAATTTTCGCTAAACAAGAACCGCATCCGCCACCAGCTTTTACATAATTTGTTACTTGTTCTGCACTGAGAAGATTATTTTGAGCAATCACTTTTCTAATCTTAGTATCAGTAATACTAAAACAAGTACAAATTAGTGTTCCTTCATCATCATCATCATGGGCAGCTAAAGGAATGCCTCTATAATTAGAGATAGCAGCTTCTAGAGCTTCTTGACCCATAACAGAACAGTGCATTTTTGCTTCAGGTAAACCACCTAAATATGCAGCGATTTCTTTATTGGTGACTTTCAAAGCTTCATCTAAAGTCAATCCTTTAACCATTTCAGTTAAAGCACTAGAAGAAGCGATCGCACTAGTACAGCCAAAAGTTTGAAAACGAGCATCGAGAATCTTATCAGATGCAACTTCCACTTTCAAATGCAATCTGAGAGCATCACCGCAAGCAATACTGCCTACCTCTCCAGTTGCAACCTTCAGACCAGGTTCATTTGTTTCTTCAATTGCACCTTGGTTTTTAGGATTGTAAAACAACTCTAATACTTTATCTGTGTAGTCCCACATAGTTGATTGTAGATTTTGGATTTTAGACTTCTGTTCTTAGATTGATGATTATTGAGTAGGGGATCTGGGGATTTGAGGATATTAGGTAGCTTGAGAGTTTTCCCAGCACCCAGTCCCTAATCCCCAGTCCCCAATCTACCGATTTACTAAAGTGTGCTCTTGCTGTTGTAACCAACGCGCGTCATCATTTTTGAAGGGAGATAAGGCGCGGAGACGTTCAACAATTTCTGGCATGATTGCAATTACTTGATCAATTTCTGCTTCGGTGGTGTAGCGAGAAAGACTGAAGCGAATTGAACCATGTAAAGTAGTGTAGGGCAAACCCATTGCTCTCAAAACATGGGAGGGTTCAAGTGAACCAGAAGTACAAGCAGAACCAGAGGAAGCACAAATACCGTGTTTATTCAGAAGTAGGAGAATTGCTTCACCTTCGATATATTTGAAACCGATGTTACTAGTATTTGGTAATCTATTTTTCACATCACCATTGACTACACAATCGGGAATGTTAGCAAGTAAAGTTTGTTCGAGGCGATCGCGCAGTTTTCTTTCTCTCTTAGTCGCCTCTTCCAAGAGTAGCATTTCCAGTTCCCCTGCCTTACCTAAAGCGATAATTCCGGGAACATTTTCTGTACCTGCCCTCCGTCCTCTTTCTTGATGTCCACCTATTAAGAAGGGACGGAATCTTACACCACGTTTCACATACAAAGCACCAATACCTTTGGGCGCATGAATTTTGTGACCAGACATAGTTAACATATCTATGGTGCTGGTTTTCATATTCAAGGGTACTTTACCTACCGCTTGTACTGCATCAACATGAAAGATTGCTCCATATTCTTTAACTCTAGCACCAATTTCTTCAATTGGAAAAATAGTGCCGATTTCATTATTGGCATACATCACTGTCACTAAAGCAGTGTTGCCAGTTAGAGAAGCTTCTAACTCATTTAAGTCAATTTGTCCCTTATCATTAACTGACAAATAGGTAACTTGATAACCTTGAGTTTCTAATTGTTTGCAGACATTTAAAACTGCGGGATGTTCTACTTGGGAAGTGATGATATGACGTTTTTCTGGTTGAGCTAATAAAGCAGCACGAATAGCTGTATTATCACCTTCAGTTCCACAGCTAGTAAAGACTATTTCCGATTCTTCAGCACCGATTAAAGCTGCAATTTGTTCTCTAGCTACCTTCACACTTTTAGCTAATTGCCCACCAAAGGTGTGCATACTAGAAGGATTAGCGTAATAGTCAGTCAGAAAAGGCATAATTGCCTCAATCACCTGGGGAGCTACCTTAGTGGTAGCATTATTATCCAGATAGATGCAATCTTTGAGCATAGTTTCCATATTAATTATGAAGTATTAAGGGATTGGTAATGGGTAATTGGTAATAAAAACCGCGCCCCAATCCCCAGTCCCTAGTTACCTAAACAACTACGTGATTCTTTTGCAATTGTTCCGAAAACTTTTGGGAATAAGTGTTATACCAACACTCCCAATAATCTTGTTTATTTGTTAACTTGGCAATGACGCGGTTGTATTTAACAAACCAACCTTCCCAATAATCACTAGGTTCTTTAACGCAACCATCAACAGTAGGACAAACGGCTTTACATTGAGGTACAGTGTATATGCCCCCAGCGCAGTTTGTGCAAAGTTCAGAATCAATGGAGTGATTACCATCTAGGATTTTCACTGCACCAGTAGGACATACAGACAAACAACGCTTGCAGGAAATACACGCTGCGGTAATTTTGTAAGCCATGATTATTCTCCTAGGTGGGGATTGGTGATTGGCGATTGGGGATTGGGTATTAGATATTGGGTATTGGGAAGAGTTTTTTTCCTATTCCCAATACCCAATCGCCAGTCGCTAGTCCCCAGTCCCTACATACTGCTGGTAAAATTCAAGTGCGACTTTTTCAATTACGTCGTAAGCTTCCACAGTCTTTATCCCTGCTGCTTCTAATTTCTCTTTGGGACAGTTACCAATTTTGGCAACTAAGACTGCTTTACAATCTGCAATCGCTTTCATTATATTTTCTGCGGTCGCTTCTTCGCCGTATCCACCTTGACAATATTGGTCGATTTTGCGATGACTGATAAAGTGCACTTCATTACCATCAACTTCGTACACTTGAAATTCCTTCACATGACCGAAGTGTTGATTAACTAATCCACCACCTTTAGTCGCTACAGCCACTAAAATTTTCGGACTGTTGGCAACTTCCTTAGCAGTTTGTACCTTGGCCTTTGCTAGTTTAATTGCTTCTCTAAATTTCTCAATGCCCTGATGAACTTCCTGGCGTGTTTCCAGGTTATATTCTGGAGACATTTCCAAGAATTTCTCTTTGGTAAATTCCTGACTGCGGTCTTCTCCTAATAATCCTACCGCATCTGCTCGGCACTGGCGACAGTGACGCATCATTTTCATGTTACCAGAACAGTTATCTTGAACTTCTTTGAGTTCTTTTCCTGTTGGACCACGTTGATGAGTTAAACCGAAATGTGTCCCATGTTCTGGTGCGGAAATTAGCGGCATGATATTGTGTAAGAATGCACCATTCTCACGAATCATTTTGTTAACTTCCACCAAGTGATGATCATTAATTCCGGGAATCATCACAGAATTAACTTTACACAAAATGTCGGCTTCTTTTAAAGCTTGCAATCCTTCCAACTGCTTTTCTAGCAGAATCTTTGCACCTTCCACACCTTTATAACGCTTGCGTTTGTAATGAACCCAAGCATAAATTTGTGCGCCGATTTCTGGATCAATGGTGTTAAGGGTTATAGTAACGTGATCTATATTTAATTGTTTGATGCGATCAATATATTCTGGTAGCATCAAACCGTTAGTTGATAAGCAAAGCTTAATATCTGGTGCTTTATCTGCAATCAACTCAAAGGTACGGAATGTTTTTTCAGGATTTGCTAAAGGATCACCAGGACCTGCAACTCCCAACACTGTCATTTGGGGAATTTTACCTGCAATTACCAACACTTTATGTGCGGCTTCTTCAGGTGTGAGTAACTCACTCACTACTCCAGGTCGGCTTTCGTTAGCACAGTCATACTTGCGGTTACAATAGTTGCATTGAATATTACAAGCTGGTGCAACTGCAACGTGCATCCGTGCATAATGGTGATGTGCTTCTTCACTATAGCAAGGGTGTTTGGCAATGCGTTCTTTGACCTTTTCGTCCATTTCTAGAGCTGTGCTGCTGTCGCAACCACAACCACCTGATTTGGCTTGCTTGATATTGAGTTCCTGTTCGGAGGAGGTGAGGAGTCCTGTGGCCGGTAGTGTCATTGAATTTCGCAAAGGTCGGTGGACTAGATAGCCACTGTGGGAGATGCCGTTACTACTTCCAATGCCTATGAAGTGAAGTCGCGTCTTATATTTGCCTCCCAATGATACCAAATTTGGATAACTTTAGTCAGATTGGCAATTTTGGTAACAGCCTATTTTTGATAAAAAGGCTTTTAATCCAAAATCTAAAATCTGTCTTGGAAAGTTATGATCGCAGGTTTGCTCCGCTCAGACTTTCCACAAAATCCAAAATTAATACAAGGGTGGGCAGTAAATCTTTGGCTTTCGGCTGGTCTGTGTCAATATTTGGGTCTTGGGTTGATTTTGTGTATACAGCCGCGACTTCTATTCACTTCAGGCATGGTGCTATCTCATCCCTCCACTCACTTTAGGCTTCTAACTTTGTTAAGGAGCTTTAAGTAATTGGCGATAAATGATTTATAGCAGCCCTTTTTAGATAGGTGACTGGTTGATCTGGGATAGGATTTATTGGATTTATTAAGTTTGTACTCAGATTTAGAAACCCCAATCTTTTCAGTATTACAAAAATTAAATAATATTTTTTCGGGTAGAGGTTCTAGTATTTTTCAGTTAGGGTACGAGTATTTATGGAATGGGGTTCAGGATTTATTTGTACTCAATCAAAACCCAATATATATAAGGATTTGGGTAAAATTTTGATTGACTTTACTATATATTAATCATGTACTCAAGTACTCCCCAGATCCTGCCAAAAGCCATAATTTACAAGGATTTGAGGTGGAAAACTGGAGTAGGATAAGCCGTAGTACTTCAGATACGTACGAAATTCAATTCTGTATACAACATATCATTTTTTTTGAGGTAAAAATGCAGTTCATATTCTTTTAAGTTTTCAATGATTAATAATCTGAATTGCACTTTTAAGTCATGTTGAATCAGGATTATGGCTTCAATAAAAGCATAACTCTTAATGCAGATTATTTGCAAGTAATTTATTTTTCATAGCTTTTCCGTTGGTTTTCACGTTCTTAAAGCTGTTAAAGAATGAGAAATAGTGTCAAATTAAGAAAGAGTGAATAGGGAAAGAAATTAATCGTGCTGAACATTCAGCGATCACCTATGGCTTACGCCACGCTACGTTATCAGCGATTGCGCTCCGCGCAATCGCTACACTGTAATTATGGCAAACAAACATAGTGTACAAAAACAGGGGTGAAGCCATGAAAGCTATTGTGATCCGTCGTTATGGTTCTGCGGATGTGCTGCATTTGGAAAAGGTGGAACAACCAAAAATCAGGCCTGATCAGTTACTTATAAAAGTTCATGCTAGTAGTGTTAATCCCATTGACTGGAAAACCCGTAAGGGGATGTTAAGTATTTTGACCGGGAACAAATTCCCGCTCATTCTGGGTTTTGATGTGGCTGGGGAAGTCGTCGCAATTGGTTCACAAGTGACTCGCTTCAAAGAAGGAGATGCTATTTATGGCAGCACCAGCTTTCCTGGAGGCGCTTATGCAGAATTCGCCGCAATTCTAGAAAATTTAGCGGCTCCCAAACCCAACAACTTGAGTTATGCAGAAGCAGCCACCATACCATTAGCAGCGCTAACGGCTCTACAAGCCCTGCGAGACTTGGGCAACATCAAATCAGGTCAGAATGTATTGGTTAATGGTGCTTCAGGCGGTGTGGGCATTTTTGCGGTGCAAATTGCTAAGGCGTTGGGGGCTGAAGTGACTGGTGTTTGCAGTTGTAAAAATTTGGATTTGGTCAAATCTCTGAATGCAGATTTAGTTATTGATTATACGCATCAGGACTTTACAGAAGGTAATGTGCAGTACGATATTATATTTGATGCAGTTGGTAAACGAGCATTTTCTAATTGCCGAAAAGTTTTAAAGCCAAATGGGGTTTATGTTTCTACCCTTCCTACACCAGAAGTAATTGTACAGGGTTTTTTAACTATGTTCCTTCCTGGTCAAAAGGTGAAATTTGTGTTAGAGAAGCCTAATAGTCAAGATTTGGTTTATTTAAAAAAGTTAATTGAAACAGGTAAAATGCGAACAGTGATTGATCGCACATATCCTCTGGAAGAATTAGCGCCTGCTCATGAGTATAGCGAAGGTGAGCGCACAGTAGGTAAGATTGCGATCGCGCTGAGTTAGGATTTCAACTTGAGATCAAGTCCGTTTTCATATATCTGGTAATTGGTAACTGGTAATTGGGTAGAAGAAAAGATTTATGATTTCTAATGAAACGGACTTGGTATGATTTGTGAAGAATAGACATCCTCAATGTTGAGATCACAAATTGCAAGAATTTAGGAGTCACGAACAAGTTTTTCAGCAAGCCCTAGGTGTTTTTGGCGTTAGCTTGAAAAAGCTTAATGCTGATGGCTGTTCGCGTAGCGTACCGTTAGGCATTAGCTGAATGCTTATCACAAATTTTATAAATTTCCGAGAAACTGATCTTGTTACTGAGAACAAATTAAAAACTTTTAGTTAACCTATAAAAAATACTACTCAAAACCATTAAATGGCTTATGCACAGGTTATTATCTTGACCGTTGACAACAGAAAAATTAACGGTTAGGATTGCTGATTTACCTGCATCATTACAAGGTAAAAAACTGGTGCAGATGTCAGATCTTCATTACGATGGTTTGCGATTGTCAGATAAAATGCTAGAAAGAGCGATCGCCATCTGTAACGGAGCACAACCAGATTTAGTTATATTAACTGGTGACTATGTAACCACAACTCCAGAACCTATTCATCAACTCGCAAGACATTTCAAAAATTTAGAAAGCAATTGTGGGATTTATGCTGTACTTGGCAACCATGATATATATTATGAAAATTCTCAATCAGAAATTACAACAGGACTAGAAAATATTGGTATTAATATCCTGTGGAATCAAATCGCCTATCCACTAGGAAATGAATTAGCGTTGGTAGGATTAGCAGATTTTTTCTCCAAGGAATTTAATCCCGCACGAGTTATGAACCAGCTAGATAATAATAAACCACGTCTAGTTTTATCTCATAATCCAAATACAGCTAAAATATTGAATACATGGCGCGTATATTTACAATTGTCTGGCCATACTCATGGAGGACAAATTATCATTCCTGGATTTGGACCTGCGTTAATTACTTACAATAAAATAGTGGAGAAAATACCCATTGAATTACGTCGGCAAGTACCATTGCTGAGAGAGAATTACTTTGTAGTCCGACATTGGGAATGGTCACACGGGTTACATCAATTAGGCAAAAATCAACTATATGTAAATAGGGGTTTAGGAACTTATCTCCCAGGACGTTTCTTTTGTCCACCAGAAGTTACAATCATGACTTTAATGAATTAATTATCTTCTCCATTCCCTAGCATGCTCGAAATCGCTGTAAATTACGACAGATAGAAGTCAGTAAAATACAGCGATCTATTGGTGAGATAATAATTCAATAAAATGGGAAAATCCGAATTAACGACATCAACTAAGGTGGACAAAGTTTGTAATCTACCAATCAGAATTGTGCATCCTTCATTCCAACTAGGCAGGCATTTCTGGTTGTGCGTTCAAAAACCTCTAATAACAACTAAATGAAATCAAGGCAAAAACACTAGGAAGCCACAACCTAACAGTGACTACGATAACATTACAGCAGGAGGCACAAGCTCTAAGTCAGGTGTTTGTAAGAAAGTTTTTTCTGAAACTTTTAACCTTTCTGTACCTTGCTTTTAATCTGTCGTTAATTTTTTTTCTCTGTGCAGTATTTTAGTAAACTTGAATTTTGTTAATCTATTCCAATAATTGTTAAATCTTTCTTAATCTTATTACTATTTATTCCTATTTTTCCAGTATTTCTGAATGCAATCTGGTATCGAATACCACCACTAGCAACGCCACCAGTGCGAGGGGGATCAGCCGCCGCTGATAAACCAAGAAACCAAGTTGAGGATGCCACAGAGTGGCCTGAACTCCCCCAAAATACTTAAACAAAAGTTAACAGTAAAAAGGAATATAATGGGATTTCGCTGTAGCTTTCACCTTCAAAGAAGCTAATGAAAGAAACCACTACCCCAGCAATGTCACCATGGTTTGAAAGATGGTGTTAAAGGTTTGATGGTGTATTTCTCATCAAGGGGAAAGAAGAGAGTTTAGACATTATTTAGGGGGATGATTGGGTGAAAGTGAGAGAAAAAACCTATTTCAAATGGCAGAGAATACCCTAGGGGTGACCTACCACCGATTACACCACTTTTTAACTGAAGCACCTTGGTCCAATTCCCAAGTCAATGACCGTCGGTTAGAGATTATGAACAAGTGTAGTCAGAGGAGAATCACCAGAGGATTTAGCTTAATAATTGATGATTCTGTCCATAGAAAAAGCGGGAATTTTAGGGATGGAGTAGGAAGACAATATATTGAAGAAATTGGGACAAGGGATAATGGAATAGTAGTAGTAACAACACATCTATATGATGGCAGTAAAAGCTTACCATTAGATATAGAGTTATATCACCACGGTGATTCTTGACCCAAAGGGAAACAAGACCCTCTATTTGAGAATAAACCTGAGTTAGGAATTAAATCAATAGATCTGACCTTGAGCCGTGCTTATCAACCAGGAATAGTAATTATAGATCCTGGATATGGCCACAATAGGTCTTTCTTATTAAAGATAGAAAATCGGCGTTGAAAGTATTGAGGAGGATTAGCTAAACATCCCAAAGTCCTTGCCAGTGACTAAGAGGATAGTCCACAAATAATTAGGTTAGATGAATTAGTACAAAGTTTACCCCAAGAGGCTTTTACACAAATTCAACTGGAGTTAGATAAAACCAAAACATTATGGGTAGTAACTAAAGAAGTAGAAATATCAGCCTTAAGTGGAAAGGGCAATATTCCTATCGTCATCAATGGTTCTACTTTCTCTCAAGCCACTGATATTGACTACTTTATGACCAATGTTTCTTGAGCAATTGTCACACCTGGATAGTTGATACATATTGTCAAAGAAATTGGGTAGAAGTTGTTTACAGGGAAGCCAAGGGATGGTTAGGAATCAAAGAATATCAAGTTCGAGATAAGAGCAGTTGACTGCACCATTTTATTTTGGTTTGCTGTGCCTACACTTTTATTCTTTGCCATCAGTAGACTGGAGGATTAAGACCAAGGTGGGCTAAAAAACCTTTGAATACTTTTACTGCAGCTTTAGAAGGGTTTAGAACAGCCATATCTTTTCTATTTATTGATTGGTTCAACTGGAATCCGGACGTGTTTCCTTCTTATCAAGCCAGTTTGGGCTATATTTGGGCTTTATTTTTGTTTACGTCCCGATAGAACGTTTGGGGAAACGATGGGTGATAAGTCCTTCCATTTCTTGAATGGGAATACCTGCTTCAATGACTATAGAACCCATTTGGGATCTATGAAGTAGCTAATCTTCGGAGCATAAGTCTGACAAAACAGAGATGAATTTTAGTCGTCGCATTTTCCAAAGTTATTTCAAAATTTTTGACCAAGATTTTACAACTTTCTATCCAAGCATTACTTCTTTCAACTACTCATCTGGCTTTAACTGGCACAAAACCAGACTTCCCTTGCTTGGCTTTTTCCTCTTGGGATGGTTTAGGAGACAATTGAAAGTGAATTTTACTCATTATTTCTGGATCAACTAAGACTAACTCTGCTTCTAGTTTGTCAGGATGATAACCGTTGTCTAAAAGAATTGTCCTTTTAGGTAGTTCCACAGGTTTTGATTTGAAGAAGTCGATATGAATTCTCAACATCTCAATCAGCCCTTGGTCATCAGAAATATTAGCCTGAGTACAGTGAGTAGAAAAGGGAAGGCCGAGAATATCTACTACCAGATGCCTTTTTATAGAGTTCGTGGACTTTTAAGAACAAAACCCCTTGGTCTGAACTATCTAGAATTATTTATCCTTTGCTGCTTCAATTTCACGTCCGATGCAGTGATAGCATAAAATTAGTTGAGGTTAATACCGAGCAAAATTTTAAACTATCTACTACTTATAGGCTTAAGTCCCTACCAACTTTATTACTAATTGAAAATGGTATTTCTAAGGAGTGTTTAGAAGGGTTTAGGTCACGAGACGATTTAGGTCTGGCACTAGAAAATATTCAACTCAGTTATAACAGTATTTAACAGAAAAAAATGGATACGCTAAAGACTACAGGTCAAGATTACAGGATTACAGGATCTTGATTTTGTAAAGTTGCACGATTACCTCGTAATTGTGTTAATTCCCTGATTAATTACCTGAGCAAAATGAATTGAATATTTTTTTTTGGAACAAATAGAAATCTCTGTAGTGTTTATCTGTTCCGTATTCCCTCTACCAAATGTAAAATTGATTTTGCACGACTACTTAATCGTCTATTGAAGGTTGAATGTGATTTACTTTTTGCAGCCATCTAAATTATTTCACCTCTAATTAACTCAACTCGTTTATCTTCTCTAAAAAAGCCGAGTTTCGCTAGACGGTGATATTGAACTATAGTGAAGCGTTTAGTAGTAACTACCGACATAAAAGTTACCGAAAAATTGGGTTTAAAGGAAGTGAATTTCTGTAAACCATGAGCAACAATCCCCGACATTCTACGTCGGGGAATATGTCAACCTAAGGATGTGAATATATACTACTTAATTGCCGCCCTTAATGTTGTGAGAATTTTACCAATTGCCACAAAGTTTGAGTTGTGTGAAAGTCTCTGAAGAGTTGCCGGATCGCTTTCTAGAACAATCTTGTTGTAGATATTAATAGTTTCGTTCAGTTTGTCAGGGTTAACAGTTACTGCTTCATTAGTCTCAGCGATAGTTAAACCAGCTCTTGACGCTTTAATGCTGGCTACTAGCCGTGCTTGTGATGACTCAAGTGAAGGAAGACTGGATGTACTATAAGAACGGGGGAATTTGATAATATGAGATGCTGCATCTGTTAATTTTTTTGCTAATTCTGGAGAAAGCCCATTTGAAATGAAGGATGCTTGCAGTCTATTAGTGTTAATCGGTAAGAATATACCAGCACGACTACTAGCAAGTATACCAGCAGCAGCATTATTCAAGTCACGTACAGCCGTAGGTGAAAGGTCAATACCTAGAGAACCATCCGCTGCTTGTGTGACAATGATATTAGGCGTAGCTCCGCTTGCAGATCCCGCTGCCCCTTTACTGGGTGATGAAACAGGGTTATTATTTGAGCCAGTGTTTCCACCTCCACTCCCAGAACCTGCTGTACCTTTACTGGGTGATGAAATAACTGTACCACCAGAGCCAGTGTTTCCACCTCCACTTGCAGAACCTGCTGTACCTTTACTTGGTGAATTAGTTTGAGCTTGATTTGTTAACTGCCAAGTAAACGAGATTAAAGGTGTCAGAAGGAGGGCAATAACAAATGTTCTGATTTTCAACATGGTTATTCTCTAAATTGTAAATGTTGAAGCGTTTATTTAGGCAGGAAATTGAAACCATAGCCCACTGTCATAACAAATACAGTACCGCCTGCACTGTTATCCGTGAGATCAGCACCTTGGAGAGTAATAGTCAAAGGAATGGTAGGCACAGGGACTAATGAAATCCCGGCATTTAAACCGACTCCACTCCAACCCAGACCTAGACCTAACCGGGGATGGACTTGCACACCCATTCCTGCAAATATACCTGTACTCTCATTACCTTGTCGGAAGTCGCCACCGCCTGCTCCTATAGAAAAGGAGATGGCCATTGGATTGAGAGGATTGTTAGCCTGTAAAAGAGAATATGTGGTAAGTACACCGTAGGCACTGGAAGGTCTAATACCTTCATTACCGTACTGGGCAAATGTGTTCCAGCCACCAGCTACAGCAACTTGAGTGTTGCCTTGAGCATAGACAACGCGGTGAGCTTTGAAGTCAAAAGTGCCGTTATAACCGAAGTTTTTGATACTACCGTTGTTGAAGGTGAATTCCAAACCAATCAGGTTGTAGGCATCTCCTAAACCAAAACCTGCACTCATACTTGCGTCTGGGTCTCCGTTCCTACTTTTACCTGCTGTAGCGGCCGATCCTACTACAAATAAGTCACCCCAGTCCGCTCCGAAAGCACTCGGAGTCCCAAAACTGAGTCCAGGTTGATAGGTGCGCCTGGGTGGAGGAGTTATTTTAACAAGGGGTTCAATTAATAAATCCTGGTGTGATTTATTAACATCTAATTTACCACCCGCATTAGTTGAGGCATCTATCTGTTGAGTGATAGTCTGGGGCTGAGTAGGAGAAAGTTCCTTGGCTTTACCAAAGGTATCACCCACGCTGGTTGAGGTATCTATCTGTTGGGTGATAGTCTGTGGTTTTTTGATCTGAATCAAAGGTTGATTAAGTTCAACAGCTAGCTGTTGGGATTTTCGGCTGATATCTTCAGTTGATTTTGTCTTTTGCTCAGTCGCTAATTCCTTGCTTGCGGCATCAGTAACTGATCTATCAACCGCAGATGCAGATCTAATGGCAACAGATGTAGATAGGAAAAGGCAACCGAATAGATTTATTCCCATCAACAGTAGCCAATTAGCAGAAATTACATTGGCAAATTGGCGTTTAGTCAAAGTTATAGTCCTCACACTCTTATGCACTTAAATTATTCAAAGTAAGAGGATGTTTTGAAAGTACCGAAAGGTAGAATTTACCGTTATTTTTGGGGTTAAATACAACGGGAAATCAAGGTTAACCCCATATACCTATAGGAGTGACTGTGCTAATTCTGATAGTAAAAGACCCTTTTAAAATATCCTCTAATATAACATTTCTACAGACCTTAATTAAACACCTCCGGAAAAGAATATAAAGACAGAAATTGCTACATAAAGGATGTCTATAGAAGGGTTATATAAAACACATATTTATTTTCTGTTAGATATCTATTATGTAGATTGTGTAAAGTACATCTTATGCACATATAGTACTCTTATTTTCTAAAAATAGCTTCATACATGTGAGCTCTTTTACACTATTTTTCCAGTTTTGGAAAATCCTTTTAAATGGTTTTCTAAGAAAGAGGCGATTGCATCTGGATGAATTTTTCTGTATTGCTTTTTACCCAATATCAAAACACAATTGGGTGCGCTGCTACAACGTTTTTGACAGTCGGTATGTTCGATTTTTACTTTCTCCAATAAACCGCGATCGCACAAAGTTTTTTCTAACTTTGATAATAACCCCTTACCACCTCGTTTAATACAACCAGATTTTTGACAGACCATAATCTTGGCTGTAGTTTCTGGTAGATGATTATGAATTGGACAAAAACCAACTGGTTGCACTCGATAAGCTGTGAGTTTCAGTTCACTTGTCCGTGGGTTTAATTTACTCATAGCACTAACGCGAATTTGTTCACCAGGCACTAAAGTAGAAACCAGGGAACAACGCAAATGTTTAGGTAATTTTACTTTTACATCTCCTGAAGGAATTGCTAACTGCAAATGTTTATATTTTTCTGGTTTATCACCAACAAATCCTAAAAACTGTCCTTCCAAATTCAATTCCGATAAGGTCTGGTACTTTTCACCCATATTGATAAGTCAAATTTCCGATAGAAAATAATAAACCCCATGTTCCTGAGGTAATGTTGCTCATCTAAAGGAAGAAGGAATAGGAAAAATATATTTTTGATATTTTCACCTATTACCTTCTATCTTTAGTAATTTGTGATAATTTTAGGCGAGGCGTTTAGCTTCTACTGTTAGGGGTAAACTTTCCTTAGTTGGAATTTCACTAAGTTCTAATTCCCAACCATTAGCTAAAGTGAGAACTTTACCTACAGCACTATCTGTTTGTTTAACAACTTCTTCTTCTAGGTCTTTTTTAGCGACATAGACAACCAATGTTCCAGTATCATTCATCCGTAGCATTACTTTCATTTTTTTCCTCAGCAGATTCTAGTTCTCTTTTCCGACAACCGATGATGTACCCTGTATCCAAGAAATGCACGGCATATATATAGTAAGCTTGCAAAAAAGTTCCTATACTTGCCACATAACCAACGTCTCCAATTCTTGCTAATACTTCACCAATTTCTCTACCTGCAAAAGTACCATCGTTTTTGATTAGTTTCTTAACTCGGACTTTTTCACCAATTTCAAAAACTGGTTGTGAGTTAAGTTCTATTTCATCGCGTTGCATGGGAATACCTCTGTTCACCTACTAAATTCAATAACTCTTCTGTGGTGAGACTGCGTTTTCTCAGTGTTGATTGTAAGCGCACTGCATCTAATACAGACTGGGTTTCTTCTGAGTTTAAAAAGATCCCATACTGTTCTAACAAGTTAGATAATAAATGCCTTCCAGAATGTTTACCGATTACTAAACGACGTTCCCAACCTACTTCTTCTGGTGAAAATGGTTCATAGGTTTCTGGGTTTTTGAGTACACCATGAGCATGAATTCCAGACTCGTGAGCAAAGGTATTTTCACCAACAATTGCTTTCCAAGGTGGGACCTTTGAACCGGATGCAGCAGCAACTAATTGAGATAGTCCTAATAAATGTCGAGTGTCAATTCCTAAATCAACACCGTAGATACATTTTATTGCCATGACAACTTCTTCTAAAGCTGCATTTCCTGCTCTTTCACCTAAACCATTAACGGTGGTATTAACAGAAGTTGCTCCGGCTTTAATACCGGCAATAGCGTTAGCAGTTGCTAGTCCAAAATCATTATGGGTGTGAATTTCTACAGGAATTGATAAAGTAGATACTAATCGCTTAACTTTGAGGTGAGTTCCAAAGGGATCAAGAACTCCAACTGTATCGCAAAAACGAAATCTTGACGCACCCCATTCTTGAGCGTTTAATGCAACCTCTTCAAGGAAGTTTTCATCAGATCTAGAAGAGTCCTCTCCTCCTACTGCAACCCAAAGACCATTATCAACTGCGAAGCTAATACAGTCTTTGAGTCTTTGTAAACTTACTCTCCATTGACCATGAAATTTAGCGGCAATTTGTATACCAGAAACAGGAATAGCAATATGTATTCTTTCTAATCCACAGGCAATAGAAGCTTTAATATCTGAGATAACAGCGCGGTTCCAACCTAGTAATTTAGCATCTAAATCTAAGTCAGCAATTGCTTGAATTGCACGAATTTCTTCTTCTCCCATTGCGGGTATACCGACTTCTAATTCGGGAACACCAATGGCATCAAGAAATTGTGCGATTGCTACCTTTTCTTCTAAGTTAAAAGCAACACCTGCTGCTTGTTCTCCATCACGCAATGTGGTATCATTAATAATGATTTGACTCATCTCAAACATTCCTCTAACCGAGTTTTTACTAATACCATTTAAGGCTACAATTTCTAGTTATAAGAGATATAAAACAAATATTAAAAATCTTCAAATAAATGCTAAAGATAGCACTAGTTAATAAACACACTTGATAATATTTAATTATTGCTCAAGAACTCCCAGCAGATCTGTATGGCAGAAAACCAAATTTTGGTATAATTTACAAAGTCTTCTTTCTGTCATGATTTGGATTCTCTACAAATAGGCAGTAGCTAATATAGCCATTCGTAAGTCCCGTAAATAATAAGATACTCAGTCCAGCAATTAAACTAGCAATCATAGTAGCAACCTCAACTTTCTAGGATAATTGTTAGGTGGTATAAGCAATTTATATCTCACCAATAGTCGCTTCACATCTAAGTGGAGAAATTTTTACTGACATCTAAAACTAGATGAAGGACTTATTCCATAAGCATTTTGAATTTTGAATTTTGAATTCTTAATTGTTTAAGCGTGTTCTGCTAACCAATCAAAAATCTTTTCTAATTGTTCTAAATTAATGAAGCCATACTGCCAAAGCAGCATAGGGATGGGTCCTTTATCTAATTCGCGGTGTCGCAAAGCAACAGCAATATCCGCTTTTGAAAGTTCCAGTTCATTATGCAAAAATTGAAGTAACTGTTTATCGCTGTTCCGGTGTACCATAATCTGACGTTGAAAATACCAAACTAGACAAAATTACAAAATGCTAACCCCAAGGATACTTAATAGATTCACTCTGTTTAAGAGTGAAATATGTCAGAGAAGTCTGAGATTTAGCAGAGTGAGTGAAACCTAAGCTTAGGTTAATTCCTCACAATCGGCAAGCTCATTTGTGAGTGAACAATAACTTCGAGTTTTTCTGAGGATAAATCATGCTTGCATCATCGATTCTGCTCTCATATTGTCTTGGTTAGACATTTTTTTAGTTGGCAATAATCTTCATTAATGCCAATTTAAGATTGTGGATTTTGCATTTGAATTGAAGATGATTTAACTGTGACTCCAACAACCGTCTAACCATTCTACCAACTCACAACGAGAAGCTAAAAATTGCATGACTGTACTGCGGACAAGAATTGCTTCTTGCAAACTATTGACTTGTACTCGCAAAGAACCATCTGGAGGACAGGAACAAGTAATCATTAATTCTTGCAAACGGTGATAAATTTGCGATCTATCACTTAAAGGAATCTGCAAAACTTGTTCACCAAGTGATAACATAATTCAACTATCTTCATCCTGGTGTTGGTTTTTTAGGGTTTGTAGTTCTTGTTAAAGCTTCTAAATTCGGGAAACTAAGGAACGAATTATTCCTGCTTCTACATCAAGTAACTTGCCATGTTCTAGGGGAGAAAGAGGTTTGCTTTGTTTATGGGAAATAATGCGGCCAGGAATACCGACAACCGTAGAGTCTGGAGGAAGATCACGTACCATAATTAAACCTATACCTATACGCACGTGATCGCTAATTTGAATATTTCCCAAAACCTTCGCACCGGCACCCACAACAACATTATTACCTAAAGTTGGATGACGTTTACCACTTTCTTTCCCAGTTCCACCCAGAGTTACACCTTGATAAATAAGTGCATAATCTCCCACAATGGCAGTTTCGCCAATTACAACACCCATGCCATGATCGATAAATACACCTTTACCAATTTCCGCACCTGGCTCAATTTCAATCCCGGTTAAAAACCTTCCCAAGTGGGAAATTAAACGGGGAATAAAACCCACTTTACGGATGTGTAAGCAGTGCGCGAGACGATGTAAAGAAAGAGGATGAAATCCAGGGTAACAAAAGATAACCTCTAACCAACTACGTGCCGCTGGATCACACTCACAAATGATCTGGAAATCACTCATTAATGGCTCCAAAAAACCGCCAGGACCTTGATTTTGCCGCGAGTCTGTAATTGCAGTTTGGGTTTGGCTGGTACTGTCTAAAGACTGTTGCATCGGTACTGTCTGGTTAAAAGACCCATGTTGTCTTCTTCTGCTTATATCAAGTGACGTGAAAGGAGACAAAACAGCAGGTACCGATTGGATCTATTGAATTTATTACCATTGTACTCAATAGGTTTAAACCCCTATCTTACAGAAGTTTACATTTTTTGTTGGGGTAGGGGTACTAGTTTTTTATCACAGGGGTACTAGTATTTTTGGGGTAGGGTTTGAGATTTTTTGTACTCAAGATAAATCTATTTGCTGATGAGACTTTCAGCAATTTAAGCAAGATATTTTGAGATATATTAAGTTGTACTCTTATGCTCAGAAACGTCACCTTTATAACAGGAAATATTTATTTTATGTATTTCCTGCTACTATTATTAGTCTAGAGTTTTGGTAGCCAAAAACCAGATTTCTTTATTTTGTTTTAGGATTTGTTTGCTGTATGTGGGAATACAAAATAAAAATACGGAGAGTAAAAGTTTGGAAATTATAGAGTTTATCTAGGTACTTATGGTATAATCTAAAAAATCATGGAAACCATAAGACTTATGCTAAAAACAGTCGAAGGGATTTATCGAGACAGACAGATTGAATTTACCGAATTTCCCAAAGATGTGAACAATAGATAACATTTTTTTCGTACTGCTGAGGCAAGTATGCAATCTCCTACCCTCACCAACCCATTAGACGATTTTCTTCAGCAACCCAATATTGAAGCCTCTCCTGCTTGGGAGTTGATGGGGCGACAAAGAACCTAAAGAGCTTCCTTCATAAGGTTTATAGCCTTTCGACCCTACTGATAAAATGTCCACGTATTGCGAATAAAACTGATGAGTTGTTCCATTAACAAGACCATTCTCTTCGTATCTTCAAGGTTTATGCTGACATAGCTGCCTCATAACTGCACAGTTAATTGTCAATAAGCACCGTTCTTCTATCAATCTTTTCAAGGGTTCTATCACGTAAAACCTTTCTCCTGTGATGGTTTAACCTTCGTTTTCGCCCCCTCAAGGGACGGTGTTTATCCAGGGACAAGCCCAGCAAAAACCCATGCCAACGCTGTTTCATTCCCGCCTCCAAGGTAAATTTGTTAACACCATCAATAGCTAAACTGCCGCCTACGAACCTATGCAAGAACTCCAGTGTATCGTACCTCCCATGTCTCCCGTACCTGATATTGCTGTTGTTAAGAGCGAGCGTTTTTCTGATGAAGATGGACTGCTACAAGGTTTCACCGGACTGGTTAATTGAAATTCGCTCCCCCGACCAAAGCACCTTAGATATACAACACAAAATCCTGCACTGCTTGAGTAAAGGAACAGAGCTTGCTAGGATCATTGATAATCAGCAAAAGCAAATCTGGGTTTGGAAAAATCAAGAGTTACTATTCGTTTATGCCGATAATGATAGAATCCCCACCCTTGACAACATCTCAGAATTGACTGTCGCAACCGTGATGGCAATGACTCAGCAACGATAATTTATTAACAGATTTATTAACAAGTGCGCTCGCTTCCACTTCACCCAGAGGAAACGCATCTAAATTTTATGCTTATCTGGCTCCATTGTAATAATATCTTGATAACTCATCTTATTTAAGATCTCTAACTATATAGCATTTTAACATCTTTTTCTACAGGTTCAAGATATAATAACTCTATAGTCAGTACAACGTGTTATGCTTTGCGATAAAGCCCCATAGTCTCAAAGTCAGAAATATTCCACAAGTAAATTATTTTGTCCTAGCAAATCTAATCTGAGTTTCAGTAACTACGACAGAACTATCTAGTAATTGTTCGATATACTGCTCCAATACCTGCTATAAAACGTAGATTTTATTGGCAGAACGTTCATTTTCCAAACGCAGAAGAATCACAACCCGATATGGGTGGTGATCCCTATAAACTTTCTCGCCAAAATCTTTCTCGCTACTAATTAAAATCCAATTTTCATCAAAAGCCTTTTGAATAATTGTATCATCATGTGTTCCCCGTGCTTGTTCATAAACTGAGAAAACTTCATGACCTTGTTCACCTAACTAAGGAGCGACAGCCGCACCTGTATTTTCACTTACTAAAAATCCCATCTAGGCAATCTCCGCAGTCAAAGGCATAAAACTTGTGCCTTCTAGAGAGCGAGATGCAAATAATAAACAAGCCCGAATATCTGCTTCTACTAAACCTTCATATTCTTCCAGGATCTCTGTTACTGTCGCGCTGTGTGCAAGAAGAGTAAGAACATACTCGACTGTTAAGCGTGTGCCTTTAATTGTCGGTTTTCCAACCATTACTTTCGGATTTGTAGTAATACGGTTCAGGAGTTTTTTTCCTATCATATATTCTCAATTGGTAAATAGTAGGACAGTTACAGTTAAGACAATGACATTTAGGATTATTGTAGCAAAGTTAAAATTCATGCTGATAATAATCATTATATTTACAGATCTATCCCTCTACCAAATAAAAACTAACTGCTTCCATTCTTCTATATCTAAATAATCATTAACAAACCCTTTCCTTAAGACTTTATGGGTAATAAACTGATCATATTTCTGCAATTCTGGTGCTTCTGGATGACTAACTAAATTTTCTGTGGTAGTTCTTTGCTCAAATAACGAAGCAATTTCAGGATAAACAGAGTTAAATTTATCCTTACCTAATTTCAAAGTCAAATAATAGCGATTTGTTCCACAAATACTGCTAATTCCCAAAGATTCCCGACAAAAGGAGTTAAGTAATCTTTCTAAAGTCCGATAAGCCACAGTACCCATCCACAGAAAAATGCAGCATTTATTTTTTCTAATTGTAGAATATTCTGTTTATATAATCCTGCTGATCGTATTAATTTTCTAACTTCCTGCAAACAAAATTCAGCATTATTTTGTAAATAACTATATTCTGTATCTTCTAATAAAACTTGCCGCATTTTTTGTAAAATCCTACTGTGAATATTACCGCTACTACCACGCCAATAAGTACTAGCTTTACCCTCAACTTGCTTAACAAAAATAGCCTTATTTTTGAAATCAACTTCTAAAACTTCCCAAATTCTTCCCACTAAAGCAAATTTATTACCTACATACAGAGGAACAACAATACTACGAATTCCTGTTCCACCTTGCTTGACTACATAATCTTGAGTATCAGCAAAGACGGCATCAAATTGAGATCTATTAACTACTTTTTCACCAGCTAAACCAATAACTAATTTACCTTGTTCAGTTTTTTGAATATGATTAATATTAATTAAATAGTTTAACAGTTGTAATCACTTCAAGAAATATTAATAAATGGTGATAAGCTATTTCTTAAGCGAAAGCAGCAGGAGAAAGCGTCCCCGTTGCGTCTAAAATACTCATTATTTGATGAGAAAGCAAACTTAAAGTATATTTGATTAGCTGAATTAGTTCAATCCAAGGTTCGTCTAAATAAAGTTGAATAGTAGAAATATACTGCAAAAATTTCCAGGGCATTTGTTGTGGTAATGAAGTTTCTGCTAATGGTTTTTCTCCTGCACAAATAAAATGCATATGCGCAGACTCTCCTCTTCTGCCACTTCTTCCCAATCTTTATAAAAAACTAGCAACATATAAAGGCGATTCAAACTGAATAAGTCTTTCTAAATAACCAATATCTATACCTAATTCTAGAGTTAAAGTTGCAGAAGTTACAGCCGGAGTATTAGGTTCAGCCATGGGATTTTCAGCAGGTTGTCTGTCTTCAGCTGGCAGAAATACTACCGTGATGGACATGATATATATCTGTAAATCCTTCTGGTTTGGCGATTTGACGCAAAGAAGAAATAATAGATTCTGTTTGGCTGCAGTAGTTAGCAAATATTAGACCTTTGCGAGATTTAGTAATGTTAAAAATATATTTATCATAATCTGATTTTTCCGAGCCTTTCTCTATATAGAAATGTTCTACAGCCAGTTTAATTTGCTGATTTACAGATTCAATCTTTGGTGTATTTACTGGCTTTCATGTTCCTGAACTTCAGCATTTTTCAGCGATTGCGTAATCACCGATAGTTGCGGATAAACCAATGGGTCGAGGTTGGGTTCTGGTTAATTTTGCCAAACGTTATAATTGACAAATAATTTGACAACCTCTTTCTGAACCCATAAAGGTGTTAATCTTATCAAAAAGGACAAAATGTAAATCACCAAATAATTTTATTAATTCCTGATGTTTATGTTTGTTAATTAATAACCTTTCTAGAGGTTCTGGTCTAATCTGCAGAATACCTTGGGGATTTTTTAAGAGTTTGTTGTTGTGATTTTGAGGAACATCACCATGGCAAGAATATACAGGTATATCTGCGGTTTTTAATAAATCACTGAGCCGTGCAAATTGGTAATTAATGAAAGCTTTGATAGCACTAATATACAATATCCCGATTCTGGTAGCAGGGGTTTTTTATAATAACATTAAAACTGGTAGAGATGCAGCTTCTGTTTTCCCACAGGGGTGGCCGCAGTAACTAGTAAATGATCAAGGGTATTTAACATAACTCTATAACCAGCAAGATGTACTGATACAGTAATTACGCATTGACAAAGTAGCAAAATACTGTAGTGATAAAAAATGTCATCTACTTAGCAGGTATGGGAGAATTAGAGAAATAACCAAGCCTTCTACAGCAGAATGCAATCTGGAATATTACACTCTGTTGTTGCTATCAGAACCAAAGCATGGAGGATGTTGTAGATTGGCAGAGATATTGGAAAACGTTTCACACTGTCATATGAAAAGATTATTGCTCAGAGAGAAGATAGGAAGCGAAAGATTTATTCGATACAGTAAAGAAAATCATAAATATAATAATAGGAGGGATTTTAAGTGTAGATGACACAGTAGTATAAAAAATGTATAGTGAGCCAAAAACTGGAGAATTAATCAGTTATTTTAGGTCTGGGAAATCTCATAAGAGATGATTTATGAAGTAAATGTTTAGGAGACAAGAGGAAGTAGTATAATTCCAGTCATAAGAGCATATATAGACCCTTCCCTCATTTGTGTTAAACGCTCATAATCCTTGCTTAGACGATGATATTGGTTAAACCACCCAAATGTTCTTTCTACTACCCAGGGTTGTGGTAAAACTTTAAATTCTTGCTCAGTAGGTCCTATGACTTCAACATGAGCTTGAATCAGGAACCAAACTACAAGTGCAAATTTATCACCGTCATAACCGGAATCAACCCATAAAACTTGGACTTTTTCCAATAATTCTGTGGGTTTATCTAGCAGTTCCATTAGTGCATAGGCAGCAAGTATTCATTCTGGGGCATTCGCTTCACTAACAACAACTTTCAACACAAGTCCCAGGCTATCAACCAACTAAAGTCTGCCTCTTTCTTCCTTTTACCTTTTTATATCCCTCAAAACTATACACATCCCCTTTTTTTGGTCAGTGTTGACCAACTGACTGTCTGCGGCGAGCGCGGTAGGTTGTGTTCATTTACCTAATTCCGAGCGAACTTGACCACCCAATGTATGGTTGAATTTTTCCCAAACCCCCTGGCCCTGCCATTTCCTGTAATAGCTATATACCGTTGACCTTGGCGGGAAATCACCTGGAAGCATATTCCATTGACATCCAGTTTTCAAATGAAAATAGATGGCATTACATATTTCACCCATATCTGTTGTGGGTAGATGCCCTCCTTCTTTGGCTGGTGGAATCAATGGGGCCAGGATTTCCCACTCCATATCAGTTAAGTCTGTGGGGTAAAACTTTCGTTCTATGAGTAGCTATGTAAATACACTACATGTTATGTATTCTATCCTTCCAACATCCCTTTTCTACTCCCCTTTACATTTACTTTATCAATAGCCTCTTATAGCATCAAAGGAATAGATTTAATCACACTGTACTACAGTGATGTATATGAAAATTCAGTACGAATAAGTTACATAATATACGACAAAAAGGAGGGAAAGACGAAGAACAATTATTTTCAGGAAATGCTCAAGGAAGTGATTGATTGGAGTGTAAAACCAAGAATAGTTACAGGAGACAGTTGATATTCAGGGGTAGAAAGCTGAAAATTTTTAAAAAGCCAGAAATTGGGTTTTATATTTGGGATTGAGAAAAATAGAACCGTATCAAATAAACTGGAAAATTATTGTCTATTAAGGAGTTTAGAAATTCTCGATGAAGGTTTGATAAATCATTTGAGAGCATTTGGATTGATCAAACTGTTTAGACAAGACTTCAAAAAAAAGACTCTAGAGACTATATAGTGTATCTACCAGATCAAGAAGCTCTCAATGAAATCAACAAAAGTGAATTTGTGAAAATTCATGATACTCATTGGGGGATTGAAAGTTTTCATAGAGCCATCAAACAAGTATGTGGAACTTGTCGATTTATGGTTAGAGATACCTAAGGAATTAAAACACAGATATTTTGTTCACTTCAAGCATTTGTTTGTTTAGAAAAAATGCGCTCTGAAAAGATAATTTCTAATTGGTATGAATTGCAAAGGAACTTATTCACTTTAGTTGTGCGCGACTACATTGTGGAAAGTCTTACCAGTGCTGGTACTGCTTAATACCCATGAATGCGTTTTTCTGTCAATGCGTAACTCCTATGGTCTTAGTTATGTCCAATTGTGAAGATAAATGAACTATTCGACAAATGGTTCAAGTCTAGAGAATGTGCTGTTACTAATAGAGCCCACCTTCCGCACCCTAACTGTCACAAATAGTAGTACACAATAACTAAAGCTTCTACAAGGAAGAAAAGGGTTAATAAGAACAAGTATCATGAAAATGGTAATAGATTGAGACAATAAAGTTTTGTAAAGAAAATAAAAGAAAAGAAAATTTAATGATTTAAAAATCAAATTAGAACAGAAGAAGAAATGATTTAATCACAACAGGAGTTGTGGATAATTCTGTTGTGAAATCAAAGCTTCAGAAAATGGAAATTCAAAACCTAGACCATTTAGGCATAGTAGAAGGAATAATAGACGCCATAGGAGTAGTAGAAATAATCCTTGAAATTGGAGAGAAAGTAAGTCCGGGTCATGTAGTAAAACCCATGATAATCAACGGGTTAGGATTTGTATAAAAACCCTTATATATGTTTCTCCAAGATTTTGAAACAATCCCCTGTGAGTATCTAATAGGACCAGGAGTAACACCAGAATATCTCAAGGATGATAAACTGGGGAGAGTCATGGATAAACTATTTATAAAAGGATTGGATAGAATATTTTTTATTGTCGCCTTAAAAGCAGCCCAAGAATTTGGATTATCCCTATGAGCAGGGCATCTAGACTCATCATAAATGGACGTACATGGATGGGCAATATAATACCAGCTTACCAGAAGTAATATTTGAGAGTCAAAAAGTAGGAAATAATCAAGAACTAGAAGAATTAGCAGTAAAATCACCAAAAGAAATAACCATCACCTACGGTTATTCTGGTGACCATAGACCGGAGTTAAAATAGTTCATCATAGAAATGATATGTTCAGGAGATGGAGACATACCAATATACATTTTTAAAACTAGCATCGGGACACCAAGCAGATTCATCATGCTTTGGTAAAATAGCAGTAGAGTACCAAAAACAATTAAAAGTTAACAGTCTCATAGTAGCAGACTGGGCCTTATATACAGAATCAAATCTGAAAATGATGTCAGATTTAAGCTGGTTATCTCCAGTGCCGTTAAGCGTAGAATCAGCACAATGATTAATATTAACATTACCAGAACCACAATTTGTTGATAGTAACTTACCCGGATATAAACTAGCTTCAAAAACAGTAAATTATCCAGGAATAGAACAAAGATGGTTAGTAGTGCAAAATCAAGAAAGAAGAGAATCAAACCTGGGTAAACTCTCACAAGAAATTACCAAGGCACAATCAAAAGCTGTGCAAGATCTGAAAAAGTTATCACCAGAAAAATTTGCTTGTTAAGCTGATGCTATCAAGGGGTTATTTAAACTATTCAAACAATTCAAATATCACCAAATTAACCAGAGTAAAGTTACTCAAATCAAATCTAAGAAAAAAGATAGTTCAGGAGAGATATCCTCTGAAATATCAGCTACATTCTCCCAGAATGAAAGTAAAATTAATACAGAATTTCTGAGGGCAGGGCGTTTATTTTTCGCAGACAGTATTTTCCTAAAAAGTCCGGAGAGAATAGAGTCCCTGGGAATGATTATGGGTTTATGTCTGCTGGTTTATACTTTAGGGTAACGACAAGTTAGAACCCCTTTGAGAGAGTCTAAATCAACAGTAAAAAATCAATTGGGTAAACCAACTAACCGCCCCACTTTACGCTGGATTTTTCCATGCTTTCAGTCTATTTATTTAGTTACACTTAACCAATAAAAACACATCTGTTACTGGAGTCAAGATAGAGATTTTATTGTGAATCTTTTAGCATATCATTGTTTTCCCTACTCTCAATCAGTTACCTAATTTTTCTCTCTATTAATTTAATTTCTATCAGAGAATAATCTAATCTCTTTGATTTATAGCTCTATTTTACTATGTCCATAATTTCTTTTTTTACTTCGATTTATTAGTCTAAGTTATGATTCATCTGTTGAATATCTTCATTTATCTGTTGACTCCTGTGGGCAGTATTCTTTCTTATTGCTTCTTATTGAGAATAGGTTTTAATGCTATTTTTGGTGCTTTACTGTTTCTCCAATGCCTTTTTTCACTGCGTATGTTTGTTTTTATACTCCCTTGGATTTCTCCTCTCCATAATTTCTCTCTATGGCACTTTAGGCTGCGGAATGTAGGTTAGATAGAAGAATATTCACAGAATACTGTGTTTCACACTAGTTGCTCACCTAACTAAGCTTACAGTAACCTAGTAACAAGGAGTTAAGTGATAAAAGTAACGAATCTGTGAAGTTAGCAACATGACAAATTAAAATTTGGGTGATTTTGCCAAAGAAATGCTATTAGTAGATTATGAAGTGCAGCAGCAACTCGATAAAAAAGCAGGACGGAGGACGCTGCTAACTCATTTTTTACAAACTCAAGAACTAGTAGTGGTTAAACTACTGATATTTGATGATGAGTTTCAATGGCACGATTTAAAGTTGTTTGAAGGCGAAGCTAAAACCCTCAAATCACTTTCTCATCCAGTTATTCCCCACTATCTAGATTATTTCGAATTAGATACACAAACCTACAAAGGATTTGCATTAGTACAGAGTTATCTTCCTGCTGAATCTTTGGAAACTCAACTGAAGGCAGGACGCAGTTTTAGTGAAGAAGAAGTTAAACAGTTAGCAAAAGCATTACTAGAAATTCTTAAATATTTGCACAGTCAGCAACCACCTGTTATTCATCAATAGTAAACTAAATTCGGCTGCATCATCATCTAAATCACCATCTTCACCTGCTAAGATGGGTTTAAAATTAGCACACTGAATTAATTCACTAAGTTTCATTTCTGGATTTTGATCAATAACATTTAACACGCTAATAAAATCTCTAATGATTTCCCCTGGTGTCAATAATGCTTCTGCACCTAAGCGATTGATAATTTCTGGGACAAATTCTTTTAAATCACTATTTCTTAATATTTATTCATAGCTAAAATTAAGAGTATGAATATCTGTTAAACGCTGTAAAAGTGTGAGTATTTATGTTTCTGTTAGGTGGTTGAGACGAATCACAGATCCTATGTATTCTTGTACATTGGCTTGGGTAACAAATCGGCTTTCTTTGGTGCGTCTGCGGCAAGCTTAGTCTGGAAATAGTCCACGATTTGGGTTGGGTCTTATAAAAATTTTGTTGTTCCACCAATACAAATACCAAGATGTTCAGCTTTACATTGCTTGGTATCATTAAAGATTTCTAAAAGTCCGTTGTCTTTTTTTTCATGAGTAACTATGGTAGAAATTTGATATAAATTTACAGCTTCATCTACTAAAATTAATAGTCCTTTATAGCCAATTTCGGCAACAAATTTACCTAATAATTTGATATGATAAAATAAAGTCTCATCATCAATGATGACGCGCACTCCTAAAGCTGCTTTAGCTTCAGTTTTGGTGTTAAATTCTCCTCTTAACCACCGTAAAGAGGCATTTTTTAATTGATCCTCGTCTAAGCGATAGCTCCGCCAATAGGCTATAATGATACTAGCCAAATCAAAGGAGTGAACTAAGTCTTCAATATACTGAATTACTTCTCGAATTTTTGTTTCTACTTGGTCATCAAAACCTTCATCCTTGGGGCGCATTCCAGTTTCTTTAGCTACTTCTTGCTGGATTTTATTAATCCATCCTTCTAATATCGAAACTAAAGCACCACCATCAGGACGGGTTTTTGTAGCGACATGACTCATTAATTCTCGATAGGTTGCTAAACCCTCATTGTGACTTCCTGCTAGTCTGCGTTCAGAGGATAAATCAGCGTCAGCAACTATAAATCCTTGCTCCATTGCACGGTTACAAATCATTTGCAGCATGAAGCTTTTACCTGAGCCGTAGTTACCAATTATAAATCGAAATGCAGCTACAGCTTCTGCAATATCGTTGGGATTTTGTAATAGGCTATTTATTTCTTTTTCTCGACCTACTGCTATATGTTCAATTCCTCTTCTGGGTACTACTCCTGCACCTAGTGAATTAATGAAAGCAGTGGATACTTTTTTCGAGGTTTTGAGCTTTGTGATGTAGTTGAAATTACTGGATTTCTAATCTCTATTAGAAATAGCAAGTATATCATACCCAGTTGGGATATATGTTCTTGGTCGATTTTAACTATCTAAAATCCGTTTATATCAGATATGTCAGCTATTGAGTAATATGATTATTCTGATTGTTTAGGATTGAGTAATTAATTCTTCATGCTTGGTGAGCATTTTTCTCAAATTTAGTATATGATCTTGATAAATTTCGGGGATTTCTGCATCTGTTTTAATAACTAGTTCCCCAAGGGTAAGATTGGCAACTTCATTTATAGCATCAATTAATAAATTTGGCATGGTCATATGTTCTTCGGCGATTTGCTTGATAATAGCCTTGGGATTATCTTGAGCAACTATGGCTTTTAATACGTGAATTTGGTTTGTTGGCAATTTTTCTAGAAAATTACTCCATTCTGGTGGTAAATTATCTGAAGTAGGACTTGAAGGATCTACGGGTTCTAGTATTTCATCAAAAGGAAATAATTCAAGATCTTCTTGTGTGTTTTCAGTTAATGCGTCTTGATCGAGAGTTTCCATGTTTTGGAGTAATTCCCAAACTTGGTTTTGCAACAAGTGGCGCTCATCTTGTAATAAAGAGATTTGATTGTGTAATTGGCTAATTTCTGATTGTTGTGCTTGTTTTTTGGTGTATAGGTCGGTGAGAATATTTTCGAGATTTTCTCTGGCGGTTATTGTATGTGTGAGTAAGTTATTCTGATTGGATACTTTGATTTCTAATTCGTGAATTTCGATTCTCAGTTCATAAAGTTTTTCGTCTAGTTGGGGTTTGAGTCGATTGATGAGAACTAGGTTATTTTCTATCTCCTGTTTTTCTTGCTTGAAGGCTTCAATTTGTGCTTTTAGTTGGGTAATTTCTGAACGAAATACGTTACAATTTAGTTCTAGACGGCGTTTTTCTGCTGCGAGTTCAGAGCAAGAATTATTAAGTTTCTCTGTATTATTTTGTAGTTTATGCAGTTCGGTTGTGAAATTATTAATTTCTAATTCTAACTGCTTTTTTTGTCCGGCGAAGGTCCCTAGCTCTCGATGAAGGCTATCTCTTTGATTACGACATTCTGCGATCTGATTTTGTAGTTGTTGTGATTCTGTATAGAGGATGGTTTTATGTTCTTCTACTTGTTTAATTTCTCTAGCAATCCGATATTTTAATCCTTCCAGTTCTCTAATTCTTCTATGCAGAGAACTTAAAACTAGCATTTCATAATTTCTACGCCGTTTATCAACAAATAATGCGGCTGAATAGGTTGCTAAGACGGTAATTATAGCTGTGAGTAAGGCTTTAGTAAAATCCCAGTTGGGGACTAAGCTTAAACCAAAACTGACACTAAAGGCAAATACACATAGAATTAATCTATTGCTGACTATTGCTGACTGCATATTGCTTGTTTTTAGCGTAGTAAATTTGTCCGAATTAGTAGTTATTAATGTCATTATCTTTCACATTTTCTTGTCGTTTAAGTTGATTGGGATTATTTCTAATAAAAGTTGATAATTCAGTTAATTACAGGCTATTTTTATTTTCTCTATCTACAGATAAATCTGCTTTTAAGAAGTCTATAAGCTGCTGTGCCGTGCGTCCAGAACGGCCATTATGGCGACTTACCCATTGTAAAGCTTTGTATTCTAAATCTTCTTGATTGAGATTAAGATCCACTTGTGCTGCTAAACGTTGAACAATTTTTAAATATGTTTTTTGATCTGCTGATTCAAATGTTAATGTTAGACCAAAGTGATCCCTAAAGGAAAGCTTCTCCTGCATTGTATCCCAAGCATGGACTTCCTCGTCATCCTTGGGGGTGGGTCTATCATTAAAATACTCTCGAATTAGGTGACGACAGTTCGAGGTAGCATAAATTACTACATTTTGTGGTTTATCAGTTAAACTCCCTTCTAAAACTACTTTCAATACTTTAAAAGCATCATTATCTTCCTCAAGGGAAAGATCATCGACAAAAATGATAAATTTTTGTGGTATCCCCCGCAACTGTTCGATAATTTGCGGTAAGTTTTTTAACTCTGGTTTTGTTACTTCTATCAAACGCAGGATTTTGTGACCATTTTCATGTAGCAAGGATTTGACTAAAGAAGATTTGCCAGAACCCCGACTACCGTAAAGTAATAGGTGCAATGCTGGCTGTCCTAACAATAAAAACTTGGTATTTTTTAACAATGTATCTTTTTGCCACTCATAACTTAGCAATGTATCTACTTTAACTGGAGCAGGATAGAGGATACCAGTAAGATTCCCATTTTGCCAGCGAAAAGCCCGATATTGTGCAAATAAACCTGTTCCGTATTGCTGATAATAAGCGACTAAATTTTCGACAGCATCCGCCCATGTTTCCAACTGTAGAAATGAGAAAATAAAATCTATATCAATTTCTATGCTTTCTGATTCTTGGTACCACACCACCGGGGAAACTGGCAAATGAGCAACAAATTGCACCCACTCACTTAAAATAGCACTGTTACAATCATATAAATTTTGTAATATTTGTAAATCATGTTGGGCTGCCGCAACCAAGGCGGTTGGTAAATCAGCAAATGCTCGTTGTTGAGCTAATCTAGTAAAAGGGTTGTCAGCAATGAGAATTTGACGAATTAAGTATTCTTCCCAAGTTTGTTTGCTGGCAGCTAAAGCTTGAAAGTAATTACCGTAAGCTTGGAGACAGTTCCGCCCATCGGCATCACTGTAACGTATAGATTGTAATAGATCAAGAAATGCGATCGGCACTTCGCCTTGAAGGACAGATTGGTAAAGTAAAAGAGATGCTGCTTGACGCTGGAAAAATTGAACTTTGGTGTAAAAAGAGGTATTTACCGTAGACATCGCTTGATAATCCATCAATCAACTTTAATTTCCCACTGACTCTATCAGATTTTTGATTGATACCACGGATCAATCCGGGGCTTTGTAACATAAAGGAATTATTGGTAACAATGAATTTAGGTATAGTTGTCGCTTTTGGCTACGGCATTTTAGCATTAGTAGGTGGGATCATTGGTTATATTCAGGCTAAGAGCAAAGTTTCTTTACTAAGTGGTAGCATTAGCGGTTTCTTGATCATCTTTGCTGCCTACAGTCAACTTCAGGGACAAACCTGGGGTTTAACTTTAGCAGCTTTTGTTACTGGTATTTTAGTAGTTTTTTTTGCCTTTAGACTAGCTAGAACACGCAAATTTATGCCTGCGGGCTTGATGATTATTTTTGGTATTCTGACATTAGCAATAATAGTGAATCAAATCTTTGCTTCTTAGTAGCCACCTGTGTTTATTCAGAATTCAGAATTATGGCTTGCGTCACGCTGCGCTACCAGGAGAAAGAATCAAGGTTTTTCGCCTACATCCCTATTTTGTATAGGAAAGGACAAGGCGGTTAGGACATCAATTGATAATAAAACCCATATACCAAAAGACCTTTCACACTGTCACCTGCTATAACTCGCAGCTTGGGTTATTCATGTTTAAGTAAACATATACATTTCCTGAACACCAGTAAATCTATTAGTACATTAATATTATTAAATAAGACTATGATTTTTACAACATCACAGTAAATATGAATAAATAACTCCTGTAAAATGACCTACAAGAGTGGAATTAAAAGTATTTAACCCCTTCGTTACATCACGAATAAACACAAAAAATTGAATGCTGTTTCCTGTCACCAGTCATCTATCATCGGTAACAGATATTTCTTGAGAGCCAAAAACATTGACTAGCAATCATAAACTAGTTAGTAAACTTTACGATCAATAGCACTTAACCACATAACTCTATATATACTAGAGTTATTAATGTCAATCTTGTAAAGATTTTATGGTATTGTCAGTATACTTTAAAGGAAACATAAAGGTTATTTTGCCATTTTGGCAGGTTTACCAGGCATAAATAAGATATTACTAGATAGTAGTAATCGTGATTAATGCTTACTCCCTTCTGATTACCTACCGAATCATCATTAGTCTAAATCAACTCTGACTTCAGTAGTTCTCTCAGCAACTTAAGAAACTAGGAAAATCATACATGATATTATCACTGTCTTCTCAAAATGTTATTCAGTATCTGCAAAATGTAGGTCTGTGTAGCTTAGAAGATGGCACCTTATATGAATCTGAGTTGCCAGAAAATAGCGGTAATAATCGAAATTTATTGGTGAATCTGCCGGATAATCGTAAACTGCTGGTTAAACAAGAACGTCGCCTGAATTTTGATAGCAATATCCATCAATTCTTTAATGAGTGGCTATTTCACCAATTACTCCAAAAATTTCCAGTTCTTGGCAATATTTCGGAGCTTCCATCATTATTACTACATTTTGACGAAGAAAATTCTATTATTGTTCGTAGTTATTTAAGCGAATATGTGGAACTAGGTAAATTTTATCAAAATAACAGTATTTTTCCCACAGAAATCGCCACCGCTATTGGTACCACACTAGCAGGATTACATTGTTCCACTTTTCAACGACGAGAGTATCAAGATTTTATGGATACTGCTCCCCAAGGACAGTTTCGCTATCACTTTTATAATCCTGCTCAAGGAATAGGTTCAATTAATCAAGATATTTTTAGCAAGATCCCCACTGAAGCACTGAAGTTTCATGTTCTCTATCAAAGGTACGAAAGTTTAGAATCAGCAATTGCTGACTTAGCTTATGAATGGAAGCCTTGCTGTTTGACTCACAATGATTTGCAGTTAAACAATATTTTGGTACATTCCCGTTGGCAACAACTAGATAATTGCTTAATGAGAGTAATTGATTGGGAAGCTTGCGCTTGGGGAGACCCAGCTTTTGATTTAGGAACTTTATTAGCAAGTTACATCAAAATTTGGCTTTCAAGTTTGGTAGTAGATCCCAGTTTAGAGTTAGAAGAATCTCTAAATTTGGCAATGATTCCCCTAGAAATTATTCAACCTTCTATGTTGGCTGTAATTCGTGCTTACCTCCAGGCTTTTCGCCTGATTTTAGATGAACGCCAAGACTTTATTTTGCGTGTGATTCAGTTTACAGGATTAGCACTAACTCACCAAATTCAAAATATGATTGAGTGCTGCAAATACTTTGATAATACTCACATCTGTATGTTGGAAGTGGCCAAAAATTTGTTAATTAGTCCTGAAGAATCTGTATTAACTGTTTTTGGAAGTTCTGAAACCGAAATCCTGCAATCTGTCAAAGGCTACCACAAAATAGTTCAATCTGAAGAAAAGCAACTACTGCGGATTTATTACGGAAAAACGCGTCTACGCGGTTGCTAGTAATTCTAGATTTTTTTATTTAGAATAAATTTGGAGGTGCAAATTTATTAATGTTAAACAATTCTACTAATGAGATCCTCAATTCTTTATTTGATATTGCCGCCAATATCCAAATTGAACCTAACTTCTGTATTCAACATCCCAACTATCAACCTTTTGCTCTACCAAATACAGTAGCAAATAGATTTCAACAGAATTCACCAGATTTACAACATAAATATCTAGCTCTACTTTTGCGAAATTTTCTACATGGTATTTATTATAATGGTTCACTCCAAACAGCTTTATCAATAAATGCTAATCATGGGAATTACTCATCACATAAAATTTTAGAGCACAACTCTAACGTGGGCATTGATTGGGACTTTTATGAACAATTACACCAGCACAATCATGGTAATGGTCATTATGATTGTAATTGGGAAGTTTTGCGACTAGAACCTGATGGGAGTTTAGCAGTGACAAAAAATGATTTAACATTGTATGTTGAAGCAGAATGTTATCTGAAATCCCGTAAAGAATATGCAAAAGTGGGTGATTTAACCGCTATTTGGATGCCTAAAAATCGCTTACAAAATGGCTGTTATGTGGCAGTTAGTAATCTAGGACAGGAACGCCAAGATACAGGAGATACTAATTTGGGAGTAGGGCGAATTTATTTTAATTTTAGTTCGTTCGGTGCGATCGCACTAATGGATAGCCTAACACAACATCTTAACAACGCCAATATTCCCTTTAGCTTTGAAGTTCTTTATAACCCATCAACTTATGGGCGTTATGATGCAGGCGTACTTCACTTTGAACTACAAGATTATGCCATAATTCACAAAATTCTCCAGATAGTTTATAAACAGCACCAATCTTATTTTCAGCCACAAATTCCCCTATTTACCAAATTTCTAGCACCCGGACTAAGTTTAGCAGAAGCACCAAGCCAAAAATTTGCCCCACAGGAAAGTTTTGGTATGAACCGATGTCAAATAGTTGCTAATGCCTTATTAGAAGCCTGGGAAAAAGGTAAAAATGCCATTGAAGAACGCATGAGGATAATTGACCAACATTTTGCACAGAATTTAATTGATGTCCAGCGTCCTTACTTGAACCCCAGTTCTGAAGATATATATATCCCATTAAATTCCTAACCTTGGTAAGTAGAGTAACATAAGTTTATAGAGCAGGTATTACGCCTGCTTTTTATTTTTATTGAGGAAATTAAAAACATGATTTTCACATATAAACGCACGATAAGATTTCAAGATACTGATGCCGCTGGAGTCGTTTATTTTGCTAATGTTTTAAGTATGTGTCATGAAGCCTACGAAGAATCTCTAGGGCATTCAGGTATAAATATTCATAATTTTTTCACTCGTCCATTTGTGGCTTTTCCCATTGTTCATGCTAATGTAGATCTTTTGCGTCCTATGTATTGTGGTGATAAATTGATGATTAGTTTAATTCCTCAAAAAATAGGTATGGATAAGTTTGAAATTAGCTATGAAATTACGGTGAATGATGTAATAGTTGCCAAAGCAATTACTAGGCAGGTTTGTATTGATGTGAATAGTAGAACTAAGCAGGAATTACCAGATGAGATGATTTCTTGGTTGGAAACGAACCGCAGAGATGCAGAAGGTGTAGAGAGAAGAAAGTCCAGAGAGGAAATTATGTAATTCGTAATTCGTAATTTGTAATTAAGAATTAACCAAAAGTGTATTCGTGTTTTCAATGCGGCACAGATCACTGAGGAAAGGTCAGATCTTGTATTGATAAGGTTTGCATTTTATAAAGTGGAAAAACTGGGAATCTCGTCCCTCTATCGTTACCGTGAGTGTGGTTGCTGGTTTCGCTGGACTAATTACTCTTGGATGTGGAACCTTTGCAACTTATAGTGGACAAAACCCAAATATCAATACTTCAAGCGAAAATGTTTCTGCTAATAAAGGCGAAAATAACTCAACTATAAATACTGATAGTGAAGTTATTTCTGCAAATGCTTCTGAAGAAGTGTCTCTACAACAACAAAATATGGCATACAGGGAAGTAAGGAAACTTATTATACAACAGGATTGGAGTCCAAACTTACAAGGTGAATCGCCAAATCTCCGGGATATTTTGGTTAAGGAACTATTTGACTTAGGATATAAAGAAATTAAAGATTCTTCAGGCACAGGAGAAGGTCCTTGTCGATTTGAGTTTATCAATAACAAAGGAGAATTGTTAGTTGTAGTTGCTACAATAAGGGGATATGAAAATACAAAAAGTTTCGTAAAAACTTGGTGGGTTGAAAAAAATTTAAAATATTACTCAACAAAGTTCATCCAACAAAATTGCTTGTGGTTTTTATTGGCTAGGAGGCACGAGTCAAGGTTTAGAAGTTCAAGGATAACGATAAATAAACCTTTTTCCAAACCTCTCACCCACAGGGAGAGAGGCTTTAAAAGCCCTACTAGAAGCTAGGTAAACAAAAATTATATATTTGGTAGAAAATCTTCAGCAATTTGTTGTATTTGTTGGCGGTTAATTTTACCTTGGGCGTTACGGGGTAAGTTTGGTAGGGGAATCCAATATTTAGGAATTTTGAATTTACTCAGTTGACTTTTGAGTTGGGTTTCAATTTCTAAGGTGCATCTATTTGGGTGTTTAGGAATATAAATAGCTGTTAATGCTTGTCCCCAATATTTATCCGGTATACCAATTACACAAACATCAATAATCAGGTTTGTTTTTCTAATCGCTGATTCTATTTCTGCTGGATAAATATTTTCACCACCTGTAATAATTTTGTTGCTGCTGCGTCCAATAATATGTAAATATCCGTCTGAATCTAAAAAACCAATATCATCAACTAAGAAATGACCTGGATTTATCCAAAGTTGTGGATAGTACCCTAACGCCAATGATTTAGCTTGAATATTGAGATTTTCTGTTAAATTGTCAATGGTGATTTTGGCATGGGGAAGAATATGACCACTGTTAATTTTACCATTCAGAAAATCATCAGGTTTCAGAGTAGCAATTTGAGAAGCCGTTTCTGTCATTCCGTAAGTAGGTCCTAACCTAATCTGATGAAATCTCGCTTCTTCTAAGAGTTCATCCCATGGTGGCGCACCTCCTAAAAGCACAGTTTGAAATTGAGATAACCACTGGGTTAGTTGGGGATTTTGCAGTAACCGTTGTAACTGGGTAGGAACTAAAGATATAAAAAAATTTGAAACATTAATATTTGCTAATTGATAAGATTCAACTTCTTTAAATGGACTAATAACTAATTTACCACCTGTAGTAAAGCTTCTCATAAATTGCATTAAACCACTGACATGATATAGGGGTAAAATACAAAGAGAATTAACTGCATTTAATTGAAAATATTCTGTAAACCCTTGTACAGAAGCCGTTAATGTTTCCCAAGTATGAATAGCAAATTTAATCTTACCCGAAGAACCACCTGTAGGAATCATAATATAATTGGTAATTGGTGATTGGTAATTGCCGGTTGCTGGTTGGAAACTAATATTATCTAGTCCCCAAACTATATCCGGTTGGACTAAATCAAAAACTTGTTGCCATTCATTTTTTCCCCAGTCTGGGTTACATAAAAAAACTGGACATTTGGCAGCACAAGCAGCGATGAAACTAGCTAGGAATCGGACTGGTTCACGTTCAGCCAAAATTATTTTTGGTGGTTTTTCTTGTGTTGATAATTGGGATAGTTGTAAATATAGTTCTGTGGCTATTTGGTAAAAATATTGGCTATTGTTACTAATTAACCAATCCTGATTTTTCAGGTTTTGTAGATAGTCTAAAGGTTGTTCCATAAACTTTCAGCTAGTTTGAGTCTTTTTCTTATGACTTCGCAAGTGTCACACTCAAGTCTCTTGTAGTCTCGTTTAGGGTGCGTCAGACCTATAAACAGATTTTCGACATCTGACGCACCCTACTAATCTGCCAGTTGCGTAAGTCCTGTTTATGCAAAAAAGTGGTTGATACCAAAACCTACTGCGCGGTTATTTCTGGATAGTTCTGCTGCTAATTTTAGTGCTGCTTCTCTACCAATTGCAGTTTCAAATACAGATGAAAATACTACATCAATTTGATGCTGGTGACAAAATTTCCTTAACTGTGATGGTGAACCAACTATACCAGGTTTAATCACAAAAATCCCTTCCCAACCTTTTTTATAATAGTCTTCAAGTTGTTGCAATGTGGCGACAGATTCATCTAAAGCGATTTTTGTATTATACGCATTACTTAATTCCAGTATTTCTGGGAATTTATCAACAGGTAGAGGTTGTTCAATAAATTCAATTCTATTTTTTAGATTTTCGCAAGTTGTCAACCATAATTTAGTTGATGCATAGCTCAGTCCACCATTAGCATCTAAACGCAGTTTTGCTGATTTGGGTAATTCCTGAATCAGTGAATTAAAAATTTTTATTTCTTTGGATGTTTCATCAATACCTATTTTCCATTTTAATGTTTTATATCCTTGTCTCCATAAGGTTTTCCATTGGTCTAAAGCTGTTTCTCCTGCTGGTAATAAGGCGCTATAGGTGAGATTTTGGTAATTTATAGATTCGTGCTTTCCTAGTAAATTTTCTAATGCTGATTCAAAACCAAATTGACAAGCTGGTAATTTATCTGGAATATCAAAAATTATTTCTGGTGTAATTTCTCCTGGTAGTTGACTACAAAAATTTAAAGCTTGTTCTAGGGTTTCAGAACCAAACCAATGAATAGGGGAAATTTCCCCCCAACTAACTTTACCTGTAATATCCACAAGCCTGATAATTACGCTTTCACGAATTTCCCAAACTCCATGATTGGTAATTACAGGACGAGTGAATTTTTTACTAATAGGACGATAGGAAAACTGATAAACCATTAGCCCAGCATAAATCCTGTACCAAATAATAAGCAACTCCAAAAATGTACAGTTACAGCAATGAATTTACAGTTACTAACTTTATCTGGTAAATCGTGATTTTCTAGGACATGACGACATAATTTGAATGCAAAGGGTAAACTTACCCAACTTAATAGCGTCCAAATTGGGAAAACTCCTAATCCAACCAACAACAAAGACAAGGGATAAATACTAGCTGTAAACCAAACTAGGACTTGTGCGCTCTTCTGTGTACCTAAACGAACAATAGGCGATCGCTTTCCTGCCGCTATATCATCCTTAATTTGGTGAAAGTGTGAGCAAAATAAAACTAAGCTAGTGACAATACCGACAATCACGGAAGCGGCTAAATTGGTGATAGACCAAGTTTGTGTTTGACTGTAGTAGGCTGCTGCCATTCCCAATGGTCCAAAAGCAACAAAACAGAGAATTTCGCCCAAACCCTGGTATCCTAGACGAAAGGGAGGTCCTTGGTACATATAGCCCAAACCGCAGCATAGCAAAATTATACCAATTACAGTCGGGTCTTTTTGCAAAAGGGCGATCACAATTATCCCCAACAAACCCGAACCTAAACATAAATTTCCTAACCAAAACATTAACTGCTTATTACCAGATAAGTTCACCAGCGAGTGATGTTTATTTTTATCAATCCCTGTTTCCGAGTCAAAAACATCATTACTGATATTTTCCCAAGCCAGAATTAAAATCGCTGCAGTCATAAAAACTGCAAATATTACGCCATTAAAAATTTTAGTTTCTGCAAAAGCTACCCCTGAACCTACCCATATAGGCATAATAGCAACACTATACATCGGCGGTTTAATAGCCGCTATCCATAATTTGTTTTTGGGCATTGATATATGATTTCTAGTCATCAGTCGTGATGAATTAAATTACCAAAAATTTACTTATCAATTAGATTTTATAGTTTAGTGAGACATTTAGGGGTGGTGAATTGCCAAAAAATGCTAACTTTGTGATTGCTGGTTTACCTCATGGTCATAAAACTTGGCTTTACATTTTGCAGCCACTAAACAGCCTTGGTTCTGGGAAACCCCAGAACCAAGCAAATTTGAGGCTGGTTAATTGGCCACTGAATATGTTACCTATAGAAATAGGACCACAACTTATTACGCTTTAGGAAGATAACTTAAAAAAAATTAACTTACACATCCATGACAATGTCACCATGTCGCAGCCGTTGCTTTGTAGACTATGAAGATTTGCATCAATTGCTGTTAGCAGTTCAAGAAAAGTGCTGTGAAAATCATAGCCAGCAAATTGTTAGTATTTCTCTACAAATTGACTTGATTGATCCTTTAGTGGTATTGGATAAATTTGCCCAAGCAAATACATTAAATTTTTACTTTGAAAATAGAAGTAAAGGTGAAGCCATTGCAGCCATTGATGCTGTAACCAAATTAGAGATTACTGGTAAAGACAGGTTTAGTAAGACAGAGGAGTTTATCAAAGATTGCCTCAGAAATGTCGTCAACTTTGGCAATACAAATCAATCATTTGCAGGTATGCACTTTTTTTCTTGTTTTAGTTTTTTTGATCAGCATCACCAAGCAGATTATCCATTTCCAGCCGCTACTATTTTTCTACCTAAATTGCAAGTAGCTGTAAAAAATTTATCCTGTACTTTAGTGGTGAATAATTTGATTCATGCCAATATTAATATTCAAACCATATTACGAGAATTACAAAATGAAGTCAAAACTCTCCAATTTTTATCACATTATTCTCCCAACATTGAATTTTCTCCATCTAACTTTAACAAAAGTAAGATTACCAATTCCCACAGTTTCAAGCATTCAGTATCATCAGCTTTAGAGAAAATTGCATCTAATCATTTAAGAAAAATTGTTTTAGCAGATGCTTTAGATGTCAGAGCATATAATTGTTTTAACTTATTCAAATCCTTAAATAATCTGCGACAACTACATCCTAACTGTTATGTTTTCTCTACCAGCAATGGTAAAGGACAAAATTTCATTGGTGCTAGTCCAGAACGATTAATTAGTATTCAAGAACAGCAATTAATAACAGATGCTTTAGCAGGTTCAGCACCCAGAGGAAGAACACGTAATGAAGATGCAGCTAATGCCAAGAATTTAGTTAATAGCAACAAAGAAAAGCACGAACACTCCCTAGTTATTGATTTTATCACCCAACGTCTATCACAATTAGGTTTATTTCCGCAAATTTTAGCCCCACGTCTGCGACAATTATCCAATATTCAGCATTTATGGACACCAATTACGGCTGTAGTACCTGTTAACATCCATCCGTTCAAAATCCTTTCCCAATTACATCCTACACCAGCCGTTGCAGGTGCACCCAGAGATATTGCTTGTGCAGAAATTCGCCGTTATGAAAATTTTGAAAGAGGTTTATATGCCGCACCCCTGGGTTGGGTAGATGGCAACGGAAATTGTGAGTTTATTGTCGGGATTCGTTCAGCATTAATTGATGGGGATCATGCTAGACTATATGCAGGTGCTGGTATAGTTGCCGGTTCCGATCCTGATAAGGAATTTGCGGAAGTGCAACTTAAGTTGCAAGCTTTACTCAAAGCGTTGGTTTAACAGATACCACAATCTGGAAGAGTTTTGGAAAATTGGTTATGGATGTATTCGAACTCTGATACATCCCCCTTATTTAAGGAGGATCGATAGGGTTTGAAAAGTTTTTAAATATCCTCTAACCAGCGAATCACATAAGCTTGACTATAAAAATCTAAAAGTGCTTCTGCTAAACTTTCTATATTGAGTTGTAGACAACTGATTCATTCTCTCTTCTATCTGAGGTTCAACAGTACCAAATCGATGAGAAACTAAACGGAGAATTAATAACACCTCTGCTTCTTGTTTTCCTTCCTGTTTACCAATTTGCAAACCTTCCTGTTTTCCTTCCCACTTTCCTTTTTGCAGGATATCTTGATAAATTGCAGATTGTTGCATAATTTTCTCTCGGAATAGTTGTTGAATTATGTCTTTTTCAAACCGCAAACCAGCTAGAAGCTGTAGGTATAATCAGTCAGGTAAAATAGGTGTTTTTTATCATAAAACCTTATAGCGATGATCAATCACGCATAAACAGACAAAACATTGATTTGGTATCAATCCATACAGTTGGACTTTGTTTGTCTACCAGCAATTTATCATCGCTACTTTCTTGAATTTTATTCCAAATCACGATGGGTAAATGATTTCCCATTAGCTCCTGTGTAGCTGCTAACAATATGACCATCACCAGACATTTGATATTTATATGTCACCAAACCCTCTAAACCCACAGGTCCCCGAGGTGGCATTTGTTGGGTACTAATTCCTACTTCTGCACCGAAACCATAACGGAAACCATCGGCAAAACGGGTAGAACAATTATGATAAACTCCCGCTGCATTTACTAAAGCTTGAAAAGTTTCTGCTGCTGCTACATCTTCCGTCACAATTGCTTCTGTGTGCCGAGAACCATATTCCCTAATGTGGCTTATGGAATCTTCTAAAGAATCAACAATTTTAATTGCTAAAATCAAATCACCGTATTCTGTTTCCCAGTCTATTTCTGTCGTACTACCAAGATTAGGTAAAATTTCTAAAGTGCGTTCATCACCTCTTAATTCTACATTTTGTGCTGCTAAAGCTGCGGCGATTTTTGGTAAGAACTCTGAAGCAATTCTATTGTGAACTAATAAGGTTTCAATGGCATTACAAGCAGCAGGATATTGAGTTTTAGAATCAAGAGTAATATTAATGGCTTTATCAATATCAGCCGCTTTGTCTACATAAAGATGACAAATTCCATCGGCATGACCAAGTACAGGAATGCGAGTATTTTCTTGGACGAATCTGACAAAAGAATTAGAACCTCTGGGAATAATTAGATCTACATATTTATCTAATTGTAAAAGTTCTAATATTTCTTCTCTGGTTGTTAGCAATTGTACCGCATCCGGGTTAACAGCCGTGTGAGATAATTCTTGTTTAATGGTTTTAACTATGACTTCACAAGAACGTAAAGCTTCTTTCCCACCTTTGAGAATTACACCGTTACCTGATTTAATTGCTAGAGAAACAATTTGAATTGCAGCTTCAGGACGGGCTTCAAAAATAATTCCTAATACACCCAAAGGACAGGTAATACGTTTGAGAATTAAGCCAGTATCAACTTCCCGGTGAATTTGTACCTTACCCACAGGATCATCTAATTTACCAACATCACGCACACCTGCGATGGCATCTCTTAACTTATGTTCATCTAACTGCAAACGTTTATAAAGAGGTTTAGCAATCCCTTCAGCCACAGCCGCTTGACAATCAGCCAGATTTGCTGTCAATATTTCCTCTTTAGCAGATTCTAATGCCAGTGCAATCGCATCAATAGCTTGATTTTTCTCCTCAGTCGAAAGCAAAGCTAACTTACTAGCCGCTAAACGGGTTTGTTGGGCAATCTGAACTAACGGAAAAGTAACTTGCACAGTAGTCATAACGAAAATAAAGTTAATTATAATAACCAAAGTCAATCAAGAGTGCTGAGTTACAAGATCGTAGTCCCTACACAACGAGCTTGCATTGAGTTTTTAGTGATGAGTAGGGAATCTAGTAAATCACTCAACACTCAAGTAATTACCAATTTTTGCACAAATGTGGTAATCATAGCTAATTTGTCGGACATGAGATTTAGTGCCAATCATCCCTTTAGCAAGGTCTATCAACAAAATTAAAATAAATCCTCAGTATGTAAATGAATATTACCGAATTAGTCAAGATTTCAGTTATTCTCCTGCTCGTTGCCACTGGTGTAGCTTTGGTATCTCGTCGTTTGGGAGTCCCTTATGTTACGGGTTTAGTCTTGGCAGGTTTGCCAATCACAGAACTATTATCTCGTCCCATTGGTTTAGATCCTGCTCTGGTTTTAAATCTTTTCCTGCCAATTCTCATCTTTGAGGCTGGTATCAACACCGATATCAGCCGTCTACGCAGCACTTTTAAACCAATTGCCCTTCTAGCGGGGCCTGGGGCTGTGCTTTCCAGTGCTATTATTGCCGTCCTATTAAAATTTGGGCTAGCACTGACTTGGATACCTGCTCTATTGATAGGAGTAATTCTGGCAAACACTGATACAGTTTCCATGATTGCCGTCTTTAAGGATATACCAGTACCCTCCCGGCTTTCTGCCATTGTTGAAGGAGAAACCCTTTTTAACGATGCCGCTGCCCTAGTTTTCTTCAATCTGATTTTGCAAGTATATTCCACAGGTTCACTCACATTACTAGAAGGAATCCAACAACTACTATTTATCTCTGTAGGGGGCTGCCTCGTAGGTTTAGTACTAGGCTACTTAAGCATACCTATATTTTCCCGTTTAGATGATCCCCTAGGCAGTCTCTTACTGACCGTCGCAGTTGCATTAGGAACTTTTCAAGTTGGACAATTCCTGGGTGTATCAGGCGCTGTTGCCGTAGTTGTAGCTGGATTAATTTTCGGTAATTTTGGACTGTCTGGGAAGACTTCCGCTTCCAGTCGTATTACCTTGTTTAGTTTCTGGGAATATGCCAGTTTTACTGTCAACACCTTTATTTTTCTCCTAATTGGTGTAGAAATAAACCTAGTGACACTTTGGAGAACTTTACCTGCTATTCTACTTGCTGTTTTAGTTTATCAAGCGGGAAGAATTCTGACAGTCTATCCACTACTGACAGCGGTTCGTTGGTTTGACCGCCCAATTCCTCTGCGCTGGCAACATTTACTCTTTTTAGGTAACATCAAGGGTTCACTTTCGATGGCTCTGGCATTGAGCCTACCCAGTATGCTGGCAGGTCGAGAATTTCTCATTACTTTAGTCTTTGGTAGTGTGTTGGTGTCATTAGTAGGACAGGGTTTAAGCTTGCCTTGGCTAGTCAAACGCTTAAAATTATCTAAAGTCTCAGAATCACAGCACCAAGTCGAAGAAATGCAAGCCCAACTGATTACAAGTAAAGCAGCACAGGATGAATTAGATAGCTTGTTGAAGTCAGGGGTATTACCAAAGGCCCTCTATGAAGAAATGCGTTCAGCTTATCAGGTAAGAATTGCTGGAGCAGAAAAGGTATTGCGAGAATTTTATAATCGCCGTCCAGACGAGTTTGCAGCTAAAAGTCATGATATTGGTAAACTAGATGCTATTCGCCGTCGTTTATTGCTTGCAGAAAAAGGGGCACTCAACGAAGCAATGCGGAAGCGAATTCTTTCCGAAGATATTACGCGAGGGCGGATACAAACTATCGATAAACAGTTACTCCAACTTGATGATGATTAATTTTGGTTTTTAATACCCTTGCCAGGACTGGTAAAAGAAATTCCTTGCTGAAAATCAGTACCAATCATGATTGCCTCTACTATCGGTTCAGAAACTTCTGTTGAGGCTACCCACTCGACAATAAAGTTTGCACCCAAACCACCACTGGTATCATTTCTATTGATAAGAACATCTGTTGAAGCCAGGGTATCCAGTTGAATAGGATGCTCTAAATATTGCTTTATAAATTTCCCATGTGAGTCATAGTAACGCACAGAAGTAATGATGATCGGTTTTTCTAAATCTGTATTGCGAATACTCAACGTGGCCGCAAAATTAAAAATTTCCTGTCGATTGTGATGATAAATATGAGAATAGACAGGAACATAAATAGTCTGACCCATTGCTATCTTGAAGTTTTTATCTAAGGTCACAGTTTTTTGAAATGAGATGGTTGGAGTAGTATTAGCTTGTGACTTAGATGGAATGTCTATTGATTGACAACATGTAAGCAAAGTCACTGCGACTATTAAATAAATAAAATAAATCTTTGGATATAGGTTCACTAAAACTATAGGAATCCTATTTGAGTTTTCAACAAATCACATAAACACTTTTTTATTCCCTATTCCCTATTCCCTTCTTACTGTCACCTGTCACCTGTTCTCACAACCTTCGATAAAATCAATAACTTGGTGTAAACATCCTGGTTTAGTCACAATCAGTACAGTCGAACCTGGTTCTAGCACTGTACTACCATTAGGAATCATTAAATCCTCGTGAGGAAGAGGTTGGTAGCCGATAATTAGTGAGCCAGTGGGAAACCGAGAATCTTGAGCAATTTCAGCAACGCTGCGACTAGCTACATAACAACTGTTGGGAATAGCGAGTTTTAAAACCTCAATCTGCCCCTGGTCAAAATGCATCATTGATTCTATTTGGGGATACTCAATGGCATTCACCATTGTGGAAACTGCTAGCTCGACGGTACTGATAATATGGTTTGCTCCTGCCAGACGAAGCGGTTCGACAAAATCGGGGTGACGCATTCGACTGATCATATGGGGAACACCGTAGTGCTTGGCAAGAGTTACCATCGCTAAGTTTAAAGCATCACTTCTGAGGACAGCTGCTAAGGAATCTGCTTTACGAATTCCAGCTTCTAACAACACTTCTGTACTCACAGCACTGCCTTCAAAAGCCATAGCTCCGACTTGTTCACGGGCGTAGCGGCAGGCAGTGGGGTCAATATCAATAATGGCAACAGTATGTCCTAGTTCTACCAACTTTTGAGCCAAAGACAGCCCTACTAAGCCTGCTCCACCAATTAGCACGTACATGGTTGCTCCTGACGCTCAAAAACGTTTTACTTTAACTTATATCAAATCCGTTGGAATAGGTGACAGTTATCAGTGGGAATAGGAAATATTTATTCTGAACTCTTGCTTCCTACCTTCTCCCTCCTAAAACTCCCTTTTCTTAAACTTTTACAAAATTCTGATCACGAATCCTAGATTATTGGGTATTTATGGAATATAATGAGACCCTTTTGCTCAGGGATATCATCATGTGATTGCAATGGGGCTTAGATACCTTTCAACAGGGGCGCTATCAAGACACAGTGTATCTCCTAGAGGAATTTTCTGAAAATTCTTTAGAATTTAATTCTCCAGATTATTTAACAGACCAAATGTGGCTGATGAAAGCTTATCAAAAAACAGGAAAAACTGAACGAGCCAAAATTCTGTGGCAAAAGTTAATCAATAGTGACAACCAACAGGTACGAGAATGGGCAGAACAAGACCGTCCATTTTTTTCCTCAGTTGCCACCAGGTCTAAAGCGGGACGTACAGCAACCATGGGTTTCAGCTTGGCTATCGCAGGTGTCGCTGGTAGTTTAGCCCTAGCATCTGGTGTTACCATCGCCTTACTATTTGGCATGGTTTTTGTTTTAAGTTTAAGTGTAGTATTAATTTACATTAGTAGCGATCCTTTAACCGATTTAGCGATCGCTATTGGTATTACCTTAATATTCAATCGGGAGCAACGCGATTTTGTGAGGTAGGGCAAAAAGTGTGCTTCTAGCTACGTCAATCACAGAGATCGCTAAAATATTTTTATGGAATCAAAGTAAAATAAATCACATCGAACAAATAAAATTCCAAGACAATATATCTTCTCAAAATATCCTACGAAGATTTGCATTCAATAATTTGTAGCTGGTGGGAATAAGCTGCTTATATCAGTAATTAAATAGCTAGGTAGTACTTAGCACAAAGAATTCTGTTAAATGGGAATTGTAGGTATAAAATATTAGACAGTTTCAAGATGGATAAAAGAGGTAAAAATGGAATTACAGAAATTATGCCAACTTCCACCTATCCATTGACAAGGAAGATGTAACATAATTTCCCCATTTTCTTTTAACCAAAATTTACTGTTTCCTTTTATTCTTAAATTGATAACTTGTATCTATACAATATTTTAATTGTACGGTAAATGATTTTTATCGATGCCTGTTTTGGGTTTAGCGAGCGCACACTTTTTGCCCCACCTCACAAAATCGCGTTGCTCCCCTGGTTGGTTTCGTCGCGGCGTGCTGGATGGACTTAATTCAACTAGAAGGCGAAAATGGCACAGTTATCAACAGCTATCATCCCTTTTGGTCATTTATACTCAGTCGCGGATCTATTATGCTGGGAGTGGTATTGATTGGATTTCTAAACGGCAAGTAATCTGCTGTCCAAGCATTTCTAATTTATCCAAGCTGTGTTTTTTTATGCCCCACATCTATCGTGGGGTTTCTTTTTTGGTGCCTTTTTCAATCCCTAATAGGGATTTAGTTGAATTGCAATTTTAAGGCTTATTTATCTAAATATGAATTTCTAATCTGTTGTATCCCACATTCCGCACCCTAAAGTGCCACAGAGAGGAATTACGGAGACAGAAAATCCAAGGGAGCATAAAAAGAAACATATGCAGTGAAAAAAGGCATTGGAGAAACAGTAAAGCACCAAAAATAGCATCAAAAGCTATTCTCAATAAGGAGCAATAAGAAAGAACACTGCCCAGAGGAGTCAACAGATAAATGAAGATATTCAAGAGATAAATCATAACTTAGACTAATAGATTGAAGTAAAAAAAGAAATTATGGACATACTAAAATAGAGCTATAAATCAAAGAGATTAGGTTATTTTCTGATAGAAATTAAATTAATACAGAGAAAAATTAGGTAAGTAATTGATAGTAGGGAAAAGAATGATATGTTAAAAGATTCACAATAAAATCTCTCTCTTGAGTCCAGTTATAGATGTGTTCTTCCTAGTTAAGTGTAACTAAATGAATAGACTGAAAGCATGGAAAAATCCAGCGTAAAGTGGGGCGGTCAGTTGGTTTGCCCAATTGATTTTTTACTCTTGATTTAGACTCTCTCAAAGGGGTTCTAATTTGTCGTTGCGCTAAAGTATAAACCAGCAGACATAAACCCATAATCATTCCCAGGGACTCTATTCTCTCTGGACTTCTTAGGAAAATACTGTCTGCAAAAAATAATGGGTCTTTGAGAAAAGCAAACCCTCTCTGGCAAGACTGTTGAGCCTTCTTTATATTCACTCAAAATTGAGTCATGGGTAAGTTCATTGGAATCCAAAAGGTTTGTAGCAATAATAAAAGGCCCTGGCCTCAGAAATTCTGTATTAATTTTACTTTCATTCTGGGAGACTGTAGCTGATATTTCAGAGACATCTCTCGTGAACTATCTTTTTTCTTAGATTTGAGTTGAGTAACTTTACTCTGGTTAATTTGGTGATATTTGAATTGTTGTAATAGTTTAGATAACCCCTTGATAGCATCAACCTCACAAGCAAATTTTCCTGGTGATAACTTTTTCAAATCTTGCACAGCTTTTGATTGTACCTTGGTAATTTTTTGTGAGAGTTTACCCAGGTCTGATTCTCTTCTTTCTTGACCTTGCACTACTAACCATCTTTGTTCTATTCCTGGATAATTTACTGTCTTTGAAGCTAGTTTATATCCGGGTAAGTTACTATCAACAAATTCTGGTTCTGGTAATGTTGATATTAATGATTGTGCTGATTTTATGCTTAATGGCACTGGACATAACCAGCTTAAATATGACATCATTCATCATTTTTAGATTTGATTCTGTATATAAGGCCCAGTCTGCTACTATGAGACTGTTAACTTTTAATTGTTTTTGGTACTCTACTGCTATTTTAGCAAAGCATGATGAATCTGCTTGGTTTCCCGATGCTCGTATTAAAAATATATATTGGTATGTCTCCATCTCCTGAACATATCATTTCTATGATGAACTGTTTTAACTCCGGTCTATGGTCACCAGAATAACCGTAGGTAATGGTTATTTCTTTTGGTGATTTTACTGCTAATTCTTCTAGTTCTTGATTATTTCCTACTTTTTGACTCTCAAATATTACTTCTGGTAAGCTGATATTATATTGCCCATGTACGTCCATTTATGATGAGTCTAGATGCCCTGCTCATAGGGATAATCCAAATTCTTGGGCTGCTTTTAAGGCGACAATAAAAAATATTCTATCCAATCCTTTTATAAATAGTTTATCCATGACTCTCCCCACTTTATCATCCTTGAGATATTCTGGTTTTACTCCTGGTCCTATTAGATGGTCACAGGGGATTGTTTCAAAATCTTGGGGAAACATATATAAGGGTTTTTATACAAATCCTAACCCGTTGATTATCATGGGTTTTACTACATGACCCGGACTTACTTTCTCTCCAATTTCAAGGATTATTTCTACTACTCCTATGGCGTCTATTATTCCTGCTACGGTGCCTAAATGGTCTAGGTTTTGAATTTCCATTTTTTGAAGCTTTGATTTCACAAAAGAATTATCCACAACTCCTGTTGTGATTCAATCATTTCTTCTTCTGTTCTAATTTAATTTTCAAATCATTAAATTTTCTTTTCTTTTATCTTATTTACAAAACTCTATTCTGTCACTCTATTCGCATTTTCATGATACTGTTCTCATTAAGCCTTCTCTTCCTTGCAGGAGCTTTAGCTCTTGTGTACTACTATCTGTGACAGTTAGGGTGCGGAAGGTAGGTTTTAAGGCTTATTTATCTAAGTATGAATTTCTAATCTGTCTGCAAACCCTATATCCCTACCCCACACTATTAGCTTGATGAAGTTTGCAAAGTAGATTACCTCTGCATGACTGCATCTAACAGTAATCCACCACCAAACCGCACGGGATCTGTGCAAGGTAGACCTGTTTGAGTTATAGTTTGGGCAATGGCATCCTTAGCCCCAGATTCATCTAAATCCCTAGTATTTAAAGCTATGGCCGCTACACGAACTTTACTAAAAGCACCCCCTGCACTAGCCACAATTTCATACATCTTAATTACCTCTGGTAGCGCTGGAATGGAAATATGAGGATTATTACGGTTATGAGTTTGTCCTGCTTGATGAACTAGGATCAAATGGGTTGGTTGAGAACCACGAATCAAAGGTAAAGTTGCAGTTGAACCAGGATGCAACAGAGAACCTTGACCTTCAATTTGCAAAATATCGTAGTGTTTACCAAAACGCATCACCAACTGTTCCACAGCACCAGCAGCAAAGTCTACCCGCACTGCATCTAAAGCGACTCCATCCCCTTCTAACATCAAACCAGTTTGACCAGTAGCTAAAAATTTAGAACGCCAACCGCGTAACTTAGCCGCCCAGTGTAATTCTAAACTAGTAGACATCTTTCCAATGGCCATATCTGTTCCTACCGTCAACACACGACGACAGGGAAGAGTCCGCGCTAACCCCGAAGCAACTTCTACATTAGGTGGTTCTTTGCGGACATCCCAAATTAACTGTCCTGGTTTCAATAGTGCATTTAAATCTGGGATATTAGCTAAAGGTGTGTGTAAACCGTTAACTAAAGACATTCCCCCCTTCAGCCCATCTTGAATATCTGGCCAATAATTATCTGGTACGATTCCACCTTTGGGGGCTATACCAATTAGTAAAACTTCCGGTTCATACTGTAAAGCTGCGGCTACAGAGGCAACAATGGGAACGTCGCGCTTGATACCTGTTAACTCTGGGACAGATTTACCTACAGATTCCCGATCTATGACTGCAACAATAGGGGCTTCACTGTAGCGTAAAATTGATAATCCTGTTTTCCCCTGAGTTCCACTCAGTCCTTCATGCAGTAGAATTGCTATCTTTTTATTAAGGGGCAAACGCACTATATTGTACTCCCAAACCAGGTAAATCGTTAGGTAAAACTCGTCCTGCTTTTACTGATGCACCTCTAAACGGATCATCAATTAAATTCAGGTGACTATCTAAGTCTAAATAATCAGCTAAAGGTGCAAGTTGTGCAGCTGCTGTATTAGCTAGAGAACTATCAGAATAACAGCCAAACATTACTTTTAAACTGTATGCTTTGGCTGTATGTACCATTCGCAAAGCTTCACTCAAACCCCCAGATTTCATCAATTTAATATTAACCCCATCTACATAATCCACTAATTGGGGAATATCAGCACTGGTAAAGCAACTTTCATCAACAAAAATTGGTAAAGGTGAATGTTCTTTCAATGTGGCTAAATGTGTTTCTTGACCTCGTGGTAATGGCTGTTCTATATACTGTATCCCCAAATCGGCTAACCAAAGGGACATGGCGATCGCATCTGCTAAACTCCAACCCCCGTTAGCATCTACAAATAAATCAATTTCTGGTGCTGTTTCCCGCACTGCTAACAGCATTTTTCTGTCTGCTTCTATCCCCTCGCTCGAACCTAATTTCACCTTCAACTGACGTACATCCATATATTCTAACCAGTCTCGTGTTCGAGTTGCTGCACCTGCTGGGGTATTAATGCCAATTGTCACCGAAGTTGGTGCGATCACATTTCTATCCAGTCCCCAAAGTTGCCATAGAGATAAACCCACACTTTTACCCATCCAATCATACAGCGCCATATCTAACGCCGCCCTAGCAGCGGAAGGAATTTGATATTTTCTTAAAACAGCCTCAATTTCCTGACGTTGCCAAGGGTTGAATGATTCTAACACAGGGGTAATGTTTTGCAAGGCTCCAGTAATTCTACCAGTTGATTGGCGGTGATTACCGACACTGAAGGGTGATGCTTCTCCCCATCCTTCTATGCCATTTTCAATGATTTTTACACAAATATTTGTGGTCTGTGCTGTTGTTCCTCTACTAATTGTTAACGGAAATCGTTTATTGACTGTAAATAGATTGACTAGTATTTTCATGTTAAATATTGATGAGCACCCAAAGGCGCAGAGAGAAGAATAAAAATGTTATAATTCTAGCTCTCTGGATGTATTTTTCAACTAAAAAATGAAGAATTTACACAAATGAGAAATCTTAAGTTCTCAAATGTTAATAGATCATCCTTTATTTCAGGTGAGACAGGATGAAATAGAGTTACCTAATGGTAAGGTTATAGATGATTATTTTGTCCGTCAGTACAGACAGGCTGTAGGAGATTTTTTTATTGAACTTCCCGCTGGACGTTTTAATGCTGATGAAGAAGGTGCAGAAGCAGCAGGATTGAGGGAGTTAAGAGAAGAAATTGGTTATATTGCTGACACTGTCAGAAAAATCGGTACTCTGTACGATAAACCCAGTAAGGATACCAATCTAATCCATTTGTTTATCGCTGAAGATGTGGTAAAAGTTGAAGAACAGGAAGACCTTGATGTAACTGAATAAATTGAAGTGATTTCAAGTCCTATAGATTCGATTTTTCAAAAGATTATTACAGGAACAATTTCCGTCGCGGGAACTGTAGTAGCGCTGTTTTTGGGATTAAATTTAAGTTCCTTGATAGGACGTAGAAAAACTATCTCTAGTTAATTCAAAAATAAGTATCACCGGGAAATAATCATGGCATAACTGGCAAAATGATTAACACCACAAGACTTATGCTAAAAACCGTCGAAGGTATTTATCGAGACGGACAAATTAAATTTACCGAACTCCCCAAAAATATTAACAATAGTACCCAAGTTCTCATTACCTTTTTCGATCCTGGTTAAATCAAACTTAATAAGATACGTCGATTAATTGAGCATTTAGAAACTATTACTGCTATTCAACAAGGTTTTGAATACTAGTAATAGTGGTCAAAGTCGTCCTCTTCCAGATTTTATTCAGGAAATGCAACAGAAATATGACATTTCAAGTTGAAATTACTCCAATTCCTGAAAAGCAGATTGAGCAAGCATATCGCTGGTATGGAGAACGTAATCCTGAATTTGCCGATAGCTAGTTTCTAGGATTGATGAATGCTATTGCTAGGTTAGAAGATAAACCTCATCGTTGTGCTTTAATATTTGAAGATGAGATTTTTCCAGAAGAAGTTATTCAATTACTTTATGGTAAATCTAAGAATGTTCACAGAGTCTTATTTACAATTCGAGATACTATACAATTTGAGATACTATATATAGTATCTGTCTTATATGCTCGTCATGCTGCTTAAGAACCTATCATGGTAGATGATTTAGAATATTTTGCTTAGCATTCAAGGAAAATGTTGAGTAACGAGAACAAGATTATTATCACAATTTCGGTATATTTTTCTGAAATCCTCACCTTCTCCATTGTTGCAATTTTTGACCATAGGAAGCTTCTTCATCTACGTTATTCATATCTTAAATTTTTAAACCACTTGATAATAATTTATTCCATCCTTGACTCACACCATGAGTAATAATTCCTGTTTCCCATTCTCCCAGTTCATAAAATTCAGGTTGTCCTAAATGAGCTGTTTGCAAAACATCGCAACAATAATAATCTTTAGGAATAACTAAGGCGTAGCATTATCCTGCTAAATCAGAAATTGGATAATCACGTTGTTTACCAATTTTGTGCACTAACTCTGATGTTACTGGTACATTATTTGTTAAATCTAAAGGACACATAATAATTTCAATTTGCGTTTCTCAAACTCTTGCTGCGGAAACTGCATCCCAATCAACATTCCATTCTCCAGAACCGTCTTGGGAGCATCCACTATTGGAAGATACACAAGTGTTAGGAAAATATAAGGATAAACAAGTGTGGATTAGCAAGCATGAACCAGGATAAAAAAGAACGGCTCAAAGCCTGCTTAGAAGAATAGGCAACATTGTTATATGAATAAGCAGATAAAAGTCAGATAACAGACTTAAAAGGCATAGAAAAAACAGTAAGGAGTCAAATACAGGACTTACGCAACTGGTACAAATAGGGGGCGGTATGTAGCCCTGGCATGCAATAATTGAACTCAAACCAAGCACATAGGAAGACTGGGGCGTTTTAGTTGCTGAATTAAATAATTAGAAAGGAATCTATGCTTGTTTTGATAAACAGTTTGACCAGTTTGATAGGCTAAATTCTTTAATCTAATCCAAACCAACATTGCACAAGCAATATGATTTCTTTGAAGCCTAGCTTTACGACATTGACAAGATTCAATCCCAGTTATTTGTTTAATCTCTCGGTGAAACTCCTCGATTTTCCAAAGAATTTTACACACCTCTTGTACAACATTCGTAGAACTTTGAGATAAATCGTTAGTAGCGACATAATCCGTTCTGTTGGTAGAAACAGCAACCTGGAATAGTTTCACTTTTTTCTGAGCGGGAAACACTTTAATTTTTATAATTTTACCACATTCTAACTCTTCAGTACTCCATTCTCATAATTCAATAGGGTTATCTTTTCCTTTGGCAAATGTATCATCAACTAACCGATTCTTTTCTAAAGGGCAATAATAAATTTTGTCTAAGCTATCAATATACAGCATGAGACTGTTTAGTGCGTACCATGTGTCCATCAAAACCGTATCGAAGGCGAAAAGCTGATGATAAACTAGGTTTTGCAGCATATCTTTCACATGGTCTATCTTGGTTTTACCATCTACATCAGGATTAAAAATGCGGTAATCTATTACCCAAAATCTTTGAACTTTAGGATTCACATATACACAACTGACTACACCAATTCCTTGGAGTATGCCATGTTCATTACCACTATATTGTCTCCTCACCATCTCTATTTCTTCAGAATATCTTTCGTGTAAAACACTATCACCAAATATGATGTACCCATTACCATCAGCTTCTACTACCTCTTTCACCTTATCTCATAGTGAACGAGATGTTAACTTTTCGGTTTTTAAATAATAGTTAATTGCATCATGGCTAATACTTCCTAAATGCTCTGCTAAATTAGTAATTGTATAATTAATTTGACTACTTAATAAGTATTGGCAGTAATCAAGTTTAGTAAATCTCATGACCGTCAGCAACATTTATCTAATACAATCTCCTACCTATTTTCTCATGAATATTTCAATAATGTTTCCTGTTGCAGCTACTTCTTATGGGTTGATAAAGCTTTTGGTATGCGATTCTTTAGTACTTATGTACTATATTTACCCATCGCCTGTGCCACTTGCCTAAGTCCTGAAATATTAGAAGTGGTAAGTCCAGAAATAGCCCTTTTTTTATTGAAGAAAGAACCGGAAGGAAAGTAGGTAAAACCAGGAAAGTCAAAACCTTGGTAGGAGAACTAAAACTAAAAGCTAAACAGTTGAAGAGACTGGGTTTGAAGCCAAGAAGTCGATTAAGTCCATTACTTCAAAAGTGCTGCTTGAGGCTATCAGCTAAGGAAGGAATCATATCAAAAGGCAGAAGTTGAAATTGAGGCATTAACAGGAGTAAAAGTTGGCCATAGGAGGCAACAAAAACTAGTTGTGGAACAAGATTGGGAGCTACCACAAGGAAAACAAGCTGTCTGTGAAGTGAGGGTGGATGGTGGAAGAGTACGACTAGGGAGCAAACCACAACCAGGCTGGTACTGGCGAGACTATCAATAAAACCCTTCGTCTACAAGGAATTCATGATGGCGCATGTTTTGATAACAACTAATAAATCATAAGTTGATTATGTTAATAGCCAGTCTTTGGTTAACCCCCTTGTGTGTTTGGGGGATGGTCATGATGGAGTTTGGAATTTAGTTAAAGAGTTTGGAACTGAAAAATCCAAACCTTTGGAAATTTTGGATTGGTATCACCTCAAAGAGAATCTTTATCAAATTGGTGGTTATTTAAAGCATCTCCAAGCTGTTGAGAGTTTATTGTGGTAAGGTCAGATAGAGCCAATTCAAGCTTTATTTAATAATTGTCGAGGCAAACAAGTTAAGAAGTCTTTCGACATAAGCAAAAAACATCCCACTGGCATTATTAACTATACCTACTACGAGGCTAAACAACTGTGTTCTATTGGTTCTGGATCTGTCGAACCTGCTATTCAACAGATTGGAGCAAGGATTAAAATTTCTGGACCACAGTGGAATGTTGAAAGTGTCTACCAAATCCTTTGCCTTCCTTGTGCTTATCTCAATGTTTTGGTTCCTATGTGAGTCTTTCTGCCAAAACTCGATCCTCCCACCGTCTTGTCCTGGTTCTAAACTTTTTTCTAGATTTCCAGCAAGATTTAAAGCGCCACCCATCCAAACTATTTTTTTAATCTTCGCTTCTATCTCTGGTGCTTTTTCTAATGCGACAGCTACAGTTGTTAAAGGTCCTGTCACCATTAATGTGACTGGTTCTCGTGCTGACGGCAATACCCCCACCATAAAATCTTGTCCTGTTTGAGCAACTAACCCAGATTTCTCACAAAAAGATGAAAAAAAGGGGTCAATGACTGCGAAAATGTATATATAGCAGGCATTTTAGCAGTTGTAAACCATGACCCCATCTTCAACAGATTGTATATCAAAACAGTTGAAATTTGAGCAACAAAAATGGCTGCCAGTCATAGTCAATTTCCAGGGTGGACAAGTAAGAGCAGATGCAGGATTCAGCTTAATTGCTGAAATAGACAGAAAATTGCAAATCACATCACAGTTTGCACAATGTTTCCAAGATTAGCGAAAGCCAAATCGGATTGACCATTCAATAGAGAGCTTAATTAAACAAAGAATATACGGGCTGGTCATGGGGTATGAAGACTTGAATGACCACGAAGAATTACGTCATGACCAGATGTTTGCTATAGCATTAGGAAAAAGCATTGGAGTAGAGAATGAACCTGGAACATTGTCCTGAAGATGTGGAACAAGGAGCAGACAGCGTGTACCATAAAATCGGGCATTCTCCATCAGCAATTGAAAGCTTATTTGTCAAAATATTTCTAGAATCTTACGCTAAAGAACCAAGAGAAATTGTTTTGGATTTAGATGTCACTGATGACTTAGTACACGGCTATCAGGAGCAGGTTTTCTTCAATACTTATGATGGGGGATACTGCTATGCTCCACTTTATGTTTTCTGTGGAAAACATCTATTAGCAGCCAAACTTCGCCCTTCAAACCTAGACCCAGCATTTGGGGCATTATCAGAACTACAAGGAGTGATTAAACAAATAGGTCAACAATGGAAGAATGTTGAGATTTTAGTAGGTGGAGATAGTGCTTATTGTAGAGACGATATCATGACATGGTATGAATCCCACATGGGTGTGGATGATGATAAAGACTTGGAAAAGGATTAGTTCCCCTAACTGTACTTTCTTCGACTGGAACATGAGAAAATCCCATTAAATCTATTATTTTGCGTGTCGTACTGACAGCAGGTTGAATATAGCACTCTGCGGGAGTGACGACAATACCAAGAATTTCAATATGTTCCATCGTCAAAAGTAGCATAGTGGCTAAATAATTATCCACACCGCTATCATGATCCATTAATACCAGTTGTTTTTTCATATCAGGAGTTTATCAAATGGATGAGTGTATGCAAGCGGCAATTTCTGAAGCTAAACAGGGTAGAGATGAAGGGGGAATTCCCATCGGTTCTGTTTTGGTCAGAAATGGGAAAATTCTCGGCAAAGGACACAATAAACGGGTGCAAGATGGTGATCCTGTCACTCATGCAGAAATTGATTGTTTAAGGAATGCTGGTAGACTTGGTAATTATAAAGGTATAACATTATATTCCACTTTGATGCCTTGTTATTTATGCGCTGGTGCAGTGGTGCAATTTGGGATTAAAAAAGTAATAGCAGGAGAGTCAAGAACCTTTCCCGGTGCAAAAGAATTTATGGTTTCTCATGGTGTAGAAGTAATTGATTTAAACCTTGATGAATGCAAACAAATGATGAATGAATTTATCACAGAAAAACCAGAATTATGGAATGAAGATATTGGGAATTGAAAGAGGTATAAGTTCAGAATTTCTCGTTCTCAGTCTCCGTGGGGGAATCTGATCACAGAGTCTCTAACTCTAGTTTCACTAAAGAGAGAGGTCCAAAAATTTAGAAAGGAGTATATGTCTAGCTTTCCATAGTGTTAAGATCAGGAAAGAGCCAAGAAAAGAATCAAGGTCGGGAATAGTAACTGATAGGAACTATCCATGAAAATGTTGATGAAAAATTCATAACTGAGCTCATATCCATAACATGTATGAAATGGGCAAAACTAATGAACCAATTCCTAATGTGACTCAACCACAAATAGTAAGAATTACCTGTGGGTAAATTGGGGAGTTCAGGGGAAATCTTTGTTGAGGTACCCGGAATATTTTGACAAGTCTAATGACCTGTTCAACAAAAATACCCTTGGTGGAAAACTCTTTGTTTCCTGCCTTTTGTTCTGAGTCGCCATGGCATAATCCCTATCATGTTTTTCTACCTGTTCAAGGAGACTAGTAGGCAAAACATTTCCTAATATCTCTAGCTAGTAATGAAATTTGTCCTTTGCTTCCATTTTCCATATACCGAAATGCAAACCTAAAACCTCAAATGTTGGTATTTTCCTCCAATAGAACATGCCTAGACATACCTATTCTTTTTTCTTTTATCTCTAGTTTCCCTTACCCCCCTCCTACTTTCTGATTTATACCTATCTTTTTACTTTCTATGTCACCTTGAAGTTTTTCATGCTACATTTCAGTTCGGGCTAACAAGTCTTGAAACTGATGGTTAGTTATTCCCTGTATTTGTTTTGTAGGATGTGGATATTATTGAATATAGTTAATTTAGTAGATTTTTCCTTTTGCTACACCCTCAAAATTCCCTTCCACCATTTTTTTGACTCCAAGTTAATTTTCCTGACAGGTCTAAGATATAACCTTTAATAATTCATTCCCATACTCTGTATCGGAATGAGCGATTCTAATTTCTCTAAGAGAACTCCAAAAAAAGAAATACCTAATATCATTCTGAACGTTCGCGCAACCTCTCTGAAAGAGATAGTAAATAATTTCCGAGATGCTTCTTTTGGCTATGGCTTAAGCCACGCTTCGCGAATGCTACACTCAGCATGACAAGACAGGACATTTATTTTGTGGCTTACTCTAATTCTTCATTTGTAGCGTTGCTTCTCTGGGATTTTGGGTGAAACTTTCCCCTTCATTTCTGTGAAATTTAACCCAAAAACTTGTCTAAGGTAATTCTATCAGGTAAAGAACTCTGCGCCCCTGATTTTGTTGTTGCTAAAGCCCCTGTTGCTGCACCCCAAACCACTGCTTCACGTAAGGGAAGTTTGTGGAACAGTGCTGCTGCTAAACCACCATTAAAAGCATCACCAGCCGCAACTGTATCAATTGTATGAACTGGAAGAGCAGGTGTAAAGAAGGCTTCTTCCATAGTGGTACAATAAACACCTTTGGCGCCTAATTTTATCACCGCACATTTGACACCGCGTTGTAATAAAATATTTGCGGCTTTAGCTGCGGTTTCTTCTCCATTTACAGGAAAACCTACTAATTGACTGGCTTCTACTTCATTGGGTGTGATAATATCAATTAATGGGTAAAGTTCATCTGGTAATTGAGATTGTACTGGTGCAGGATCGAGAATAACGATGATATTTACATTTTTCGCGGCTTGGGCTGCTACAACGACGGCTTCAATAGGAATTTCTAAGTGCAAAAGTATGGATGTTGCGATTGGTAATAAATAAGATAATTTCTTGACATCTTCTTGATTAACCTTCCCATTTGCACCAGGAATCACAATTATGTTATTGTCTCCTGCATGATCTACGGTGATGACTGCAACTCCAGAACTGACACTTTTATCAATTAATATATTTTCTGTGTGTACACCAGATATTTGTAAATTTTTGATTAGTTATGCACCAAAAGTATCATTACCAACACGCCCTATCATCAGGGTGGGAATTTCTAATTTTGCTAATGCAACTGCTTGATTTGCACCTTTACCTCCTGGGGTTGTCAAAAATGTTTCTCCTAGCAATGTTTCACCAGCAACTGGTAAGCGGGAGGTAGTTACTACTAAATCTATATTGATACTTTCAAAGACGATAATGCTCATATAGAAATGATAAATCTCAGTCCCCTTGCGGGGATTTTTGATTGAGAAACTGGTAATTCCTGCACGGAATACTTTTTTCCATGGCTAGTTTCAGTCCCCTTGCGGGGATTTTTGGTTGATAAACTAAGGAAATTGGGGTTGATCACCTCACATGGCTTTATGGTTTCAGTCCCCTTACGGGGATTTTTAGTTGATAAACTAAGGAAATTGGGGTTGATCACTTCACATGGCTTTATGGTTTCAGTCCCCTTACGGGGATTTTTAGTTGATAAACTAAGGAAATTGGGGTTGATTACCTCACATGGCTTTATGGTTTCAGTCCCCTTACGGGGATTTTTGGTTGATAAACCCCACCATGTGAAATCGAGTCTATGAACAGACTCTAGACAGGATTTTGGCAGACCTGATCTGGAAACCCTATTTTAGCCTCCAGAAAAATGCCAACTGAAACTTTTGAAACGCTAAAACTATTCAATTATCAAGGTTCTGGCGTTTTAGCAGACCCCCGATGGTAAAAACCCTCGGGGGTCTGCTAAAAATTATGCTTCTTTTAGATTAAGATGTGGTACGTTGCCTGTCAAGACAAATTCGATTAAGAATCATCAAGCAACAATTCACAGTTTTAAACTGTTGGCAACTGAAATAAGTAGGAAGGCACAAAAAACTTGCCCAAAACCTCTTGCCTTGTTATAAAGATAACGTCTAACACTTACCTACTTAGTTAGTTTTTGCACTTTCGTATTTAATCCGCTATCCATCGCCGCCTTCACGAGGATGGGGAATTTTGCAGAATTTTGTTAAAATTTACCGATGAATACCCGTTCTGCTGGCCCGGTCATGTAAATTCGTTGGTCTATTTCTGACCATTCAATTTCTAGGGGACCGCCTGGTAATTCGATTGTGGCTGTGCGATCACACTTATCATTCAATACTCCAGCTACCAAAACAGCACAAGCACCAGTACCGCAAGCTAAAGTAATACCTGCACCCCGTTCCCATACCCGCATTTTCAAGTAATTACGGTTGACAATTTCGATGAATTCTAAATTGATTCTTTGGGGGAAAGCAGGATGATGTTCAAATTTGGGTCCGATTTTTTCTAGGGGAATAGCTGCCACATCTTCGATAAAGGTGATGCAGTGAGGGTTTCCCATGCTGACACAGGTAACATCCCAAGTTGTTCCTGCGACTTCTAAAGGCAGGTTAATTACTTTGTTGTCAGCAGGTGCAAAGGTGGTAGGAATTTCTTGTGCTAGTAACCGGGGTAAACCCATATCTACCTTAACTTGACCATCATGTGTAAGTTGAGGTGTAATCACACCTGCTAAAGTATGAATGCGATAATAGTCTTTAGTACGGGATATACCTTCTAACTCAGTTAAAAATGCTGCTAAACAACGAATCCCATTACCACACATTTCTGGTTCAGAACCATCAGAATTAAAAATCCGCATTGTGTAATCAGTATCATTTTGTCCAGGAAGTGCGAAAATCACACCATCAGCCCCAATACCAAAATGACGATCGCACCATTTCACAGCTTGTTGTGGTGTAATTACTGGTGTCAATGAGGAACGGTTATCAATCAGGATGAAATCATTACCCAAACCGTGATACTTAGTAAATTCGATTGCCATTTTTCCCTAGATGAATTATCAAAGATAAGTTACTACTGATTTAAACATTGTCCAACAGGATTGATCAGTTATCAGTGGTTATTCTCCTGTGCTCCCTATTCCCTATTTCCTAAGAAAAATGGCAGCAACTGATTTTGATAAGACCTTACCCAGCATTAGATTATTGCAAAATTGGATCAAGCAAAAAGCCACAGTGGAATTTAAGCTGGTGACTGGTGATGTCATCACAGGTAAGGTTTTTTGGCAGGATAGCAATTGTGTATGTATTTTAGATGGCGATAATGAGCAACTGACCGTTTGGAAACTAGCGATCGCCTATATGAGACTACGGTGTGAGGGAGTGATAGAAAGGGGATTAGTTCCACGAGATCCTAACGCTGACGCTGCCCATTTTGGTTCATAAGAGATGTAGGGGAAAAACTTTATTCTTTCTCCTGCCTTGTTATTGAAACTCTTTGACGGTTTCTGTCTCTTCATCTCTGATGATTGGAATTGCCAGGGGTACTCCACAGGAAGCGGTAAACATTTCCTGGAATTGATTCAGTATGGAAAAGCTACCACACAATAGGACTTGATCACCCATTTTTAACTCCATCTGTCCATGAGGAAAACGGATAAATTTACCATCACAGCGAATTGCTTGCACTTTGATTCCATACTGTTCATTAGTGGTTAAGTCTGCCAAATTTTTACCCAAAATAGGACAATTAGCTTGGACTGTTACCCACTGACAAGCATTACTTTCTCCTGGAACAGCTGTGTTTCCTTGAGCAAACTCGGCTAACGCTGCTAATTTTTCACTGGCACCGACAACTAACAAGCAATCGCCTGTTTCTAGTTTAACTTGACTGTTGGGATAATCAATCTCTTCCCCATCAGCGCGACGAATAGCCATTAAACTTACCCCAATCAGATAGCGCATATCTGCTTCTTCCAAGGTCATGCCAATTAACGGGGAATCCGTAGGTAAGTCATACCAACGACGATTTAAATCGCGGGTTACTTGTTGTAAATGCTGGGAAACCTCCAAAGCAGAACGTTCAGGACGCAAATCTAAATAATGGTCTTTGCGAATTTCCTGCATTTTCTCCTGTACCACCTCTTTTGATAATCCCAGATCTGTGAGTAAATAGGTGGCCATTTCCAGACTAGCTTCAAACTCAGGTTGTACAACTTCCCTTGCACCAAGTTGGTAAAGCAATTCAATGTTTTTATCTTGGGTAGCGCGGACAACCAAATCCAATTCTGGGGATAATTCCAAAGCGCGTTTCAGGCATAGACGAATACTAGCAGGATCTGGAAGTGCGATCGCCATCGCCTTAGCATAATTCACACCAGCAGTTTCCAACACATGAAAACTCACCCCATTACCATAAACATAAGGTATTCCCTCATCACGTAACTGCTGAATTCTGCTCTCTGACTGATCAATCACCACTACCGGTAACTGGTTTTGCTGCAACAACCGCACCAAATTCTTACCGATGCGACCATAACCACAAACGACAATATGGTCTTTCAGAGGTAAATCTTCCGCAAAATCACGCGCTTGTTCTTCCACCAAATAGGGTTTCAACCAAGGCATCGACTCAGCAAAATTAAATAAAAATGGCACCAACCGCAACACAAAAGGAGTCAACATCAAAGTTACAGCGGTAGTTCCCAAAATTAACAGATATATCCGTCGGGAAACCAACCCCAAAGCCTGACCTTCACTAGCCAGCACAAAGGAAAACTCCCCAATTTGCGCCAATCCCAACCCAGTAATTAAAGCTGTTTTCAACGGATAGCGGAATAACTTCACCAGCGGAGTGATGATTAAAAACTTGCCTACGAAAACCAAAGCCACCAAACCGAGAATCAATTCTAGATTGTTCCACAAAAACACCGGATCAATTAACATCCCAATGGCAGCGAAAAACAAACTAGCAAAGATATCCCGCAAAGGTTCCACAATGGTCAGGATTTCGTCAGCATACTCCACCTCCGAAATCATCAACCCCGCCACAAACGCCCCCATCTCGATAGAAAGACCTAAATATTCAGTTAGCAGGGCAATACATAAACATAAAGTCACTACCCCCAACAGAAATAACTCCCGGCTTTCAGTTCGTGCCAGCAGTCGCAACAAAGGCGGAATTAACCAAATACCCGCCACCACAGCACCCGCAGCAAATAAAGCAATGCGTACCAAAGCCGTCAGGATTGCGATACCAATGACTTCCCCCGGTTCATGCAAAGCGGGTAATACAGCCAGCATCAATCCCAGTGCTAAATCCTGGACTACCAAAATCCCCAGCATTACTTGGCCGTGGGGCGTTTCTGTTTCATTGCGTTCCATCAAGCATTTGAGAACAACCGCTGTGGAAGACAAGGATAGAATACAACCCAAAAATACACCCTTAGCAGGTAAAGCTCCCCAAGGACCAGTTAAGCCACACACCACAACGGTGATGAGAATGGTGAGAAGAATTTGTAGTCCACCACCGCCCAAAGCTATAGCTTTCACCTTCTTGAGTTCCGCCAAGGAAAATTCCACACCCAAAGCGAACAGCAAAAAGGCAACACCAAACTGCGCCAAGGTTTCTACCTGGAGGACTTCTTTAATTAATCCCAGTCCCCCAGGACCCACAACCATACCACCGATTAGATAGCCGAGTAATACGGGTTGTTTTAACAATGCGGCCAGCAGTCCACCGCAGGCAGCGACAGCAAAAACCGAAACCAAATCGACAATTAACCGGAAATCCTCTTGCACCAGCTTTAATAAGAAATATAAAGACCTTTATTAAACCAGCATACAAAGTTTTATCTCTTTCAGGACAGGAGTGGAGTGTAAGGAGAGGAAATTTCTGGAACTAAGCTTGGTTTAAGCGTTACGCAGGTTTGTTAAATTAGGAGAGGTATAAGTTTTTCCAATATGGAATTACCAAAAAAGTGCAACTTAGAATTTATTGAGAATATTAGGGTATCATTCTCAATATTCTTGAGAACTATGGCAATAGGCCAAGGATTTTATAAGGTTCTTGACCTCTTGACTTTTTGTCGATGCTATTAAAGGTGTGTATAATCTTTAGCCTTTTTATATCTAAATCTAAATTAGAACTTCGGTACTTGAAACACAGAGTAGAGAGTTGATTTAGAAATTTCCTAGCTTCAAAACTTGTTCAACTCCTGGGGCTGTATCATCTATCAAAGTTTGTGTCTTATTAATCATTCTTTGAAAGACATCAGGATAATATTTTGAAGCATCAATAAAATCTCCATATTCTTGCCTATATAACTTTCTTGTTTCTGGAGTTCTGTACTCTTGGCGAACATTTGAGGTTATATGCCTGGATTTTATAACAATTAACACATAATCAATTTGGGTAGAGGTAATAGAAACTGGGGTTATGTCGGGAAACTCAGAAACTAAAAAGTAAAGTAAGCTGGAATTGTTCATACAGGCAAAGAGTTTATCATAGTGTGGAGTTGGAAGTTTGGGCATGATTGTATTTTTACATTAAATGGTAATAAGACTTATGCTAAATATTAGCTTTAAATATTAGCCTGGTGATTATAAATGGGAGAATTAGATGTAATAGGTATTTTATCTATTGCCTCAGTCAAAGGGGATTTATTTTTTTCTGCAACCCTTTTCAAACCCATACTTAAAAATTGGTAACCTCTTCTTCTAGAAATTTCATCTAATCTAAATTAATTGATGATAGACTAATAAATGTTCTTGAGAAATTTAACAAATCTTCAACTTTAGACTTGCCAAATTAATTCTTAAAAATTCGACTTTGATGATTTACTAAATCTAGTAGTCTTACTAAGGTGTCTAAGATGATTTTCTCGATAGGTTCAGCCTCTGCATATATGTTAAAAACATTTTCTTGAAATTCTGATATTTCGCATTCTTGGATATTATAAGCCTCAAAAAGTATAGGTTGTGGGAAATATCTCGTTAGCTTTTCAGTTACTGAACTAATTAATGCTTCACGCTTCTTTGATTGTAGATTAATAGGACAAAACCATACTTTTTCCCTGGGTTACAATGTTGGGGGTCAGGCCTGGCATTTTTGGCACAATAATCAGGAGACCAGAAAAGGGTTAAAACATAAAAGTCAAGTTTACCTGGTGTTCCAGAATTTTGAGCAGCCGCAAGATTAGGTAAAGCGAGGCTGGTTATTAATAGGGAAGATGCGACGACAAGTTTATTGATCTGCGTATTAACAACGGGTTGCCTTGGTAGTAAAAGTGTGCAGATTTACATTACCTCATTTTGCTAACAAAGAATTTATCAGCCTTGGCGGTGCCAATTTGGAATTTTAGATTTTAGATTTTGGATTAGAAGTAGGTTATATGCACTGTCGCGAACAAATACTCCCTTCCCCGTAAGAATTACGGCGAAGGGATTCCACCTTACGCAGAAGCATTATCCTATCCCTCTACCCCATTACTATGAGTTTATTCTTTTAGTAGGAAGGGAGTAGGAATTATAGCAGTGGACAACACGGTTAGGACATTCTGAAAAGCTAAAACTGACTGATGACAAGGGATTTACTTTTGTCTTTTGCCTTCTGCTATCAACCAATTTTTCAAGGGTGGGCATTGCCCACCACATGGTATTACACTTTCAATTCCTCAGTAATCCGCTTCATTGCTTCTTCGACATTCTCCCTACTGTTAAACGCAGAAATACGGAAATAACCTTCACCCGCAGCACCAAAACCAGAACCAGGAGTTCCCACAACTTTGACGGTTTGCAATAATTTATCGAAAAATTCCCAACTGGATAAACCATTAGGTGTTTTTACCCACACATAGGGAGCATTCACTCCACCATAAACTGATAACCCCGCGTTGGTGAGTTGTTCACGGATAATTTTGGCGTTTTCTAAATAGAAACTTACCAAAGCTTTAATTTGTACTTGTCCTGCTTCAGAATAAACTGCCTCCACACCCCGTTGTACGATATAGGAAACACCGTTAAATTTGGTAGATTGACGACGATTCCAGAGTTTCCACAGTTCTACATCAGAACCATCTGCGGCTTTTGCGGTGAGGTTTTTGGGAACGACTGTTAAAGCGCAACGAGTACCTGTGAAACCTGCGTTTTTGGAAAAAGAACGAAATTCGATCGCACAATCTCTAGCACCTTCAATTTCGTAGATAGAATGGGGCAGGGTAGGATCGGTAATGTAGGCTTCGTAAGCAGCATCAAAGAAAATGATTGAACCGTTGGCTTTGGCGTAATTTACCCACGCTTGTAAATGTTTCTTGGTTGCGCTTGCACCGGTGGGATTATTGGGAAAGCAGAGATAAATTAAATCAACTTTATGGGAAGGAATTTCTGCTGTGAAATTGTTATCTGCGGTGACAGGGAGATAAACTAAACCTTCAAATTCACCTTTTTCGTTGGCTTCACCAGTGTTACCTGCCATGACATTAGTATCGACGTAAACGGGATATACAGGGTCGGTAACGGCGATAACGTTATTTTTGCCAAAAATCTCTAAAATGTTACCTGTATCACACTTAGAACCGTCGGAAATGAAGATTTCATCGGCTTCTATAGCTGCGCCCCGTGCTTGGAAATCTTGGACGGCGATTTTTTCCCGTAACCAAGCATAACCTTGTTCTGGGCCATATCCTTTGAAAGTTGACCGATCACTCATTTCTTCTACTGCCTTAATCATCGCAGTCCGACAAGCTTCTGGCAAGGGTTCAGTGACATCACCAATACCTAAGCGGATGATTTTTGCATCTGGGTTAGCTTGGGCGAAAGCATTTACCCGACGCGCAATTTCGGGAAACAGATAACCAGCCTTGAGTTTCAGGTAGTTGTCGTTAACAGTAGCCATCGTAAATTTTTCAGAAACGCACTAAAATAGCTTACTGTAATTAATGTCTGAGATAGCTTGGTAGCTGTTGATAGACTATTTAATGGAGAATAAAAAAACAAGAAGCCGCTACAGGTATTATCCTATGGCGACATTTATAATTTCAGCCTACAACAACTTGTAATAATCTTGGGTGCAAGCTACAAAATGTTATGCAGCATTAGTTACTAGAAAAGCTGCGACGACGATGCGCGATTACCACACCACTAGCTTAGCTAGTAGTCCACCAAGGCAATGTTGCTGGGTAAGCCCCTCTAATTGATAAACTAGTCAAAAAAGGGGTTGACCATGGTAAAAAAGTATGTTGTAGATTTAAGCGAAGAGGAAGTTTTACAACTGCAAGCAATCCTCAAAAAAGGAAAGCACAAAGCAAGAAGTATAACCCGTGCAAACATTCTTTGAATGGCATCTGAGGGAGAAACGGACACGGCGCTGCCGCAGTTCGAGTTCATGTTGCCACGGTGGAAAGGACAAGAGAAAACTTTGTGATTGGTGGATTAGAGTTTGCTTTAAAGGATGGGGAACGTCCATCAAAACCCAAAAAATTAGATGAAAAACAAGAAGCATTTTTGATTGCGACTGCTTGTTCTAATCCGCCAGAAGGAAGAGTGCGTTGGACAATGCAATTATTAGCGGAGCATTTAGTGAAGGTTGGTATCATAGATTCCATTTCAGACGAAACAATACGCCAAACTCTAAAAAAAATGAAATTAAACCGTGGTTAAAAGAACAGTGGTGTATTCCCGAAGTTAACCCAGAGTATGTGTTCAGAATGGAAGATATTTTGGATTTGTACAATGAGCCATATGATCCGAAAAAACCTACACTCTGCCTAGATGAATGCCCATATCAATTATTAGAAGAAGTAAGACTTCCTTTGCCACCAGAACCACATCAGCCTGAAGGTTATGATTGTGAGTATAAACGCAATGGTGTTGTAAATTTATTTGCCTTTTTTGAACCAATAGCCGGGTGGAGGCATATTGAAGTTACACAACATCGGACAAAAGCTGATTTTGCTGAACAATTAAAAGATTTAGTAGATGTTTATTAACCCCAAGCTGATGTGATACCTTTACTTGTTGATAACCTAAACATTCATACTCCAAGTGTTTCATATGGAGTTTTCTCTCCACAAGAAGCACGCCGCATTATTCAGAAATTAGAGTTTCACTATACTCCTAAACACGCTTATTGGTTGAATCAAGTAGAAATTGAATTATCAGTTTTATCTCGCCAATGCTTAGAACGAGGTATTCCTAATGTAGAAATATTATCTTCTGAAATTGCTACTTGGGAGTCACAGCGTAATCAACAAAAACCCAGTGTTTACTGGGGTTTTAAAACCAAGGATGCACGTAAAAAAATGCAGCGTTTATATCCGAGCATTTAACCCAGCAAAATTGCATTGGCAGACTACTAGTAAACCTAGACCGAAGATTATGGTAGGTTCGGGAACAGCTTTAGTAAGTACCTAAGCAAAAATATTTAATCCGTTTCTCAACAGGATTAAAACCGCTGTATTCCTGCAATCTCCTTATTCATGATTTCATATCTTGATCATGCCCGAATTTCGATCATTATTCCTGTTCTCAAGGAAGTGAATAATATTACAGCTGCAATTACCAGCACTCAACCCAGTCATAATTTAGAATTTATAGTTGTTGATGGTGGCTCAAACGATAATACACCAGTATTAGCCCAATCATTAGGTGTAACTGTTATCTCTTCTGCTCCCGGTCGCGCCGTACAAATGAATACAGGTGCAGCAATAGCTAGTGGTGAAATTTTTTTATTTCTCTATGCTGACACCCGCTTACCTGCTGGATTTGATGCCATGATTCGCACAGTATTAAAACCTTCAGGGATTGTCGCTGGTGCTTTTACATTGCGGATAGATTCACCACATTGGGGGTTACGGTTGGTAAAGTGGGGAGTAAAATGGTGATCGCATCTTTACCAACTACCCTAAGGTGATCAAGCTATTTTTTTAACCAAATCAGCATTTAACGAAATTGGTAATTTTCCCCAAATACCCATCCTGGAAGAGTTTGTATTAATAAGCTAAAGTATCTAAGTAAAATTGCTATTTCCTATGTTCCTGTAAATACATCACCACTAAGATGGTTAAAAAAGGGAATTTTCATGACTACCATACTGGAACAAATCATCATCATTGCCTATTTACTTGGTGTTTCACCAGAACGCATTTGTAAGTAGTATCGTCGAGAAAAATTCAGCAGAATTTAAGCTATGAATTATCAATTAGAAATTAGAAACTTATACAAGTTTCTCAAGCTGACTACTTTAATTACTTTTACATTATTGATAATTGGCTTATTATATCCAGACTTTCCCTTAGCACAGCCATCTCTCAATACATCTACCTTTAATCCTCAAGGGATCTTAATAAATGCTTTGCAGTGGATTGACGATTTGGGTACTATTGGAGGTATAGCCTTTATTGGCATTTATATTACTGCTACTATTCCCTTTTTACCAGGAGCGATTTTAACTTTAGGTGCGGGAGTTGTTTTTGGCATAGTTTGGGGTTCTATTTATGTATTTATTGGTGCGACTCTCGGTGCTACAGCAGCATTTTTCGTAGGACGTTCTGTAACTAGAGGTTAGGTTTCTCAGAAAATTGCAGGTAACAAAAAATTCGCGGCTATTGACCAAGCAGTAGGGAAAGAGGGATTAAAAATTGTTTTATTAACGCGAGTTTCTCCCATCTTTCCTTTTAATTTATTAAACTATGGTTTGGGAATTACTGGTGTTTCTCTCAAAGATTCTTTTATTAGTTCAGTAGGGATGATTCCCGGAACAATTATGTATGTTTACATAGATTCTTTAGCAGGGAATTTAGCTCTGATTGCTACAGAGTCTCAACCTACAAATCCCACTCTCACATGGATAATCAGAATAGTTGGGTTTATGGCCACCCTTGCAGTTACAATTTATGTAAATCGGATAGCCAAGAAAGCTTTAGATAAGGAAGTATCATAAAATAATTTGTAAGCATTCAGCTAATGCCTAAAGGCACGGTACGCGAACACCCATCAGCAGTTGGCTTTTTCAGGCTAACGCCAAAAATACCTATTTGATAACTAACCAATTTGTCAAACATTCTGACTTCTGATTTCTTACAATAATTCATAATTTCTAATCCGTGATCTCTTTCGGATTATTTCCTAGAAAATGTTAAATATAAAACTGACAAAATATTGCTAAAGCGGTATCTCTTGTAAAGAGAACATCCTGAATATTTTACCTAAAAACTGTCAAAAACCTAGTTTATACTTGAGAATTCAGAGGTAATACTAATGTCTAGTTTAGAATTTGAGAGAATCACAGTTCTACCAATGGATGAATATAATCAAAGGCTAGTAGCTAATGTTCATCCTGAAAATTGGGTGAATCCTCAACCAGCTAATTGTTATGATTTGGTAGTTATTGGTGCGGGTACAGCAGGATTAGTTGTAGCTGCGGGTGCTGCGGGTTTAGATTTAGGTTTAAAAGTGGCATTAATTGAAAAAAATCTCATGGGTGGAGATTGTTTAAATATTGGTTGTATACCATCTAAATCTCTAATTCGGTCTGCACGTGTAATTGGTGAAATGTGGAAAGCTAAGAATTTAGGTGTGAATATTTCCCAACACATTAATGTTGATTTTGCTACAGTAATGTCCAGATTACGACGAATTAGAGCAGGTATTAGTCATCATGATTCCGCAGCCAGATTTAAAAATTTAGGAGTTGATGTTTTTTTAGGTAACGGTAAATTTGCTAGTAAAAATACTATAGATGTTGATGGTCAAATCCTCAAGTTTAAAAAAGCTGTTATTGCGACTGGTGCAAGAGCAATCAAACCAGAAATTTGCGGTATTGAAGCAGCAGGTTATTTAACTAATGAAAACGTTTTTTCTCTGATACAAAAACCGGATAAATTGGCGGTCATTGGTGGTGGACCCATTGGTTGCGAATTAGCACAAGCCTTCCGACGCCTGGGTTGTAAGGTGACATTATTTCATAATAGTTCACACATCCTCAATAAAGAAGATAGGGAAGCAACGGATATTTTGCAACGAGTTTTTACTGATGAAGGTATTCGCTTGGTACTCAATTGTCAGTTAGAAGAAGTGGTGACAGTGACGGAAGGAAAACGACTTTATTTTTCATCTCATGGTAATCGAGATTCGGTAACTGTAAATGAAATTTTAGTAGGTGCAGGACGTGTGCCAAGTGTGGAAGGTTTAAATTTAGAAGCAGTGGGTGTGGAGTATGACCAGAAACTGGGTGTGAAGGTGAATGATTATCTACAAACTACTAACTCTAATATTTATGCAGCGGGTGATATCTGCATGAATTGGAAGTTTACCCATGCAGCTGATGCGGCAGCGAGAATAGTCATTAAAAATACACTGTTTTCTCCGTTTGGTTTGGGACGTTCTCGGCTAAGTAGTCTAGTGATACCTCGGGTAACATATACTGACCCAGAAATTGCTCATGTGGGGATATACGCAGATGAGGCAGAAAGATTGGGTATTGAGATAGAGACGATTAAGATTGGTTTTAATAATGTAGATCGTGCGATCACAGATAGTCAAGAAGCAGGATTTTTGAAGATTCACCACAAAAAAGGATCAGATGAAATTATCGGTGCAACAATTGTTGCTAGTCATGGAGGTGAGATGATTTCGGGAATTACTACAGCAATTGTCAATAAAATTGGTTTAAGTAAATTAAGTAGTGTCATTCATCCTTACCCAACTCAAGCCGAAGCCATTAAAAAAGCAGCGGACGCTTATCGATGCACACTGATAACACCAAGAACTAAAAAACTTTTAGGATTCTTAACTAAGTTTTCTTGATGGGGCTATCTTTAACATAATTCAGGAGTCAGTTAACTCATATCATAACTGATAACTGACTAAAGTTCTGATGCCGTATCAGGAGCAATAATTTCTCCCGTACCCATTGTCAAAATCATATCCTGGTCGGTAATCAGTTCGCTGAGTTCTTTAACTTTTAAATTCATCGTTTCACAAGCTTGACGTAGTTCTTGAGCAAACGTTTTAATATCATCACCATAGCCGCATTGATAAGCAGCTATTTTAATTCCCTGTTTGGCATTTGCTCTAGCACAATCTACTAATTCTGTACCATGCAATTGTGTTGGGGATACCATAGATGTAGTTATGATTGATAATACTTTCTTTCCTAGAAAGATTATCAATCATAATCAATTAACTCATCCCTCTAATGGAGGAAAGGAGATAACCAGATACCTAACTTTGTGGGTAACGGGGTATCAATACTGCTCGGTTTGTGAACCTAGAATTAGAAAATTTGTTTGAGTAAAGGTTTTTTATTCTCCTTTTTTTCTCCCTCAACTGCTATTTATATCCTGGAAAAATCAACCGTTGACTATTTCATCACCATTAGGATGTAAAACTTGACCAGACATATAGGAAGAATCATCAGAAGCTAAAAAGACAAAACTAGGTGCTACTTCTTCTGGCTGTCCGGGTCTTCCCATTGGTACTTGTGAGCCAAAACTTTCTACTTATTCTTCTGGAAGAGTTGAGGGAATTTAAGGTGTCAAAATTGGCCCTGGTGCTACAGCATTAACACGAATTACCTTGGAGACTAGATTTTGTGAAAGGGAACGAGTAAAGGCTACAATTGCACCTTTAGTAGAAGAATAATCTAATAAATGAGCATTTTCTTTATAAGCTGTTACTGATCTTATATTGATGATAGAAATTCCTTCATGGAGGTGCAGGTGCTTCATTGCTGCTTTAATAAGGAAAAACATCGAGAAAATATTAGTTATAAAAGTGCGTTATAATTGCTCCCGCCTAATATCTTCAATGTTTTTAGGGTGTGATTCAGCCGCATTATTTACGAGAATATCAAGCTTAGCAAACTCACGTACCTTTTGTTCTAGCGCTTGCTGACAAAACTTTTACTCAGTAATATGACTTAGAATAGATACTACCTTGGGTCCATGTTGTGCAACTAAATTTTTGGTTTCGTTTGCATCTTGATGTTCTTGTAGATAAACTATTGCTACATCTGCACCTTCTTTAGCAGATGAGATCGCCACAGCACGACCAATACCACTATCTCCACCAGTAATTAAGGCGATTTTATCTTTTAATTTACCACTACCCCGATATGGTTCATTTTCTACTTTGGGTTTTGGTTTCATTTCTGACTCTAAACCAGATGCTGCCTGTGTTTGTGGTAGTTGTAATGTTTTTTGTTGACATACTTAATAAGTATCCCCAAATTTCACTATTGTAAATCTCATGCTCAATCATCAATCAGCAATTATTAAAAATAAACCTTGGATAGAGAATCTCGACCCAAGGTTTACTTTATGCTTTCGCTCCCACTAGTACAGTACGGCGGAAATAAATTACCCATTCCAAATCCCTGAAAAGCTTTTGCTATATTCATTTTGAATTTTGAATTTTGAATTTTGAATTCCGCCTTGCAGTACTAATCCTTTGCAAGTTCAGACTTTTTTACCCCGGATATTTGCAAAACGCGCTCATTTATGGCAAATGGGCGCGACTTTCCAAACTTCCTCCTCACATGTCACACGCTCTTAATCCAACCACTGAAAACAAGTACATAACTCTATTTTGGTGCTAAGGATTTCTCCTGAGCACCTGCTTTCAATTTAGCTATAATTGTGGTGTTATTTATCGTTCTCTAGAAATAAACTAATAATAAACTTTATCACTCTTTGGAAAGAGTAATTTAAAGTCTAAATCTATAGATTATGAATGAGAAATTATCCAGCATATTTGACAGGAATATTCACTTATCATATCAATATCAAACCTAATCCTGCTAAGCTTGCAAAGCATTTCATATCAATTCATAACCTGGAGTTGCAGATATAAATTTACAAAAAGATACAGAGGAGATCTCCATCTCAAGTCTTTCTTAGGATATACCTAAGATAACATTAGGAATAATTAGGGTCTAATGAGGGTATGGGATATGGTGACAGTAAATATTGCCGAACTAGAGCAGATTGATAAATTTCGCAGCTTACAATCAACTTTACGCGATCGCTGGAAAACTAGTGAGTTATTTGACAATAGTGAAGTGGATATTTTAATTATCCCCTCTTTGAGTATTGACCAGCGGGAACTGCAAAAAATAGAAGGGTGTGAACATTATGAAGAAAGATTACTATTTTCGTTGATGCGCTTGCGGAATCCCTGCACTAGGTTAATTTATGTAACCTCAATGCCACTACATCCCAGCATTATTGATTATTATTTACAACTATTACCAGGAATACCATTCTCCCAGGCCCGTCATCGCTTATTATTACTTTCTACCTATGATGCTTCCCTTAAACCCCTCACTCAGAAGATTTTAGAACGTCCTCGTTTGTTGGAAAGAATTCGTCAAGCTTTACGATTAGATAAAGCTTTTATGACTTGTTACAATTCCACATTTTGGGAAGCGGAATTATCACTGAAATTAAATGTACCTTTGTATGCTGCTGCGCCAGATTTACAGACTTGGGGAACAAAAAGTGGTAGTCGGCAAATTTTTGCTCAAAGTGCTATCCCTCTTCCAGAGGGTAGCGAACTAGTTTGGAATTCAGAGGATTTAGCAACAGCAGCGGCTGATTTATGGGAACGTCAACCGACATTAAAACGGATGGTTCTGAAACTAAATGAGGGCATTTCTGGAGAAGGAAATGCACTGTTGGATCTCCGTCCGTTGATAGATGTTGCACCAGGTCGAAGTTCTCATTCTCAAAGAGTAGGAGCAATTAGCTATAGCTTCTTCTCAAATCTGCGGTTTCAAGCCACACAAGAAAGCTGGACAAATTTTTCCCAACGCATCCCAGAATTAGGTGCGATCGTCGAATCTTATATTGAAGGTGAAACTAAATTTTCTCCCAGTGTCCAAGGACGCATCACACCAGATCGAAAAGTGGAAATCCTCTCCACCCATGACCAAATTCTTGGAGGTCCAGACGGACAAGTTTATCTCGGTTGTCGCTTTCCTGCTGATGAAAATTATCGAGTACAATTACAGCAATTAGGTTTAAAAGTAGGTAAAAAACTTGCAGAGAAAGGTATCTTAGAAAGATTTGGTGTTGATTTTGTCACCGTTAATCAAGGTAATGGTAAATGGGACATTCAAGCAATTGAAATTAATCTCCGTAAAGGTGGTACAACTCACCCATTCATGACCTTGAAATTATTAACCAACGGACACTATGATCTGTCCACTGGTTTATTTCACAGTCAGCAAGGAAAACATAAATATTACGTCGCTACAGACAACTTACAAAAAGACCGCTATCGGGGATTATTACCCAACGATTTAATGGATATTATCGCCCATTACAGATTACATTTTGATAGTGGAAGTGAAACAGGGACAGTATTTCATCTCATGGGTTGTCTTTCTCAGTTTGGTAAATTGGGATTAACAAGCATTGGTAATTCTCCCCAACAGGCAGAAGATATTTATAACAAAGTTGTCCAAGTTCTTGATCAAGAAACTAGAGGCGATCATAATAATTATGCTCTGTTTTCCGATTATGCTTTTCCCATTGCTGGAGATACATCTGGTTATTAATAGATTGTCAATAAGTGTTTACCTAAAAAACTTAGCAATAATTACACCTAACTGTACACTAAGAATTCCTAGAATGGCACTACCAAGCCAATAACCAGTTGCAGTTAATAAATTGCCACTACGCATTAAAGCAAGAGACTCTAAACCGTAAGTGGAAAAAGTCGTATATGCACCTAAAAAACCGGTTGCAATCATCAACCGTAATTCTGGGAGAATAATTGCTACCTTCTCGACAGCCCAAGTAGTGAAGAATCCCATTGCTAAACAACCGCTCAGATTAATGAAAAAAGTTCCATAGGGAAAATTGATACCAAATCTTTGGGCAAACCACAATGTTAAATAATAGCGACTTACAACACCTGCGATCGCACCCAAGCTAATAGCTAACGATTGGCGCAGATTCGGATCTTGCAACATATTGAAAAATTTGATTGGTGAATCAGGTCATAAATTCTCTAGTGTATTTCCATCTCCAAAGAAGAAGATAAAAGCCTTGTTTTGCCAGGGTCGATACCCGATGTCTGGAGATGTCTAATAGGTAAGTTGAAATCTTGACTCCAGCAAAAAACAGGATTGGACTAAAGCTAATGCCAGAATTTAGAATTTTGTACTTATATCATATATTTTTCTCCGCATGAGTACATTAACGAAACAATATATTTTTTGATATTATAACTAGATAAATCATAGTTAACCAAACCCATAATAATGAGCAACCTTACCAGAGCGGGTCGCTACGTGGAGCAACCAGCAAGATATAAAGCTTTTATCCCTAGCGGGACGTAAACAAAAATCAAGCCCAAATGTAGCCCAAACTGGCTTGGTAAGGAGGAAACACGTCCGGCTCCAATTTGAACCAATCAATAAATAGAAAAGATATGGCTGTGCTAACCGCTTCTACAGCTGCAGTAAAAGTATTCAAAGGTTTCTTAGCCCACCTTGGTCTTAATCCTCCAGTCCACTGATGGCAAAGAATAAAAGTGTAGGTACAGCAAACCAAAATAAAATGGCGCAGTCAACTGCTTTTATCTCGAACTTGATATTCTTTAAGTCCTAACCATCCCTTGGCTTCCCTGTAAACAACTTCTACCCAATTTCTTTGAGAATATGTATCAACTATCCATTGGGGTGTGACAATTGATGAAGAAACATTGGTCATAAAGTAGTCAATATCAGTGGCTTGAGAGAAGGTAGAAGTGTTGATGAATATAGCAATATTGCCCTTTCCACTTAAGGCTGATATTTCTACTTCTTTAGTTACTACCCATAATGTTTTGGGTTGATCTAACTCCAGTTCAATTTCTGTAAAAGCCTCTTGGGGTAAACTTTGTGCTAATTCATCTAACCTAATTATTTGTGGACTATCCTCTTGTTCACTGGCAAGGACTTTGGGATTTTTAGCTAATCCTTCTCAATACTTTCAATTCCGATTCTCTATCTTTCAATAAGAAAGATGTATTGTGGCCATATCCAGCATCTATAATTACTATTCCTGGTTGATTACCACGGCTTAAGGTTAGATCTATTAATTTAATTCCTAACTCAGGTTTATTCTCAAATAGAGGGTCTTGTTTCCCTTTGGGTCAAGAATCACCCTGGTGATATAATTCTATATGTAATGGTAAGCTTTTACTCCTATCATATCATATAGATGTGTTGTTACTACTACTATTCCATTGTCCCTTTTCCCAATTTCTCCAATCAATATATAATATATTTTCTTCCTACTCCATCCCTAAAATTCCCGCTTTTTCTATGGTCATAATCATCAATTATTAAGCTAAATCCTCTGGTGATTCTCCTCTGACTACACTTGTTCATAATCTCTACCCGACGCTCATTGACTTGGGAACTGGACCAAGGTGCTTCATTTAAAACGTGGTGTAATCGGTGGTAGGTCACCCCTAGGGCATTCTCTGCCATTTGAAATAGGTTTTTTCTCTCACTTTCACCCAATCATCCCCCTAAATCATGTCTAAACTCTCTTCTTTCCCCTTGATGAGTAAATACATCATCAAACCTTTAACACCATGTTTCAAACCATGGTGCCATTGCTGGGGCAGTGGTTTCTTTCATCAGCTTCTTGGAACGTGAAAGCTACACCGAAAGCCCATTATACTCCTTTTTACTCTTAAGTTTTGTTTCAGTCCCGCTAAGCAGACTTTGAGCCGTTCTTTTTTCCTGGTTCATGCTTGCTAATCCACACTTGTTTGTCGTTATATTCTCCTAAAACTTGTGTATCTTCCAATAGTGAATGCTCCCGTTCGAGGTAAGAAATATCTAGTGGCATATAACACAAGTGAAAAAGCGAGAGCAAAGTCTCAATGAATTGCTAATCGTTACTAAACTTGTGAAATCTGTGGTGCAGAAATCAAAATACTAATTGGACTGCATAATCACCGCCGCAAAGAACACAAATGTAATCACAGAATTGTAAGTTTAATTACCATAAATTAAATAGAAAGAAGATGTGTATTGTTTGACAGTGCCGGAACATTATAACTTCGCACTGAAAGCAGGGATATTTGTTCACAACTGTGGTATGTGTGCCATCAAAACACAATTTACTGCTGAATAAATAGAAGGCAAACTAAAAAAAATTCGCCTAGATATTTAAGCAGCAATTCCCACCAGATTCAATGAAAACAAAGATGTAGAGAAAGCAGTAACTAACTGGCAACGTTGGCGGGATTTTTCTAAATTGCATCGTGGTGTGTAAGACTTAGAAAGCAAAGCCATGAAACAAATAGGTTCTCTGGAGGCAGGAAATCATTTTATCGAAGTTTATCTCAATACAGAGAACCACGTTTGGCTGATGTTGCATTGAGGTTCTCGCAACATTGGTAATAAATTAGCACAATGCGATATTAATACAGCCAAAGAATTAGCAAAAATGGCAGGTGAGAAATTACCTGATCGACATTTAGCCTACTTTGTTGCTTGTATATCAGAACTCCAGGCATACTGGAAAGATTTACAATGGGCGCAAAATTACGCGCATTTTAACCATGATGTAATGATGGCACGATTTAAACAGATCATCGAGAAACATCTCACAGGAGGAAAAGTTACTAAACCTTTATTAGAGGTAAATTTTCATCAAAATTACGCCGAGAAAGAAGTACATTTTGGCGAAGATGTGTATGTAACTCGTAAAGCTGCGGTTCGCGCTCAAACAGAAGATTATGGTATTATTTCTGGTTCAATGGGAGCAAAATCTTTAATTGTCAAGGGGAAAAGTAATGCTCATAGTTTTTGCTCTTGTAGTCATGGTGCAGGAAGTTTAATGTCAAGAAATAAAGTCAAAAATGTTTATACACTTGATAATTTAATTACCCAAATACAGTGTGTAGAATGCCGTAAAGATACGGGAGTTTTGGATGAAATTCCTGGTCCTTATTAACCCATTGAACAGGTCATGGAAAACCAAGCTCATTTAGTGGAAATAGTAGCAATACTCAAAGAAGTTCTTTGCGTTAAAGGTTAAATAAGGGTGGGCATTCATGAATAGTAATTGAAACAGGGGATGCTCAATTAAGCAATTACTAACAAGACCAAACTTATAAGCAGTAATGAGCGGGACTTGATTATGACTAAGTTAAGAGTTAATTAGGATACAGGATTATTATGTGATTTTGACGGGAAAGAGAATTTACGCTGAGAAAAATAGTATACTTTTTTCGGTGCTTATATTACTCTGACCAATTTATCTCTAGTGAGACTTTTATGTTAAGTCCTGTAGCAAAAATCAGTATTTTTCAGAGAAAACCAGACCCAAAAGTATTTTCATCAGGTGCAACCATCTTTGAAGAAGGACAGTCTGGTGATTTTATGTATGGTATTCTCGCAGGAGAAGTGGAGATATTAGTTCATGACAAAATACTAGAAACAATACAAGCAGGTGAAGTTTTTGGTGCAGGTGTACTCGTAGGAATAAAACAGAGAAACTATACAGCTATAGCTAAAACTAGCTGCAAACTGGCTTTTCTTAATGAATACAGTTTTCTTTTTGTTATTCAAGAAACACCAATGTTTGCTATTCAAGTTATGAAAAGTTACTCAGAACGTCTAAATCGGATCGAACACAGTATCTAAACTTATACATCAATGTCTATAAACTCAAGGATTTACTCAAATATTCTGCAAATTTTACACCTGGAAATGAAAGATGATTAAACTAGATCAGTTTTTAAAGTTATTAGGTATAGGCTCAACTGGAGGTCAGGCTAAACTGATGATTATTGATGGTGATGTCAAAGTCAATGGTACAGTTGAAACTAGACGTGGACGGAAATTAGCACCAACTGATATAGTAACAGTCACAGGAAAAACTTTTAATGTTGGGGATTTAATTTGATCTGATGAGATTCAAAAAAACTTGGAACTTAAAGAACTCCAACTTAAAAAGTAATATAGCAGTTAGCTTTTTAAAACTCTTGTGTCATAGCCCAAGGTGGCATAATCTATTCAAGATTGAAGAATTTAAGCTAGTTTTAATGATTTTAGCAACTGCTATATTTATTTAGTTTTTGAGTAAGCATTCAGTTATCAAGGATCAGCAGTCAGCTTTTTCAGGCTAAGGCCAAAAATACCTATTTGATAATTAACCAATTTCTCAAATATTCTGACTCCTGATTCCTGAATTCTTACGTTTTTAACCTGTGACATTAAAGTATTAAAGATTGAGGATTGGTTTCAATCAACTTCGCTAAATCTTGCAAGAATGTTGCTGCATGAGCGCCGTAAATAATGCGGTGATCACAGGTGATATTAACTTTCATTTGTTTACGTACACCAAATAAACCATCTGCGGTAGCTACAACTTGCGGACGCGATGCGGCGATCGCTAAAATTGAACCTTGTCCAGGTGGTAAAATCGCATCAAATGTATCTACACCAAACATACCCAGGTTAGAAAGGGTAAAAGTACCACTGTTATACTCTTCTGGTTGTAGTTGTTTTGCTCTAGCCCTATCTACCAAAGATTTCCAATTGCGAGATAGAGAATAGATATCTACTTGATTTGCTTTCTGCATTACTGGTGTAATCAAACCACCATCATCCATCGCCACAGCTACGGAAATATTGATATTGGGATGATAGACAATTCCTTGGTCTGAATAGCTGGCATTGAGTAATGGATGTTTTTCCAATGTCACCGCTACAGCTTTGGCCAATAGCGCCGTCATTGTCACACCTTTAGATTTAATTTGCTTGTAAAGTTTATCTAATGCAGCAGTGGTAATTGTGTAACCAACATGGAATATAGGTACAGATAGACTTGTCACCATATTACGTACCACTGTATTTTGCAGAGTAGTTAATGGTACTACTTGACCAGGAACAGCACTGCTAACAACTGGTGCAGTTACAGCGGCTGGTTTTGCAGGTGCTGGGGGTGGGGCCGGAATAACAGGTGGTGTCGGTTGAGTTGGGGTGACAGCACGGGTAGTGGGTGGCTGAACTTTGCCAACTGCAGCTTCCACATCTTCGGCCACAATGCGACCATAAGGACCACTACCTTTAAGGTTATTTAAATCAACCTGGAGTTCTTTTGCTAACTTGCGAGCGCGGGGTGACACTACTAACCGTTCTTCCCGATGGTTAGAACCATTTTGAGAGGGTGTAGCAGTTGTGGCTACGGTTGGGGCTGCGGGTATGGGTGTGTGTGTTTGAGCCACTGCACTACCTCCACCAGCCATAGTCTTAGCAGCTTCAATTTCCGCTTCTGTTTGTGCTACGTAAGCGATCGCTGCGCCAATTGGGGCTGTTTCACCAGCTTGTACTATAATATGGGCTAGAAATCCCTCATAGAAAGATTCCACATCCATATCAGCCTTATCCGACTCAACAACCACCACTGTTTCGCCTTTTTCCACTTTATCCCCTGGCGATTTTACCCAAGAGACAATCTTCCCCTCTGTCATGGTGGAACTCAGCGCGGGCATAAATACTTCATGAATGCTCATAATGGTGGTTTCAGAATCAATAATTTTATGGAATTTAACAAGTTGTTGCCAGATCAAATTGTATCCCGGCATGAGGATTTTTTGGTAGTTCCTGTGTAGGCTGTGGGGTGTGGGGTAAACTAGTCCAAAGTCCAAAATCTGAAATTCTCCTGCCTTTGGAACTTAAACCCACAATGGGTGTCAATATATAATCATGCTCCTCACCACTTCTGCACACACAAAATTTACTTATTAGCAGTGGCTAGGGGCGCGAATTGAATTTAAAGCTCAAAATTGGTGCTTAACCTGTTTCAAATTCCCCTTTAATACTATTACTATGTCGGCAAAGTTGAAATTCTTTTTAATTTTGATCTTCAGCGTTTTTGCCACTGCTGGTGGAGTGTATATGATCCAGCATCAACCACGGGCATTAATGGCTGGGACTGCCAATGGACAACAGCAACTTTTATCTATAGAACAGGAATCTTCAGAACTGCTGGCTTACCCTGATCGTTCCCATTATAAAACCATTCCTTTAAACAGTATTAATTCTGTTCTCCAAGGCAGTAATCCTGCAACCCTGGCTTTGAATCTCCTGGATGAAGTGACATCAGTGCAAGGAAAACCCCAGGTAGAGGTGGCATATCCCCAACCTAATAAAGCTTTAGTAACGATTATCCAAGTTAAGCAAGGGCAAAATCATTCTGTAGGTGCGATTAAATACCGAGTAGAAATGAGCCGCTTTGGGCGATCGCTTTTAGTCAGTTCACCCCCAGTCTGGGAAATTATCTGGGCTGGATTCCAAGTGCAATGTTTCTCTAAAAGTCCAACCCAGAATAAATTTAGCCAAAACTGTAATTAATCATTAGTCATTAGTCCTTAGCAACTGACCACTGACCACTGACTAAATTTTAGATATCGCCGCGAATTTCTTCGACAATACCATCCCTCAGCACTAATTCAACTTGCATTTTGCTAATTAAGTTGTCTCCTCGTTCTACTCGAAAAAAGCCTTCCATTTGAAATTGGTTGACTTCTTGATCTAACTCTAGAAACTGCACTTGCTGGAGATTTTGCAGCAATTGATTCTTTTGTTCTAAAAACTCACTTTTCTTTTGATTAACCTGAAGTTGGATATTGTCAATTTGTTGGAGAATTTGGGGTCCTGGTGGTTGTAAACTTTGTTTTTGAATTGCTGAAATTGCTCTTTGTCCTTCTACATCTAGTTGTTGCAGTTGCTGATCAAGTTGATTAATCTGAGCTTGTAGTTGCTGTTGCACTTCCTCTTTCCAGAGGGGAGTAACGATGACTTTAACGTTAACCCCACGTTTTAAAAGCAATTGAGGGTTGGAGACATCCATAAAAATTTCGCGTTCACTTTGATAGTTTGCAGATGGAATTATTTGGCAAACATTCGGTCAATAATATCGTGATACTCGTCCGTGACGACGTGACGACGGATTTTTAGAGTTTGTGTCATCATGCCATTTTCAATGGAAAAGGGTTCGATAATCAATTGGAATGGGCCAATCCGGTCATCGGCTCGATAACCGGGACGGTTTTTTACTTCCCGATTCAATTCTTGCCGAAACAAATCCTGGATCATTTTACTCTCTAAGTCAATTTTTTGACCGCTGGAGGCAGTAATATTATCATTCTGATTTGCTGCCGATTTTTCCAAGGCTTCGAGATTGGGAACAATTAACGCCCCAAGGCTGCGCTGGTCTTGTCCCACTAACATGATTTGATCAATGTAGGGCGATCGCAAACAAGCATCTTCTATAGGTTGGGGTTCGATATTCTCCCCATTGGTTAAAACAATCGTATCCTTTGCCCTACCAGTTAGCACCAAGTCGTTTTGGGGTGTCACCCAGCCTAAATCACCACTATCAAACCAACCTTCAGCATCTATGACTTTTTTTGTCGCTTCCGGATTTTGATAATAGCCCTGCATAATTTGTGGCCCTCTGAGCAACACCAAACCACGTTCTCCTGCTGGTAGTGGCTGACGAGTCTCAGGACTAACTATCTTAACTTCTGTTCCCGGAATTGGTTGCCCAGATGATCCTCGCAAATTTCGCCAAGGACGACGGGCATTTGTTACTGGTGAGGTTTCCGTCAAGCCATAGCCCTGTAAAATTTCTACACCAATTATTTCAAAAAAGTTATCTATATGTTGGGGAAGCGCACCACCACCACTAATTACCTGCTTGATTTTGTCACCTGTAGCTTCCCGTACTTTGGCATAAACTAATTTTTCTCCCAGTGTTTGGAATGGCAACAGAGCTAATTCTAGTATTTTTGCTCCTAATCGCTCAACAGCTGAGGGATTAACATGATGTAAACTCAATCCTTCAGCAATCCTCCTCGCTTGGATATATTTCTGGCTCATATCCAATAAAAATTTAATCAACTGTTGTTTTTTCGCAGGCTGGGAACGAAACTGCTTTTGCACTCCTTCATATATTGATTCCCAGAATCTTGGTACAGCAATAATATAATTAGGCTTAAAGTTTTTTAGATCATCTTTGACAGAGCGTAAATTTGTGTAAACTTGAGTGCAACCTTGAGAAAGCAAGAAATACTCTCCACTCCGTTCATAACTGTGCCAAGTAGGTAAAATACTCAGAACTATATCTCCAGATTCCGGTTGCACTACTGTTCCCAAGGTTGTAACTTGGTGCAGCAAGTTGCTATGGGAAAGCATTACACCTTTTGGCTTAGCAGTAGTACCAGATGTATAAATTAAGGTTGCCAAGCTATCACGGCTTTGTTTCATCGGTGCTAAGGTGTGGTTGCTGCCAATTTCTAGTAACTGGGAAAAGTTCACCAGTTCCAAATTTTCTGCTGTTGGTGGTGTTTCATCGGAAAGAAGAATGACCAGTTTAATAGGTAAGTCCTTCAGACCCTTCTCTAGTTTCTGGAATGTTTTGATATCCTCGACCACCAGCACAGTACTACCGCTATTAGCAATAATAAATAATAGTTCTTCCCGTTCGGCTTGGGCGCTACGCACTGCGTTCACAGCCCCAGCAGTCATGATACCTTGATCAGCAATAAACCAGCCCGGACTGTTATCAGCAATTAGGGAAATGCGTTCTCCAATGTTGGGTGTTTCACTGTCACCCATATTCATTCCTAATGACTGCAAACCTACTGCAAATCTTTGGATTTGATCTGCTAACTGACTATAAGTAATCTTAACTTCTGGTTTAGCGTGGGGGTTATGGAGGGCAACAGTATTACCAAACTTTTTGGCAGCTAAAGGCCAAATTTCTGGGAGCAAATCTACATTGGTATAGTCTACCAAACGCTGTAATTCCCGGTATTCTTGCTCGGTGACGTTAGATAAAAAAGAAGCAGTAGGTTGTTGTATTTTTGTCATAACGCAATGATTGAGTAGTAAACGGATTGTTATTGCTAATAACAGTATTTAATATGCAACTTAGCTACTGTGTATAACAATAGCGCAATTATTACAGTCATATTTACAAAACTTTATGTTAAACTAGTTTTATCTAAACAAAATGAAATCATTCAGCTTTGTTGCTGTTCTGTGCATTTTGCAGAGCCTGTTACTCAATGGACAAATAATTACGAATTTTTAATTCGTAATTATCTAAACCGTAAACCGAGAAATCTAGTAACAGCAAGATATCATGAATCAGAAATCAGAATGCTTGTCGAAACGAGAGTCTCAATCACAGCCGTTTTTTATTTTTCATGACTTCAATAGCTACAAGCATTGTTGATTCTGTGTTCTGACTAAAAATAAGGAATCTCTACATCTGAATTACGAATTACTTGTTCCTATTAAAGTACGGCGTAAATAAACCAACCATTCTAAATCTCTGAAAAGCTCACGCCGTATTCATTTTGAATTTCGTTGGATCAGCCTGCTGCAAGAACTATTTTGTTAGCGTAGATCTTCTGAAAGAAGCATTTTGAATTCACGGCGGTACTAGATAATTTCTCAAGGAGGTGATTACCTATAGGTTTAATGGATGCTGTATTAATCACGGTCATCAATGCTGCTGCTTGTCTAGCATTACCCAAGCTTTTATCTATGCTTTTGCCTCCTCAAACTAACCTTCCTAAGTCATCATCTATGGATTCTCAGTTGCAAAAAGCCAGGATAGAAATTACTAGTTTTCCCTATTGTACAGCTTATGCTTTGACTGGCCGCCATTTCTGTAAATTTAGTCCTCATTTTTGTTCTAAGTGTTCTCCTAATTGAAGGGAATATTGGCATTCATACTAGGCTAATTTGATATTTTTGATGGAGAGAGAAATTAATCAAAATCAGGGTAAGAGGAAAAACTATTCACCTTTTACCCTTCTATTTTGCTCACGGTTTATAAACTTGATTAAACAATCTTAAGTTATTTAAATTTATATATCTTTATATAACTAAATATTAATACTATATTTAGTTAACTTATATCTAATAAAAGAAATTGAAAAACTCACAGTTGTGCCAACACAACCGTTTTAGTCCATACTAAATATCAGAAAATTAATATTACAAGTCATTTTCTTTCAAGGAGGAATTATCCATGAGTTTAATAGATGGTGTACTTTTGACTCTGTTAAATACTGTTGTTTGTCTTGTTTCACCTAAATTATTATCTATAATTAGTGCTACTAAGAAGACTAAAATAAATCAAGAGAAACAGCAGATTAATATCCCTATATCAGAACCTAACCCAGAAATTCCTAGTTTTTCGTAAGATTTAAGAAGCGATCACATCTCGCATGAGGGAAAACACAAGTAGGAATTCAGGAGTCAGAATGTTTGATAACTGGGTTAATTATCAAACAGGTACTTTTGGCGTTAGCCTGGAAAAGCTGACTGTCTAACTTTTCTTCAAACTATTCCAACCCCTGTTTAATGCAAGCAACTGCGGTGGACGAGTTCCCCAGCATCAGACAAGTGGTGTAGATTGACGGGGATCTTCCCAGTATTCAGATATCCGCTCAAAGAAATCGGATATTTATTTTGCACAAATTATTTATTAATTTGTGCAAAATCTTGTTCCAACTTTAGTAAAGCTTCCACACGCATCTCAGTTGCAGGGTGACTGGAGAACAAATTACCTAAAAACTGTCGAGAAATGGGATGAATAATTAACAATGGTTCAAAAGCTGGATTAGCATTTAAAGGTATTTCTCTTGCAGTAGCTTCTAATCTTTGTAAAGCCCTAGCTAAAGCCCGGGGATTACCTGTTAATTTTGCAGCACCAGCATCAGCAGAAAATTCTCTGGTGCGGGAAATTGCTAACTGAATAATTGTCGCGGCTATAGGTGCAAGCATCACTGTTACCAGCACACCCAAAGGATTACCACCTCTTTCATTATCTCTTGAAGCACCACCAAACCACAGGCTGTAACTTAACATTTGTGCAAGGAAAGAAATTCCACCGGCGACAGTAGCCGCAACGGCTTGAGTTAAGGTATCACGATTAATTATGTGGGTGAGTTCGTGAGCAATTACCCCTTCTAATTCTTCCCCTGGTAATATATTTAAAATGCCTTCAGTAACAGCAACCGCAGCGTGTTCTGGATCTCTTCCTGTAGCAAAAGCATTGGCAGTTTGTCCAGGAACAATGTAAACTCTTGGCATGGGAATATTAACACGGGCCGACAGTCTTTCTACCATGCGATAAAGTGCAGGTGCTTGGGCTTCGCTAACAGGTTGGGCGTTATAAACTGCCAAAGCAATCTTATCAGATTGATACCAAGAAAATAGGTTTGTAACTGCTGCTAATCCAATGCCGATGATTAAGCCACTACTACCACCAATTACCCAATAACTAATTGCAATTAATAAGCCACTAAGTGCTGCTAACAAAGCAGCAGTTTTCATTTGGTTTCCCATATTGATATCTCCTGTTAATGCTGCATAATTTTGTTTAGTTTTGACTAGATAACAGCATTAGTTTAGCTATGTCTTGATTGTATCCAGTTCAACTTTGATGTAGAGTGATGAAAACCTGTCAGGGAAGTACGGGTCTCACACTACATATGTAAAAATACAATTGAGTTTAGCTGCTAGGGAATATTATCAAGAATATTCAAATACATCTTATTAACTCCTGGTGAATTTCCCGAGTTAGTCTCAGCGATATAGGTAAATCCGCCAATTTTTCAAGACCATGATTAACAGCTGCGATGATATAGTTAACTACCTCAGCTAAATCTTGAGGATTATCGGTTCTAGTGCTTTAGCTCCAAATTCTAAAACATCCATTAGTGAGGCTGGTGTACCCTCAATCTGACTAGAAAGAACAGCTTCTTTCCAAACATACATAAATACAAATAAATCTGGGTTAGGCAAGGCATCTGTAGAACCATCTAGACGACCTAATGGTAAATATGCTTGAGATAGTATTTGCCACATCTCCTGATCCATATTAATTTCAGGCACTGGAGGAAGTGGACTAGCGGGACTTAAACAAAAGTTAAGAGTAAAAAGGAGTATAATGGGCTTTCGGTGTAGCTTTCACGTTCCAAGAAGCTGATGAAAGAAACCACTGCCCCAGCAATGGCACCATGGTTTGAAACATGGTGTTAAAGGTTTGATGATGTATTTACTCATCAAGGGGAAAGAAGAGAGTTTAGACATGATTTAGGGGGATGATTGGGTGAAAGTGAGAGAAAAAACCTATTTCAAATGGCAGAGAATGCCCTAGGGGTGACCTACCACCGATTACACCACGTTTTAAATGAAGCACCTTGGTCCAGTTCCCAAGTCAATGAGCGTCGGGTAGAGATTATGAACAAGTGTAGTCAGAGGAGAATCACCAGAGGATTTAGCTTAATAATTGATGATTATGACCATAGAAAAAGCGGGAATTTTAGGGATGGAGTAGGAAGAAAATATATTATATATTGATTGGAGAAATTGGGAAAAGGGACAATGGAATAGTAGTAGTAACAACACATCTATATGATATGATAGGAGTAAAAGCTTACCATTACATATAGAATTATATCACCAGGGTGATTCTTGACCCAAAGGGAAACAAGACCCTCTATTTGAGAATAAACCTGAGTTAGGAATTAAATTAATAGATCTAACCTTAAGCCGTGGTAATCAACCAGGAATAGTAATTATAGATGCTGGATATGGCCACAATACATCTTTCTTATTGAAAGATAGAGAATCGGAATTGAAAGTATTGAGAAGGATTAGCTAAAAATCCCAAAGTCCTTGCCAGTGAACAAGAGGATAGTCCACAAATAATTAGGTTAGATGAATTAGCACAAAGTTTACCCCAAGAGGCTTTTACAGAAATTGAACTGGAGTTAGATCAACCCAAAACATTATGGGTAGTAACTAAAGAAGTAGAAATATCAGCCTTAAGTGGAAAGGGCAATATTGCTATATTCATCAACACTTCTACCTTCTCTCAAGCCACTGATATTGACTACTTTATGACCAATGTTTCTTCATCAATTGTCACACCCCAATGGATAGTTGATACATATTCTCAAAGAAATTGGGTAGAAGTTGTTTACAGGGAAGCCAAGGGATGGTTAGGACTTAAAGAATATCAAGTTCGAGATAAAAGCAGTTGACTGCGCCATTTTATTTTGGTTTGCTGTACCTACACTTTTATTCTTTGCCATCAGTGGACTGGAGGATTAAGACCAAGGTGGGCTAAGAAACCTTTGAATACTTTTACTGCAGCTGTAGAAGCGGTTAGCACAGCCATATCTTTTCTATTTATTGATTGGTTCAAATTGGAGCCGGACGTGTTTCCTCCTTACCAAGCCAGTTTGGGCTACATTTGGGCTTGATTTTTGTTTACGTCCCGTTAGGAGAATAGGCAACATTGTTATATAAAGAAGCAGACAAAAGTCAGATAACAGACTTGGAAGGAATATAAGAAACAGTAAGGAGTCAAATATTAGAAGTGGTAAGTCTAGAAATAGCCCTTTTTTTATCGAAGAAACAAGCGGAAGGAAAGTAGGTAAAACCAGGAAACTCAAAACCTTGGTAGGAGAACTAAAACTAAAAGCTAAACAGTTGAAGAGACTGGGTTTGAAGCCAAGAAGTCGATTAAGTCCATTACTTCAAAAGTGCTGCTTGAGGCTATCAGCTAAGGAAGGAATCATATCAACAAGCAGAAGTTGAAATTGAGGCATTAACAGGAGTAAAAGTTGGCCATAGGAGGCAACAAAAACTAGTTGTGGAACAAGATTGGGAGCTACCACAAGGAAAACAAGCTGTCTGTGAAGTGAGGGTGGATGGTGGAAAAGTACGACTAGGGGCAAACCACAACCAGGCTGGTACTGGCGAGACTATAAAAACCCTTCGTCTACAAGGAATTTATGATGGCGCATTTTTTGATAACAACTAATAAATCATAAGTTGATTATGTTAGTAGCCAGTCTTTAGTTAACCCCCTTGTGTGTTTGGGGGATGGTCATGATGGAGTTTGGAATTTAGTTAAAGAGTTTGGAACTGAAAAATCCAAACCTTTGGAAATTTTGGATTGGTATCACCTCAAAGAGAATCTTTATCAAATTAGTGGTTTTTTAAGGCGTCTCCAAGCTGTTGAGAGTTTATTGTGGTAAGGTCAGATAGAGCCAATTCAAGCTTTATTTAATAATTGTCGAGGCAAACAAGTTAAGAAGTCTTTCGACATAAGCGAAAAACATCCTACTGGCATTATTAACTACAGCTACTACCAAGCTGAACAACTGTGTTCTATTGGTTCTGGATCTGTCGAATCTGCTATTAAACAGATTGGAGCAAGGATCAAAATTTCTGGCCCACAGTGGAATCTTGAAAGTGTCTACGAAGCCCTTTCCCTTCCTTGTGCTTATCTCAATGGTTTGCTTCCTATTTGAGTCTTTCTGCCAAAACTCGATCCTCCCCCTCGGACTCCATTATCTGCAACGGCATTTCTAAAATTTTCCGGTTCCTGCTGCATATACTGAAGAATATTTTTAGTTCCTCGCTCAGTATAATACTGATATCCTTCTGGAGGATCTGCTTTTTTCGCAATAGCAGCTTTTCTTTATTTCTTCAACTTCTGGAAATTGCCAGTGTTGATGATTTTCTAGTAAAGAACGGTGATAGGCAGAATGCTCATTAGCTCCCATAAATTCAAGATTTTCTGCACGATTATCTGATTCATGGAAATTCTCTATTATTATCTGCTAATTCTTTAATTGGATATGATTTTCCATCTATTAAAGGAATTAAAGTTTCTCCGACAAAGAAACCCATATCTAGTCCGACAGCCGCAGGAATAATAGCATCTTTGGTAGCAATAACTGAACCGACTAATGCACCTTTTCCTAAGTATACCTGTCAGGAAAATTAACTTGGTATCAGAAAAATGGTAGAAGGGAATTTTGAGGGTATACCAAAAAGAAAAATCCACTAAATTAACTATATTCAAGAATATCCACATCGTAGAAAAGAAATACTGGGAATAACTAACCATCAGTTTCAAGACTTTTTAGCCCAAGGTGAAATGTAGCATGGAAAACTTCAAGGTGACATAGCAAGTAAAAAGATAGGTATAAATCAGAAAGGAGGAGGGGGGAAAGGGAAACTAGAGATAAAGGAAAAAAGAAGAGGTATGTCTATGCTTCTTCTATTGGAGGAAAATGCCAACATTTGAGGTTTTAGGTTTGCATTTCGGTATATGGAAAACGGAAGCAAAGGACACATTTCATTACTGGCTAGAGATATTACGAAATGTTTTCCCTGCTAGTCTCTTTGAACAGGTAGAAAAATATGATAGCGATTATGCTATGGCGACTCAGAATAAAACGCAGGAAATAAAGAGTTTTCCACCAAGGGGATTTTTGTTGAACAGGTCATTAGACTTGTAAAAATATTCCGGGTACCTCAACAAATATTTCCCCTAGATTCCCCAATTTAGTCACAAGTAATTCTTACTAACTATTTGTGGTTTAGTCACATTAGGAATTGGTTCATTAGTTTTGCCCATTTCATAAATGTTATGGATATGAGGTCAGTTATGAAATGGATATCAGGTCAGTTATGAATTCGTCATCAACATCTTCATCGATAGGAACTATCCCTAACTATTCCCAACCCTGATTCTTTCCTTGGCTCTTCCTAATCTTAACACTATGGAAAGCCAGACACAGACTCCTTTCTAAGTTTTCGGACCTCTCTAGTGAACATCGGGCATTAAGGCAAGGTGCTTAAACACAAATGGCTAAGAATGTAGCTTCTTAGCCATTTTGGTTCCATCTGAGGCTAAAGGATGATTTGCCCAAGATAAAACGGGTGATGGGGTGTTAATTCCTAATTGTTCGTAGGGCATAATACAAATTTAAAGTTCAAGGGGAAAAATTCAAAAAGCTAATTTCCATTAGATGCTATGTCAGTGCGAGAAATTACATTGTTCATGGTATTTTTAGACTTACGGTCTCCTATTATACATAGTATAATGTACATAAATAACTTATCTGTCAATACATAAAAAATGGAGTGTTACATTGTTGGATGAAGAATGGATATGCTAAATAGAGAGCCAGAAATAAAAAAGCTTAGCTATATCCCGTTGTCGATAATACTCAATTATTCCTGTATTCATCTGTGATAATGTGATTAAGGCTGTGATCAAGATCAAGATGCACAAAAATAGATCATAATAATTCGTGAGGATATGGGTTCACCAGTTTGTGGCATGAGTTTAAAGGCAGTTTTGTTTGATTTCAATGGTGTCATCATTAAAGATAAGTCAATCCATCTACAGCTGATAGATGAGATTCTGTTGCAGGAAAATATGCAGCCGCAAAAGTTGCATGAACGTCAAATTTGTCTGGGAAGGAGCGATCGCGCTTGTTTTCAAGACCTGCTGAAAAATCGTGGTAGAGTGTTGACGGAAGAGTATTTAAGTCAGTTGCTCAACCGCAAAGCTCAAGCTTATGTATCAGCACTGGAAAAATGGGAAAAACTACCTCTGTATTCTGGGATAGAAGATTTAATTTTTCAGGTGCGATGGCAAAATCTTAAACTAGGGTTAGTTAGTGGTGCTTTGCGTCAAGAAATAGACTTGGTGCTAGAACGCGCTAAATTGACTGAATATTTTCAGATTATCGTCGCCGGCGATGATATTAATACTAGTAAGCCCGAACCAGAAGCTTATCTGCTGGCTGTAGAACGACTTAATCAAGTTTATCCAGACTTAAATTTACAACCCCACGAATGTTTATCTATTGAAGATACACCTGCGGGTATTCAAGCAGCCAAACGCGCTCAGATGCAAGTTGTTGGTGTAGCTAATACTTACCCCTTCCATATTATGCAACGTCAAGCTAACTGGACTGTAGATTATTTGATTGATTTAGAATTGGAACGGGTACAGGAAGTTTACTTGCAAAAAGATTGAAAATCTGACGTTTCTGTATCAGAAAACGAATAATGAAAGTAGAGTGTTTACAGTAGAACTTTAAACAATATTGATAAAAATTGCTAATATTTTTTCTCTAGATTAATATAAGTTTGATTTACTTACAGAATATGCTGGCTTTGGCTTGACTTGCAACCTATACCATACCAGCTTGGAAAATCTGATTAGCAGTAAGATTTAATTCAGAAAAAGTTTGGGAGATAATGCGTTCATGATCTCGAAACTTAGTAATTTGATATTCTCCATGAACCAAGTTACAAATAGATATGTTAGTTGTTTAGGATTACCGATACAATTACGTCCAACCAAGGCTGCATAATCTACAATCCAATATTCAGGAATTCCCATTTCTTCATAATCAGCATACTTCAAGTAGTAATGATCACGCCAATTAGTTGAGACAACTTCAATCACCAAAGGTATTGATGCACCTAAACTAAGAATGGATTGTTTTTTCCATAATTGTTCGTTGGCTAACTAAATTTGCACAGTTTAGCAGCAACACATCTGGAAAATAACCAGAATCTTTGCCATCAGGTCTAACTATAGGTCGGTTGGGGATAACATAAGGAAGGTCTAATCTGTCAATTGTAGCACTGAGCTTGATTGTGACAAACCCTTTAACTTCTTCATAATCCCCTACTGGTTGTGCCATTTCAACAATATTCCCATTATGTAGTTCGTAAATTACTCCGGAATTTTGATGTAGCCAATCAACAAATTCCTGAAAGGTAACAGGTCATGGCTTTTCAGAATTAGTTATTATAAGGATAATAGCTCTAAGTAAAGTAATTTGACAAATTTGATTTCGGAAATATACATAGAGTGGGAATTACCCATCACAGGGCAGTTATAATGGACTATGGCCGCCCTACAATACTAGTCTGTCAACCCAGAAATGACGGGTAAAACCAGGCAGGGAGAGCAGAGCATGCAGGGGAAGAATAGAAATTTGGATTTTATCATTATTCGCAAAAATAATAAAATGATTCGAGTATCATAAAAAACTGAAAATACTCATAATTCATTACCAATGTTATCTGTACTTAATTCAATTAATCCCTGGTTAGTAGGTGTAGGACTAAACACGATTTTATTGGGAATAGTGGCAATTATTCCTAAAAAATTACTAACACCTGCGGGTATCTTCCATGCTTGGTTATTGGGTGTAATTATTTGGGGAACATTAGGGTGGACAGGATATCTAGTGGTAGTGTTTTATTTTATTGTTGGTTCTGGGGTAACGCGCATTGGGATGGCAGAAAAGGAAGCAGCAGGAATTGCGGAAAAGCGTTCTGGTGCTAGGGGTTCAGAAAATGTTTGGGGTTCGGCGTTAGTTGCGGCTTTGTGTGCTGTGGGAGTGTTGTTTTTACCTGAGTGGAAGTTTTTGCTGTGTTTAGGCTATGTAGCGAGTTTTAGCACCAAATTATCGGACACGACAGCCAGTGAAGTGGGTAAAGCCTATGGAAAGCGCACCTTTTTGATTACAACACTCCAACCTGTGGCTAGAGGTACAGAAGGGGCAGTAAGTTTAGAAGGGACTTTAGCAGGTATTGTTGGATCAGTAGCGATCTCACTGGTGGCTTGGGGTGTAAATTTAATTGATATCTTAGGAATTGTTTTCTGTGTCGTTGCAGCATTTATAGCTACTAACTTGGAAAGTGTAATTGGTGCAACATTGCAATCTAAATATACTTGGCTTAGCAATGAGGTTGTAAATATCTTCAATACACTGATTGGGGCTATTTCAGCGACTATTATGGCTTTAATCTGGCAAAGTATATTTGTTTAAAATTTTACTGAAAAATAAAATCTGTTAACAGCGGAGCTGCTGTTATATATGTCGCATCATTATATACTAGTACTCAAGTAATAACCTATACTTGCGATTGATACTTTTTATGTAAATTTTGTAACTATTTATTTTTTGTCTATCTAATTCATAGAATCTTTATCATTATGAACCATAATTTCTTGCGGTTTTATCTATTATTTAATGGAAAACTTGTATAGATTTTTAGCGTTGTCCTCATATTTATTTCATGGAACCTTCATCATTTTTTACAATCAATGACGAACAAATCGACCTTTATCAAGTAATTCAGTATTTACAAGTCTCTGGTAAACTGAATCAGTTTATTAGTGATGTTCTGCGTCAGTACGTCTTGGAACAAGAACTAGAAACCAGAAATGATATCGAGATTAGTACGGCATTAATTGAACAAGCAATAATTGATTATCGCTTAAAAAACCAACTCACAGATCCTGAACAATTCCAAAAATGGTTAAAAAACAATGGTAGTGATTACGCTACATTTCATGCTTCAGTTACATTTAGCTTCAAATTAGAAAAACTGAAGGCGTTAATTGTAGAACCAAAACTACCAGAATACTTTATTGAACGCAAGATTTATTTAGATAGAGTGGTACTCTCTCGGATTATGGTCGATAACCGAGAACTAGCGGAAGAACTACACACTCAAATTGAAGAAGGTGGTAGTTTTGAACAACTAGCAAAAGAGTATTCATTAGCAGATGAGCGAATTTTTAACGGGATGATGGGTCCTATTAGTAGGGGTAGTTTACCGGATATATTGCGGGCGGCTGTGGATGCTGCGACTCCCGGAAAACTGATAGGACCCATCGAATTAGAAGGGAGTTTAAGTTTGTTTAGATTAGAAAACATTCTGCCTGCATCTTTAGAGAATACTCAATTCAAACAATCACTACAAAATGAGTTATTTGAAAAATGGCTAGGGGAGAAAATTCAAAACCTGACAGTCAAATTACAAGTGAGCTAAATATTCTGGATAATCAATCTCTACAAGTAAATGTGCTAGATACTGTACCCTGGAATCAACCTCCATTATGCTGGTTAACTCCTCAACAACAAACCCGATTAAAGAATCAGTCAGAAATCCACCAATATAAACTTGGAGGAAAAATTTGGTCAAAAGAAACAGGAGAATGTCAATTTTTGATTGTTACTGGTAAAGTCCGTTTACGGGATGAAATGAGTAAACCTGTAGTCACTCTACAGGAGGGAGATTGGTTTGGTGATTGTCAGCCAAGATTTATTAATTGCAAAGCTGTAGCTGCTAGTAAGGAAGTAGTAACTGTGTGTTGGAATTCATCACTGTGGGCGAAGTTTTCTAACCCTCAAATTGATGAATTTTGGAATTTGAAAGGTGAAAAAATAGGTGCCAGGGAACAAAGGGAAGAAGGAGGAATTTCTTCTTCACCTACTTCATCTCCTTCATTTTCTTTACTGTCACCTTCTGAACTGTTACCTCCTGCACCCACACCTGTAATTTCTAACTATCCTTTTGTCTCAAGTGGAAATACTGCGGCTGCTTCTTTAGTCATGGTGGCACAATATTTAAATATTGCTGTACAACTGGAATGGGTGCAACGTCAACTGCGGGGACAACGCCCAAAAAATGTGATAGAAACGGCAGAAAAGTTAGGGCTAGTTTTCCGACAGTTACAGATAAGTTGGGATGAATTACGACAGCTATCATTTCCAGCTTTACTACTGTGGAAATCTGACTCTATTAGTAGTTGGGTTGTAGCTTATGGGATGAAAGGTAATTGTTTAATTATTGCCAATCCTCTCAACTTTGAATGTGAATATTTAACCAAATCAGTAGTAGAATCTTGTTGGGATGGGAAATTATGGCAAGCAGAATTAATTTGCAAACAAGATAAATTTAATCTTTCTTGGTTTATTCCCGCAATTTGGAAATATCGGGTATTGTTAGGTGAAGTATTGCTGGCTTCCTTCACTTTGCAATTGTTGGGTTTGACTTCACCATTAATCACCCAAGTTATCATTGATAAAGTTATGGTGCAGGAGAGTTTAGCCACTCTCAATGTTATGGCCATCGCACTGTTGTTAGTCGCTATATTTGAATCTATCCTGGGTATGCTGCGGCTATTTATCTTTACCCACACAGCACGGCGTTTAGATTTGAGTTTATCAGCCCAACTTTTTCGCCATTTAATTCGTTTACCCTTGGCTTATTTTGAGTCTAGGAGAGTGGGAGATACAATAGCCAGAGTTCAGGAATTGGAACAAATTCGCCAATTTCTCACGGGTACAGCTTTAACGGTCATTCTCGATAGTATCTTTGCTGTGGTGTATCTGGGATTGATGTTTTATTACAACATTCCCTTGACATTTGTGGCCTTAGCTGTATTACCATTATTTGCAACTTTAACAATTGTTGCTACACCAATTTTACGAACTTGGCTAAATGAAACCTTTAACCGCAGTGCTGATAGTCAATCATTTTTGGTAGAGACAGTCACGGGTATTCATTCAGTCAAAGCCCATGCAGCAGAACCAGTCGCAAGGGAACGATGGGAAGGCTTATTTGCTCGCTTTATCCGCACTGGGTTTAAAGCTTCCACAACCTCAAATATTAGCAGTAACATAGGTGATTTTCTTACCAATTTCTCGACATTGCTAATACTTTGGTTTGGTGCAAAATTAGTGATTGACCATCAACTTACAGTTGGTCAATTAATCGCCTTTCAAATGTTATCGGGGAGAGTCACAGGACCCTTATTACGTCTAGTGCAGTTGTGGCAAAATCTTCAACAGGTGCTATTATCAGTAGACCGCATTGGTGATATTCTTAACACTGCACCAGAAGCGGAAACAGGAACAGGTTTAGTATTACCACCTCTCAAAGGTGAAGTTAATTTTGATCAAGTTTTCTTTCGCTACAGTCCCAATACCGAACCCGTATTGAAAGGAATTTATTTTGATGTTGAACCAGGACAGTTTGTAGGAATTGTAGGACGTAGTGGTTCTGGTAAAAGTACCATTTCCAAACTTTTACAACGCCTTTATCAAATTGAATCAGGACGAATCCTTATTGATGGTTTTGATCTCAAAAGTTCTGATTTAACATCTTTACGTCAACAAATTGGCGTGGTTCTCCAAGAAGACTTTTTATTTAATGGTTCTATCTTGGAAAATATCAGTTTAGGAAATCCAGATATTACCGCCGAAGAAGTTGTAGAAGCTGCAAAATTAGCCGTAGCACATGATTTTATCAGCCAACTACCTTACGGTTACGAAAGCAACGTTGGTGAAAGAGGTACAGCTTTATCTGGTGGACAAAGACAAAGAATAGCTTTAGCAAGGTTATTTATTTCTTCAGCACCAATTTTGATTTTAGATGAAGCAACTAGCGCCTTAGATAGTGAAACAGAACAGCAAGTTTTACAAAACTTGCGAAAAGTTTCAGCTAACCGCACCGTGTTTTTAATTGCTCACCGTTTTGCACCTTTGAAACGTGCAGATTTAATATTAGTAATGGAAAAAGGTATCATTGCTGAACGGGGTACACACGCGGGATTATTGGAACAAAAAGGTCTGTATTGGTCACTTTATCAACGACAACAGGCGAATATTTAACTTAAAGACGTTCCTAGTACCGCCGTGAATTTAAAATGCTTCTTTCATAAGAGCTAAGCTAACAAAATAGTGCTTCCAGCAGGCTGCGCAACAAAATTCAAAATGTATACGTTGTAAGCCTGTCAGAGATGTGGAATTGTTGGTTTATTTACGCCGTACTGTTCTAGTGAAAGTCTCTACTTAATTTCTTGCTTAGAGGTTGTGATTATTTTGCAACATTTGGTGCAATTGTCTTGGAAAATAACGGAAACAACCTCACTTGCTGAAAGCTTTACAAACCATATCTATTAAAGTGAGGGATTATGTTGATAATCCCAGTATTTATCATTACGCCAAACTTTACCATTTTTCTGACATCTTTCTTGGTCTTTAATACCAGGAATTGAGGTAGGGTGAATAGTGTTACATCCAGCTAAAACATAAGACATCATGAAGGAACCTGTATAGAAACCACAAAATATTAGAGTTCCAAAAAAAACGTAAAGATGATCTACTTAACAGCAGATAAAATAGAGGATTTGAGTTTTTTACCATGGCTAGGCAAACGCATATATTTCCTCAGTGTAGTGTTGACGGTAGATAACACACTGGTAATGTTTACAGGTTGATTAATTTGATTTGTAGAATTTATTTATGGCAGAAAATCAGAGTTATTTCTGTTATGTGGTAAATCTGTCAATCCGTTCGGGGAGTTAAAAATTAAAGATAATCAGTGGGGGCTTAAACCTGCCACTGATTGAAATTCAGGAGTCAGGAGTCAGGAGTCAGGAGTCAGGAGTTATGATAAAATTAGCTTTACCTAAACTTCCGAGAGAATGCTCCGGCCACACTGGAACGGTTGGCGTTTCGTTTTTAACCGTACTTGTGATATAATTACGTCAATGAGTTTGACGTAACAATGCTGGTATTTGAGGCAAAGTTGGAAGGAACAAAGAAGCAGTACCAGAACTCATATTTGCCCCTATGACGGACATATACAGGATAGAGATTGGAACGCTGCACGAAACATACTTGAGATAAAACTCCGTACCGTGGGGTACACTGGAACGCCAGCCCTGAGTGCAGTCGAAGGGTTAATCACCTCTGGAGATATCGACCTCTACTTGGGTCCAGAAATCCCTCCAAGTAAGTCGAGTCGTGGAAAGAGGAAACCCAAGAAATGATTTTTGGAATCCCCCCCTAACCCTTGTGGGTCTAGCAGTAGGAGGATGTAAATTATCGCCTTCTATAAAGGGGAATTGAGGTTAAATACTTCTAAAATTTGCCGGCAAATTTTTTTAAGTTTTTCGCCAACATCAGGGGAGGGTAGGGATTCACCTAAAAAATTCCATTGGTCTACGGTTGAAAGTCGCCATACTTGGCCACGATGGTCAAATCCTGATACTTCAATACCAATGGCTCGCCGCGATTTATTGATGGAATCTTGATAAAACCGGATTTGAATTAAAATGCTGCGGCTGCTCCAAGATTTGCTAATTCCGGGAAAGTGAAACCCGATGTCTATAGAATCTGGATCTACTAATTCCCTAGTTTCTAGATCATTTTGCCAGGGTTTAAGATCCGATTTGGCATCAGGAAACTCAAATTTAAATAAATTTACTACGGCAGCAATCTTGCTGGCCAGTTCAAGGTTTGTTGCCTGTTCCGCTGCATTCACGTCAAAACTCTCCTAATCGTGCATCGGCCTGTGGGGCATTTGAAAACGGAAAAACCGCCATAAGGCTTATATTATTAGTGTTTCAGCTTATCAAGAAGATTGGAAATTTAGCAAGTGTGAATGAATATTCCCTCATATTTTCTGGGGCAATTATACATAAAAAACGTCTCTAAGCACTAACAACTCTGCCTTGTGACTGGGGAGACAACAATTTTTCTAGTGGGGTTTGGCGAATTTTCTATAAAAACCTTTGTTGACTGGAACGATAAATTACAATAACACTGTAAAGCTGCAAACAAACAGTAAATTAATTTACGTTTATGGTGCGTCAACGCTCTATTTTGTCACTGATTCTTGTACTATTGACCACATTCCTAATCAGCTGTGGCAATCCTAGTGTTGCTACTGCACCTCCATCTTACACATCTGCTCAACTGGTGAAAATTCAGGAATATATTCCTGATATTCAGGTGGTGCGCGATCGCTCAGAAGAACTGAAAAACCTGATTCAAAGCGGTGAATGGATTAAGGTGGGTAATTTTATTCATGGCCCCATGACCGAAGCTAGGCTAAATATGACTTATGTCATCCCCAACCTAGTACCCCAAGACCAACCTAAAGGTAGACAGATTACCAAGGATTTATTGGGTCATCTTGTGAAAATTGACCAAGCGGCTAGTATAGGTAACACTAGTCTGGCGTTAAGTAACTACAAAGATGCTTTTGCCGATGTTGACAAGTTCCTACAATTGATTCCAGAAAAAGGTGACAGTGAACAGTAAAAAGTGAACAGTGAACGGACGTGTCTACTGATAACTGATAACTGAATAACTCTGAGTCTTGAGTCACAAAACACTAGGGTAATGGAGTGATAGGGTGAAGGGGAAAACTCTTCACCCTATCACTCCTCTCTGTTAACAAAAGTCATGAATGTAGTAATTATCGGTTGTGGTGTAGTTGGGGCTGCGATCGCCTATCAACTCAGTCAAGTTAAAGGTCTAAATATCACTGTTTTCGACCAAAACCAACCAGCACAAGCTTCAACAGGTGCTGCTCTTGGTGTTTTAATGGGCGTAATCAGCCATAAAATCAAGGGTAAAGCTTGGCAAATGCGCCAAGAAAGCATTCAACGTTATGAAACTTTGATTCCTGAACTAGAAGGGATTACAGGGCGCAAAATTCCTTGTAACCGTCAGGGAATTGTGATGCTGTTGTCGGAAGACTCAGAACACCCTTTAGCCAGTGGTGTGGAAGCGATTACAGAATGGGAACAGTTGCGGGAAATTCGTAAAGCTCAAGGTTGGCAGTTAGCTGTTTGGGACAAAGATAAACTTCAGAAATTTTGTCCACAAATTAATCATCCCACTATTATTGGTGCTGTCTACTCTCCTCAAGACCGTCAACTAAATCCTACAGCTTTAACATTAGCTTTTGTCGATGCGGCTCAACGCAATGGCGTAAAATTTAAATTTGGTGTGGCTGTAAACAATAAACAAGCTCCATCTTCTCAATTAATACAGATATTACCGAGATTTACTGAGCAACTTAAATCTATTGAAACTTCAGAGGGTACAGTTAACGCTGACTGGTTTATTGTCGCTGCTGGCTTGGGTTCAACTGCCATAACTGCACAATTAAATCACAAGGTGCATATCCGTCCGGTTTTAGGGCAAGCCTTATACCTCAGTTTAGGACGAATTTTAGGAAATCCTGATTTTCAACCAGTGATTACTGGTAATGATATCCATCTTGTACCTATGGGTAGTGGTGATTATTGGGTGGGTGCAACGGTTGAATTTCCCAATGATGCAGATGAGATATTTGCAAACAAAGAGTTGCTGGAATCTTTGCAAAAACAAGCGCTCGCATTTTGTCCAGATTTAGCTTCAGCCAAAGTTGTCCGCACTTGGTCTGGTTTACGTCCCCGTCCCGAAAATCGTCCAGCACCTGTGATTGATAAACTTCCTGGTTTTAGCAATGTCTTGTTGGCTACTGGTCACTATCGCAACGGTGTTTTACTCGCACCTGCCACAGCTTTAGCAGTGCAGAATATGATCATTTCTTAAGGTTCCTAATAGCAGGTCACAGGTGATAGGTGACGGGTTAATTAATATTATTTTTAATTTAATTCTGTAGAACCTTAAACCCTGTAAATCCTGATTTAGATAAAATATTTGATGATAGTTCTTCCTTATCCACATCTAGCAGATCAGGTTTTGAGATTGAAGTCAAAGGGTATCTCTCTTTCTTATAATGCGAGACTTTTCGTAAAAATTCTCTTACCTATTTGTAGGATGATAAAAGACAATTCAGTATTAAGGCATCTGTGCGATGCTGTTGCATTTTCAGGATAGGAAAATAAAGTGTCAATTCAAGAACACAAAATAACAGTAAATTGATTAGAATGGTTCTATCGGGAAGCTGAAGCGATTGCTAAAAGTGACTTATTACCAGTGGTATTGCTACATGGCATAGTTCCACAAACTTATAGCTGGAGAAATATTATACCAGCATTGGCAGCACAAGGAACAAGAGTGCTCACACCAGATTGGATTGGTTACGGCTTTTCTAGTAAACCCGAAAAACAGGATTCTGCGTACACTCCCGACGCATTTATCAAAGCTTTAGATGATTTTATCCAAGCAATAGAAATAGAACGTTTTTCCTTAGTCGTGCAAGAATTTTTAGTATTGCGGTATCCTGAAAAAATTGCCAACATTGCGATTTTAAATACACCAGTTTTCACATCTGCTAAATTACCTTGTAAAATCAAACAAGTGGGATTACGATTAGCAGGTGAAGTCATGACAGAAGACCGATCATTAGTGGATAGAACCTTAGAAGGTGGTTGTTGCTATCTCATCGAAGATAAAGATTTAGATATTTATAGAAAACCATTCTTAAAAAGTTCTTCATCTGGTCGTAGTCTGCTTTGGACAATTAGAAATTTACAACTAGACAAAGCAATGACAGAAATAGAAACTAGGTTTAAAGAATGGCAGAGACCAATTTTCTTACAATGGGGAATGATTGACCCTTGGTTATCTGTAGATATTGGTGAAAGTTTCGTTAAATCTGTCCCTGATGGGGAATTAATTAAACTCAACAATCTTGGACATTATCCCCAGGAAAATTATCAAGAAAGGATTTTACAAGACGTTTTACCCTTTGTACGTCGTTCAGGATGAAATTAGCTAATTATAGAGATGTTTCATGTAGCGGAAGCTTACCATAGGATAACGTCTCTACATTTTTAATGATTTTTGTTTGTATATCGTACCTTTGAGCCTGTTAATTTAACGATTATGAACCAATATTATCCCACATTCGGCACCATAAAGTGCCACAGAGAGAAATTACGGAGACAAAAAATCCAAGGGAGCATGAAAACAAACATATGCAGTGAAAAAAGGCATTGGAGAAACAGTAAAGCACCAAAAATAGTATCAAAAGCTATCCTCAATAAGGAGCAATAAGAAAGAACACCCCCCAGAGGAGTCAACAGATAAATGAAGATATTCAAGAGATAAATCATAACTTAGACTCATAGATTGAAGTAAAAAAAGAAATTATGGACATAGTAAAATAGAGCTATAAATCAACGACATTAGGTTATTCTCTGATAGAAATTAAATTAATAGAGAAGAAAATTAGGTAAGTAATTGATAGTAGGGAAAACAATGCTCTGGTAAAAGATTCACAATAAAATCTCTCTCTTGAGTCCAGTAACAGATGTGTTTTTCTTGGTTAAGTGTAACTAAATGAATAGACTGAAAGTATGGAAAAATCCAGCGTAAAGTGGGGCGGTCAGTTGGTTTGCCCAATTGACTTTTTACTGTTGATTTAGACTCTCTCAAAGGGGTTCTAATTTGTCGTTGCCCTAAAGTATAAACCAGCAGATATAAACCCATAATCATTCCCAGGGACTCTATTCTCTCTGGACTTTTTAGGAAAATACTGTCTGCAAAAATAATGGGTCTTTGAGAAAAGCAAACCCTCTCTGGCAAGACTGTTGAGCTTTATATTCACTCAAGATGGAGTCAGAGATGATTTATAAAGTAAATGTTGAGGAGACAAGAGGAAGTAGCATAATTCTAGCCATAAGAGCATATATAGACCCTTCCCTCATTTGTGTTAAACGCTCATAATCCTTGCTTAGACGATGATATTGGTTAAACCACCCAAATGTTCTTTCTACTACCCAGGGTTGTGGTAAAACTTTAAATTCTTGCTCAGTAGGTCCTATGACTTCAACATGAGCTTGAATCATGAACCAAACTGCAAGTGCAAATTTATCACCGTCATAACCGGAATCAACCCATAAAACCTGGACTTTTTCCAATAATTCTGTGGGTTCCTCTAGCAGTTCCATTAGTGCATAGGCAGCAAGTATTCGTTCTGGGGCATTCGCTTCACTAACAACAACTTTCAACACAAGTCCCAGGCTATCAACTAAAGTCTGCCCCTTTCTTCCTTTTACCTTTTTACATCCGTCAAAACCATACACATCCCCTTTTTTTGGTCAGTGTTGACCGACTGACTGTCTGCGGCGAGCGCGGTAGGTTGTGTTGATTTACCTAATTTCGAGCGAACTTGACCACCCAATGTATGGTTGAATTTTTCCCGAACCCCCTGGCCCTGCCATTTACTGTAATAGCTATATACCGTTGACCTTGGCGGGAAGTCACCTGGAAGCATATTCCATTGACATCCAGTTTTCAAATGATAATAGATGGAATTACATATTTCACCCATATCTGTTGTGGGTGGATGCCCTCCTTCTTTGCCTGGTGGAATCAATGGGGCTAGGATTTCCCACTCCATAGGATTTCCCACTCCATATCAGTTAAGTCTGTGAGGTAAGACTTTCGTTCCATGAGTAGCTATGTAAATACACTACATTTTATGTATCCTATCCTTCCAATATTCCTTTTCTACTCCCCTCTACATTTACTTTATCAATAGCCTCTCATGGGTAAGTTCATTGGAATCCAAAAGGTTTGTAGCAATAATAAAAGGCCATGCCCTCAGGAATTCTGTATTAATTTTACTTTTATTCTGGGAGACTGTAGCTGATATTTCAGAGGATATCTCTCCTGAACTATCTTTTTTCTTAGATTTGATTTGAGTAACTTTACTCTGGTTAATTTGGTGATATTTGAATTGTTTGAATAGTTTAGATAACCCCTTGATAGCATCAGCTTTACAAGCAAATTTTTCTGGTGATAATTTTTTCAAATCTTGCACAGCTTTTGATTGTGCCTTGGTAATTTTTTGTGAGAGTTTACCCAGGTCTGATTCTCTTCTTTCTTGACTTTGCACTACTAACCATCTTTGTTCTATTCCTGGATAATTTACTGTTTTTGAAGCTAGTTTATATCCGGGTAAGTTACTATCAACAAATTCTGGTTCTGGTAATGTTGATATTCATCATTGTGCTAATTCTACGCTTAATGGCACTGGATATAACCAGCTTAAATATGACATCATTCATCATTTTTAGACTTGATTCTGTATATAAGGCCCAGTCTGCTACTATGAGACTGTTAACTTTTAGTTAACTTTTAATTGTTTTTGGTACTCTACTGCTATTTTAGCAAAGCATGATGAATCTGCTTGGTTTCCCGATGCTAGTTATAAAAATATTGGTATGTCTCCATCTCCTGAACATATCATTTCTATGATGAACTGTTTTAACTCCGGTCTATGGTCACCAGAATAACCGTAGGTGATGGTTATTTCTTTTGGTGATTTTACTGCTAATTCTTCTATTTCTTGATTATTTCCTACTTTTTGACTCTCAAGTATTACTTCTGGTAAGCTGGTATTATATTGCCAATGTATGTGCATTTATGATGAGTCTAGATGCCCTGCTCATAGGGATACTCCAAATTTTGGGGCTGCTTTTAAGGCGACAACAAAAAATATTCTATCCAATCCTTTTATAAATAGTTTATCCATGACTCTCCCCAGTTTATCGTCCTTGAGATGTTCTGGTTTTACTCCTGCTCCTATTAGATGGTCACAGGGGATTGTTTCAAAATCTTGGGGAAACATATATAAGGGTTTTTATACAAATCCTAACCCGTTGATTATCATGGGTTTTACTACATGACCCGGACTTACTTTCTCTCCAATTTCAAGGATTATTTCTACTACTCCTATGGCGTCTATTATTCCTGCTACTATGCCTAAATGGTCTAGGTTTTGAATTTCCATTTTTTGAAGCTTTGATTTCACAAAAGAATTATCCACAACTCCTGTTGTGATTCAATCATTTCTTCTTCTGTTCTAATTTAATTTTTAAATCATTAAATTTTCTTTTCTTTTATCTTGTTTACAAAACTTTATTCTCTCACTCTATTGCCATTTTAATGATACTATTCTCATTAAGCCTTTTCTTCCTTGCAGGAGCCTTAGTTCATATGTACTACTATCTGTGACAGTTAGGGTACAGTTAGGGTGCGGAAGGTAGGATATTATGTCTACATAATCAGTAACAAATCAAAAAGCTTATACATAGGTGTCACCAATAATTTACATCGCAGAATATACGAGGATAAATAAGAACTTATACCAGAATTTACTGAAAAGTAAAATATTACTAAGCTCGTATTCTATGAAAAAAACTTCAGATATTCAAGCAGCTATCAAACGTGAGAAACAGATAAAAGGATGGTTAAGAACGAATAAAATATTACTAATTTAATCTATCAATCCTAATTGGCAAGATCTGAGTATTGAATGGTATGGAGAATAAGCAAATTACTATTCCATTTCAATGATAACCGCGTTGAGAATGACAAACTATTTAGAGTTCTTAACCTAATTTGTATCCTTGTCAACAATTACCGTAACCTCAATAATGAGAGTAAATGCAATCATCTGTAAATTGATTAAGGTAGGTTAGGATTCATGGCTTATTTATGGTTTAAAGCCTTTCACATTATCGGCTTTGTGGTTTGGTTTGCGGGATTATTCTACCTAGTGCGTCTGTTTATATACCATGTCGAAGCGAACCAAGAACCAGAACCAGCTAAAACGATACTGAAAAATCAGTATCAAATTATGGAAAAGCGTCTCTACCACATTATCACTATCCCAGGAATGATAGTCACGGTTGCGATGGCCATGGGTATTATTTCCACCAACCCAGACTTGTTAAAAGAAACTTGGTTACATTTTAAATTAGGATTTGTGGGTATTTTACTTATGTATCATCATTATTGTGGTAGGTTGATGAAACAGTTAGCCGCAGATGAATGTAAGTGGAGTGAACAACATTTGCGGGCTTTAAATGAAGCACCGACTTTGTTGTTAGTGGTAATTGTCATGTTGGCTATTTTCAAGAATAACCTACCTACAGATATCACTGCTTGGCTGGTTTTTGGGTTGGTGATTTTCATGGGTGTGAGTATTCAGATGTATGCCAAAATCCGCAGACGGAATAAAGAGAAGATGATCGTAGAGAGGAAATGAATCAAGTTAATCAAGTTCCCCAAACACAAAGTTAGTATAAAATAGGGATAAACAGGAGACTTGATTTTCTAGGATGGGTAGAGTGAAAGCAAAACCCATCAAATAATTTTTTGTGCTTATTGGTAATGTATATGGCGTGAGCTTTTCAGAGGTTTGGAATGGTTGGTTTATTTATGCCAAGCTGTACTATAGATCTAAACTTTTTTTCCTGGAAAACTATGTTTTACCGTAGGTTTGCTTGACCTAAGGAAACCCAACATTTCTAAAAAATAAAAATTTATCATAAAGTCCAATATTCAGAAATAATTCACCAACAACATCAAGAAATAAGCTTGCTTCCCGCAGGTTCAACCAATTTGGTTATTTATAAAATCGCCGTAAGGATTCAGGTGGTGGGGTATTGACAAGTGTGATAGGTGAGTGAGAATATAGCAGTTATGGAAAAGAAGCTGCCACCAAAACTAGACTGAAAGATATTGAAGCAGTTGGGAACAGAGCAACTGGTAGAAATCATTATTGACCAGGGGAAAAGTATAGAGAACCTAAGAAATAGAGTAGTAGAACTGGAAAAAGAAATAGAGAAACTCAAGGTCAGTATATATTTAGAGACCATAACATGATCCAAACCACCATCGGGAGACATCCTTAAGAAAACCGAGAACAAACAAGAAGAGCAACCAGAAGAAAACCAGACACCAAAACGGAAACCAGGAGGACAACCAGGGCATAGGGGAAAAAGGAGAAAGGTATTTGGTGGAGTAGATAGAATAAATTTGAGATAGTGGGACGGCAAGTGTGTGGATGGTGAGGTCAGGGGCAATTGTTTGGCGAACCAATAAAAATCCAAACACAACAAGTAGGGGAGTTGGTGGACAGGCCAATGGAAGTGGATTTGCAGTGTGTGTGCGGAAATACAAAGGCCACACTGGTCACCAGAGATAGTACCGGGACAAGATATAGGAATCACAGGACAAGCTTTTTTGGGATGGATCAATAACTAGGGCCATTGACCCTATGAAAAACAACACTTGTTGTTGTGGGAACTGGGTCAAATAGAAATTGGAGTGGGAACATTAGTAGGTACCAATGAAGGAATAGATAGTGCAGTGGCTTAAAGTATTCATAGCCTCAAACAGTGGATAAAACAAACCCAGCCTCATATCCTTGGGGATGAAACACCCTGGGTAGTTAAAGGGGTGAAACAATGGTTATGGATTGTTGCCAATAGTGACTTCCCTTTATTTCATGGGTCTGATACTCCTTGTCCTACCGAATTAGAATCCATTGTGGGTTCAAGTTACTCTGGTGTACTCAGTTCTGATGACTTTACTGCCTATAACGGTTATGCGGTCACAACTCAACATAAATGTCAGGCACATCTACCCTACCCCGTCACTTCAAGACACTAATCAAGATTCCTGGCTTCAATCACCAAAAAATTGGCACAAAATTCATGGACCTCATAGATGAAGGTTTTAAAAACTACCCTTTATTCCAACAAACCCAAAACCTTCATAAATTCTTGACTTGGCCATCCTAGTTTCAACCAAAAGTTGAATCTTCCATTCATTCATTGATCAAGCCCCAGGGGAAACTGGTAAACTTTTACCTTCCTTAGGTAATAGACCTTGATCATAATTTAGCTGAACCAAGGTTAGGTTTAGCACTGACACATCGAAAAGTCTGTGGTGGTTCTCTTTCTCTAGAGCTATTCCAACATCCTACCAATTGATTGACGGTTATACAAACTTGTCGCCGTCAAGCAGTTTCTCTAATTGAGTTTTTTGACCAACCTATGAAAGTCATGGTTCACCCTGCCTTGCATACACCTTCTTTAATCGCTCTACCTTAGACCTGAATTATTACTAATTTGGTTGGGTTGTGCTGTTGCGTAACTCAAGCTACAATTCTTTTAAAACCAAGCATATTGCTATTATCGGGGAGTCTCAACTGCAATGACGAAGCAATTATTTAATAACCGTGTGGCTGTTCTTTTAACCATGCACCAGAAAGAAAAAGTAATTGCCCCATTATTACAGCAAGAGTTAGGAATACAAGTCATAGTTCCGCAAAACGTTAACACCGATGCTTTTGGTACATTTACTAGAGAAATAAAACGTCAATATACACAAATTGCTACTGCGAAACTAAAAGCTGAGAAAGCTTTAGAAATAACAGGAGAAACTATAGCTATAGCTAGTGAGGGTAGTTTTGCTCCTCATCCCAGTTTTCCTTATATTTATGCTAATAGAGAAATTATTGTTTTTTTAGATCAAAAAAATGACTTAGAAATTATTGGTGAGGTATTTTCAACTGATACAAACTTTAATCATCAGGTTGTCAATAATTTACAAGCAGCAGAAGAATTTTCTAGTAAAGTTGGTTTTCCTGAACATGCTTTAGTTATTTGGTTCGAGAAATCAAATCCTGAAAATCCGCAAATTATTAAAGGTATCACGACAAAAGAAGGATTACAAGAATCTGTAAATTTCGCTTTAGAGAATTCACTAGATGGAAAGGTGCATATAGAAACAGATATGCGGGCGCTTTATAATCCGACGCGGATGAGAAATATCAAAAAAGCTACCCAAGATTTGCTAAATAAAATCAATAGTTATTGTCCTCAATGTTCTACACCTGGGTTCAGTATAGCTGAAAAAATCAAAGGTTTACCCTGTGAAATTTGTCATCAACCTACTTTCTTGAGTATGACGGTAATTTATCAATGTCGAAAATGTAATTTCAGGAAAGAAAAGTTATATCCTGAAGGTAAAAAGTTTGCAGATCCTGGACTATGTAACTATTGTAATCCTTAGATAAAAAATTAGACAACTGATAATTGGTAACTGATCTAATAAAGCCTCCTCTTGAACGGTTAATCACAAGAAGAGGTTTGGAGCTAAAGTCCGGTAGGGTAATCGGGCTATTTAATATTTAATATTGATTAGCTATTTCTCCAGTCCTCCTTTAGATAGATAAATCTTCAGCTGTTATTATATGTTGGTTTAATTAGATAAAAAGATCCCTCGCTTTCAGATATAAACGAGGGATTTTAGTATTAAAGTTCGTCAGGTGATCGGAATATTTAATTATTTAGTATTTATTGTATGTATGTTGATTCCTCCATGAGATAGATAAATGTTCCTTAACCAGTTGAAAATCGTATATTAAAGTACTTAAGATCAATTTGATAGAAAATAAAGGACAATTCTTAAGATAAGATTGTGTATAGTTTAATATTTTGATGCTAGAGGAACTTTTTAGGTTGATTGACTTGACCAGAGTTTTACAGTAGTAAAATCATGTACCATGAACACACATCCAGGCGAATGTATACTAGTGTGAAGTATACTAGTGTGAATTGTTACCAACAATAGATTAAGATTAGGGTTCTATACTATCAGCCCATTCCGGGTTACGATTGTAGGTTAGCAAAGCTTTGATTAAATATCAATATTGAGTTTTTAAGATTTTATGGACAAAAGTCCACCAGATGGCAGTAGTATCCTCCTCAACGCTTAGGCGAGATTGTCTCCCGGCGTGGGGGAGACATTAGGAGATGTTTATTATGCTCACACAAGATATTCGCAATTTATTGGATATTGCCGACTTAAATCAATTGAAATGTGATTTAAATAGTTTGCAACCAGTAGATGTAGGAGAGTATATTTCGGAATTGCCTGAAAAACAAAGGGCGATCGCATTTCGGGTACTGAATAAAACTCAGGCCATAGATGTCTTTGAGTATTTACCCACAGAAATACAGGAAGAATTGATTCACTCTCTCCACGATATCCAGGTGGTGCAACTTGTGGAGGAAATGAGTCCTGATGAAAGGGCAGAATTGTTTGATGAACTACCAGCAGGGGTAGTCAAACGGCTATTGCAACAACTTAGTAACGAACAAAGACAAGCTACTGCGACGATTCTCGGTTATCCTGAAGGGACTGCTGGGAGGGTAATGACGACTGAATATGTCCGGTTGCGACGGGGATTAACTGTTGGTGAAGCCTTAAGTAAAATCCGCTTGCAAGATGGAGATAAGGAAACAATTTACTATGCGTATGTCACAGATGATAATCGCACTTTAGTTAGTGTTGTTTCTTTACGACAGCTATTATTTACTTTTCCCGATGTTTTAATTAAAGATATTGCTAGTTCCCACGTTGTCAAAGTGAGAACAGAAAACTCACAGGAAGAGGTTGCCAGAATTATGCAACGTTATGATTTAATTGCGATTCCTGTAGTTGACAGAGAAGATCGATTAGTGGGAATTATTACCATTGATGATGTCATTGACATTTTAGAAGAAGAAGCTACAGAAGATATTCAAAAATTGGCAGGTGTAAGTGGTGATGAAGAAGCTTTATCTCCTCCTTTAGTAACGATTCGCAAACGCTTACCTTGGTTGTTAGCGATTATGGGATTATATATTGGTGCTGCTAGTGCGATCGCACCTTTTCAACAAGTAATTGCTGCTGTACCAGTTCTAGCCGTAATTATGCCCATATTTTCTAACACAGGTGGAACTGTGGGTATTCAAGCCTTAACCGTGACTATTCGCAGTTTAGGTGTAGGTGAAGTCACACCCGAAGATACTTTAAAAATCCTCCGTAAAGAACTTTTAGCCGGATTAGGTACAGCTATTGGGTTATGTATAACTATGATGCTACTTTCCTTAATTTGGGCTCAACCCCAAGAACGGTGGGTAGCATTAATTGCAGGAACAGTGATGGCAACTAATACAATGGTTGCCGTTACCCTGGGAACTTTATTACCAATGGGTCTGAAAAGGTTAAAGCTAGATCCTGCATTGGTGAGTGGTCCATTAGTGACAACAATGTTAGATACCATCGGCTTTTTAACCTTCCTCAGCATGATTTCCATTGCTTTAAAGGTATTCCACCTGCAAGCTTAATAGGTGAGTAATTGGTGATTAGCAATCATGAATTTCTCCTTATTACTGATTCACAATTAGATAAAATCGGCAATCTCAAATTCAAAGTCTTTATGTCTACTACTACCTGGACTCGTCATCATATTCTTTCCCTAGCTGACTTCACAACCAGCGAATATAACGCCGTTTTACAGACCGCTGCTTCATTTCAAGAAGTATTATCACGCCGAACCAAAAAGGTACCAACTCTACAGGGACAGGTGGTAGCAAACTTATTCTTTGAACCTTCAACGCGTACCCGCAGTAGTTTTGAGATAGCTGCTAAACGCTTAAGTGCAGATACCCTAAATTTCGCTGCTGCTACATCTTCCATGACCAAGGGAGAAACCATTCTGGATACAGCAAAGACCTATTTAGCGATGGGAACGGATATTATGGTAATTCGCCATAAAGAAGCAGGAGTACCCCATGTGATCGCCCAAGAAATGGATCGTTTAGGTGTAAAAGTTAGCGTCCTCAACGCAGGTGATGGACAACATGAACATCCATCCCAAGGATTACTTGATTTATTTACAATTTGTACATTAATTGATCCAGCACAACCCAGAATTGAATTATTAGAAGGCAAAAAAATAGCCATTGTTGGAGATATTCTCCATTCTCGCGTAGCCCGTTCTAATATTTGGAGTTTAATCGCTAGTGGTGCAGAAGTTTATCTAGCCGGACCTCCCACATTACTACCTAAATTCTTTGCTGAATATTTAGGACGCACAGAAAATTCTCAGCGTTTATTTACACATTGGCAACTAGAACCAGCCTTAGAAAACGCCGATTTTGTGATGACATTGCGTTTACAAAAAGAACGAATGACAGCGCATTTATTACCAAGTTTAAGAGAATACCATCAACTATTTGGCATTACCCGCAATAAATTAAAACTCTGTAAACCCAACGTTAAAGTTTTGCACCCAGGACCAGTAAATAGAGGTGTAGAAATTAGTTCTGATTTAATGGATGATCCTGAATTTAGCTTAATTCAATCTCAAGTAACGAGTGGTGTTGCTGTGCGAATGGCATTGTTGTATTTTATTGGTAGCGGTAGGGCTTAATTTATACGATTCAGACCAGACAAAAGTAGATTGAGTTAACGCAAAGAAACCCAACATGATCAATGCTTCTGTTGGGTTCCGCTGTGGCTTAAAGCAACCTACTCAGCGTAATGACAATTTAACATTAGCAGATATGCTAGATGCTAACTTAATGAATGCGGATTTGCGTGGTGTCGACTTAAGCAGTGCTAACCTCACAGGTGCGTGCTTGCGTGGTGCTAACCTACGGGAAGAAAAGAGAATTTACTGTGCCATTCTCCGGGGTACTAAACTCCATAAGGCTGACTTGCGAGGTGCTGATTTAACTGGTGCAGACTTATATAAAGTTGATCTAAGTGGTGCTAACTTAGGTGAGTCAAGCTTGCGGGGTGCTGATTTGCATGGTGCTAATCTGAGTGGAGCAATTTTATATAATGCGTCTTGAAGCGATATTAATTTTAGGTGGTGCTATTCTTAATGGTGCTAATTTAATGAATGCTAGGTTGGAAAGATCAAACTTCACGGAAGCTGAACTTATAGGTGCTAACTTGCAAGGTACAATTATGGCAGTTACTAAACTAACTAGACCCAATATGAGTCGAGCAAATCTGAGTTTTGCTAGATTAAGTAGAGCAGATTTAAGTCAGGCTAACCTGCGCGAAGCTAACCTTACAGAAGCAGATTTAGTAGATGCCTATCTTGCCAGAACTAACTTAATTGACGCTAATTTAAGTCAGGCAAATTCGATCAGAGCAGAAATTAGTAGTGCAAATTTGATGCATACAAATTTGAGTGAAGCAGTAATTCCTGATGGCACAGTTAACGATTAAATTGGTAATTGGTGATTGATTGGTAATTGGTGATTGGTGGGCAATGCCCACCGGAAGCTTATATTTACTCTCCAGTAATAGAGAGTTCACTCACCCAAACTCTGGGACAAACTCCTCCTGGTGTTAATTCTGCTTCTTTCTCTACATAAACAATTGATTTCAAGACTTCCAAGAAATCACCAGCTACTGTTGCCGATTCGATACTAATTTTCTCACCTTTGTTAACTAACCAACCATCAAAAGGCAAAGAAAACGAACCTTGCAAAGCCTTAACACCAGCATGGAGAGCTTGTAAATCATCAATTAAAATCACATTTTCCGCAGTTTCTAAGCTTAATTCTTGCATGGGTAAGCCATGCAGGCTATCAGGTGTAGCTGCGGCAAAAACATGATAAAAATTGGGACCAACGCTCACCTTAGCACCAATACTTGCATTACCTGTAGGTTGGGCATTTAACCTTTTAGCTGTTCCCGCACTATGGAGAAAGCTGGTTAAGACACCTTTTTCTACTAACTTTACCTGACGGGTAGGAGTACCTTCACCATCAAAACTTTCTGCACCGATATTAGCAGGATGTAGGGCATCATCATAAACTGAAAGTAAGGGTGAAGCAATTTCTTTACCGATATCATCAGCCTTTGATAAACTTTGATTGTCAAGGATACTTTGGGCATTAAATAAGTTAGAAAATGCACCCAATAAACTCAAGAAAGCTTCAGCAGAGAAAACTACTCGATATTTACCAGTTTTGATTTTCTCATAATTTAAGTGGCTGATAGTTTTATCAGCAGTTTCTTTTACACAACCTGCAATATCTAAATCAGCTAAATTTTCTTTAATTCGATAAGCACCAGCACTGCGGGGTTTTTTACCTTCTTCTTCAGTTTTGCTATAAAGATAAACAGAAGCTAAGGAATGAGACTCTGTTCTTAAAGCACCTTCACTGTTGAGATAAAAGCGGTCGATATCTCTTTGTGCCAAACCATTATAAGGTACTCCTTTAATTGCAGGATGAGCCGCTAATAGTTCTTTCTCTGCTACTAATAATCTTTCAATTAGTTCTGAGATAGGTGCTTGTAGTGCTTTGTTTTTGGTGGTTTTGGCGATGGGAATGGTCGCTTCTGGACTAAAATCAGGGACGTTTTCTTTTACACCAAAGAAACTCGCTTCATAAGCAGTTTGTAAAGCTAATTCTAATCCTTTCGGATCTATATCTGTGGTACTGGTGACACCCATTGTATTTTCTTCGTTCCAAACCCGAACTGTGACACCGGAACGATTTGAAGCTTTTACTTGTTTGGGTTCTCCTTGGTCAACTTGAACGCTGGTATCGTCTACTGTTGAACCGTAAATATCAAATTTTTGAATGCCTAGTTTGGTGGCATTTTGTTGGGCGTAAGTTGCAATTTCTCGGATGTTAGACATGATTGAATTAATTTGTGATTTTCGACGGCAGATGAACGCAGATAAACGCAGATGATATGGATGGTTTATCTGTGTGCATCTGATGATTCTTATTTGTTGTTTTTATCGTCCACCAACAGTAATGGAATCAACCTTAATGTGAGGTTGTCCAACGGTGGTGTAAATGCTGCCGCTGACTGAACCACAAAAACCGGGAGCTAATTCTAAATCTTGGGAACACATGGAAATTTTGTTCATGATTTCCTTGGCTTCACCAATGAGAGTAGCGCCTTTTAGTGGTTTGGTAAGTTTACCATTTTCTATTAAGTAAGCTTCGTCAACGCTAAAGTTAAATTGACCTGTTGCACCGACACTACCACCACCCATTTTTTTGCAATAAATACCTTTATCAACGGAGGCAAATAAGTCTTCGTTGCTGTAGTTGCCTGTATCAATATAGGTATTTCGCATCCGACTGGCAGCTGCAAATGTGTAATTTTGACGGCGACCACTGCCTGTTCTAGGGTGTCCTGTGCGGACTGAACCTGTTCTGTCAGCCAGGAAGTTTTTGAGAATGCCTTTTTCAATTAATAATGTTCTTTGGGCGGGCATTCCTTCGTCATCCATATCAATTGTGCCGAAGGCGTTATCAGCACGTCCTTCGTCCCATGCTGTTAAACTTTCATGGGCGATTTCTTCGCCTTTTTTATCAGCAAATGGTGTGGTTTGGCGTTCAATTTGGGTAGTTTCTAATAGGTGTCCACAGGCTTCATGGAAAATGACACCACCAAAATGATTGGCCATAATAATGGGGTAAGTTCCTGATTCTACATAATCTGCATAAAGCATTTTACCTGCGGATTCGGCGATTTGTTCGGATGCTTGTTGATAATCCCAAGTTCTCAGGAAGTTAGCATCACTGGTGTTACCTGCACGTTCACCTATGGAGGCGCGGTTGGCACCGTCAGCGCAAAGAATATTAAAGCCGACGGACTGGGTGAGGCGGATATCACGGGCAAATGTGCCATCACTGGCAGCAACTAAGACTTCTTGCCAGTCACGGAAATAGGTAGCACGGCGAGATTGGATGTGAGTAGCTTTTTTGTTAAGTTGGGCAGTACCCTCAAGGAGGATTTCTCCCATTTCGCGGATAGAACTGCACAGAGGTAGCCAGCCGTCTTTACCACGTTTGGTGGCGTAGTCTCTAAGTAATTCTAGGTTAATTTCGGGTATGAAAGCACTCGGTCCTGGCAGTTGTAATCCCAGGATGGAAAGACCTTTTTCTAAAGCTGCTTTTAAACCGACAAATGTCAGGTTATTGGTGCTAACGTAACAGTCAGCCTTACCGCGAAATACTCTCACTCCTGCACCTGTGGCTAAACTAGGTGAAATACTGGTGATGATGTCGTCTTCTGCCAAGCAGCTAATGTAGTTACGACGTTCTAAAAATAATTCGATAAAGTCCGCACCTGCGGCACGTCCCAGTCCCAAAAGGATTGCCAGAGGCGCTTCCCAAGTTTCATCAAATCGTTCTGTGGTTGATGAATATTGTAGGCTGGGGAGTTGGTTTGAGAGAAGTAAGGTATTTGTAAGCATGAATAGCCTCGTCTGCTGGCGTGATTCAGATATCTGACAGAAGAAATCCTGGTGACATTAGTCTAACAAATCCATGAAAGCGAGTGTTGGCATTTAGATAGTAGGGTTTTCCGCCATGTTTTCAAGATGTTATTATTTACCTAATACTTAGAAATAGTGGACTTTTAAAAATACCATAGGATTGTATAATTTATTTTCTAGATGTTTCCAGAGATGTTGTTTTGCTGGTGTTACTGACTAAATATACCAATTCTACGAAAAAATAATTAAGGTGAACTGTTAGAAATTTAATGATAATAACTCATTTGTTAATAACCGATATAGGATTGTTATATGGCACTATTTAAACCTGAAGATTGCTTAATTTTAGTTGTAGATGATGTAAAATTAAATCTCCAAATCGTTGCCAAAATTCTAGATAATGTAGGCTATGAATGTAGCTTTGCTTCTAATGGTTATCAAGCCTTGAAACGAGTGAGATCTGCTCGTCCAGATTTAATCTTATTAGACTTAATGATGCCAGAAATGGATGGTTTGGAAGTATGTGAAAAAATTCAAGCTAATCCAGAGTTGTCAGAAATTCCAATTATATTTATATCTGCTAGTCAGGAGCAAGAGCATTTACTTCAAGCTTTTCAAAAGGGAGCGGTTGATTATGTCGCAAAACCATTTCATAGTGCGGAACTTTTGGCTCGTGTGAGAATGCACTTGGAGTTAAAATATTCACGGCAAAAATTGAAGAATTTATTGCAGGAACAAGTAGAATTAGTCAAACAATTAGAAACTTTAGCCAATACTGATCCCTTAACTGGAGTGTGGAATCGTCGTTATCTTCTGATGATAGCAGAGCAAGAAATAAAGCGCAGTCAGCTATATAATTTTTCTTTTGCTGTACTCTTAATAGATATTGACCATTTTAAGAAAATTAATGATACTTATGGGCATAGTATAGGGGATGATGTAATTATATTTATGACTAAAACAGTTCTCTATCATTTGCAGAGTACAGATTGTTTTGGTAGGTTTGGTGGTGAAGAGTTTGTTGCGTTATTGCCAGAAACAGATATGGATGAAGCCATGATAGTGGCTGAATGTATCAGAGAAAATATTAAAAATCAGTATATTACTTTTGAAGAACAAAAAGTATCAATCACAATCAGTATTGGTGTTTCTAGTTATAGGACAGGAGATAAAAATATTGATAGTATTCTTCGACGGGCCGACCAGGCGCTTTATCAAGCGAAACATGAAGGACGTAACCGGGTGATATCATGTCCATTGGAATAGTTATTATCAGCAGATTTTATGCTTTTAAGTTGTACAAATGGCATTTCCCTAATTTTTGCTCTTTCGGCCCTACTTAATAATAGACTTGTCCATTATTTAGCAATCTATCTAAAAGAGATCGTAAACTAAAGATAAAATTGTAAAATCAATCAGTAAGTTAGTTACAAGGAATGAAGATGCTGAAATTATATCAGTGGGAACTATCTCAATATTCAGAGAAGGTGCGTCTAATCCTTGATTATAAAGGTTTGGAGTATGGTAAAATTGAAGTTACACCGGGGATTGGACAAGTTGAATTGTTTCGTTTGACTGGTCAAAAACAAGTTCCAGTGTTAAAGGATGGCCATAGATATATTGTAGACTCTACAGAAATAGCTAAGTATTTAGACTCAGAATATCCAGAGAACCCTCTGTTACCAAAAGATCCAAAAAAACGTGCTGCGGCTTTATTGATGGAAGATTGGGCGGATGAGTCAATAGGTGTTAAGGGTAGAAAATCTCTATTTGCGGCAATTAGTCAAGATCAAAATTTCCGCAAGTCTTTATTACCTGTTTCAACACCAGATATACTCAAAAGTATGGTTGAAGGTGTCCCTACTGATTTTCTGAATGTGTTGGGTTTAGGAGTTGGTTTTAGTCGTGATGTAATTAATTCTGCAATCGCTAGTTTAAGACAAGATTTAGAAATCCTCACGGAATTATTATCAGATAGTCCTTATCTGTTGGGAGATGAACCAACTATAGCTGATTTAACAGTGGCGGGATTGTCGATATTATTGAAATTTCCACAAGGGCCTTATTTAGATTTACCAGAGTCTCTCAGAGGTAAAGGGTTGCCTATTTTAGCGGATAATCCTGATTATGAACCATTTTTCACCTGGCGTGATCGCCTCTACGCCCAATTTAGAAAACCCTTATCAGGTAAACCTGCTGCTGGAAGTGCACCAACTTCAATTCAAATTGATTAAGTAATTGATAGGTGATAGGTGACAGGTGATAGGTGACAGGTGATAGGTGACAGGTGATAGGTGACAGGTGACAGGTGACAGGTGAGAGGAAAGAGTTATAACCAATTAATTCCAATTACCAATCACCAATCACCAATCACCAATGACTAATGACTAATGACTAATGACTAATGACTAATGACTAATGACTAATGACTAATGACTAATACAATGAATGCACGACAAGCATTAGGTTCAGTCATCGAAGGTTCTCTAACTGGGGGTTTAGAAGTTAGATTACACCCGGATATTTCTGTAGAAGATATGCGGGTGGGTAAATTCCTGGTGGTACAAGGGGTGCGCGCGCGCTTTTTCTGTATGCTGACAGATGTATCATTAGGTGCTGCAAATGCGCGAATTATTGCTAGCCCTCCTGGTTGGGAAGATACATTTTTGCGAGAAGTTTTAGCCGGAAGTGGTACCTATGGAATGATCAACATCTCACCAATGTTGATGTTTACGCGAGAATCTAATGAATCTTTCTCCTCCACCAACGGTAAATCACTCAATCCCTTTATTCCATCTGCTAGTGGTTTAGCATCATTTAAACCCCAAACCAGCACGACGATCGAATTGCTACCTGTAAAAACCATTCCTAGTCACTTTAGCCAAGTTTATGAAGCCAGTGAAGAAGATTTCCGCAAAGTATTTGGGTGGGAAGATGACCCCCACAGAAAAAACTTCTCTATCGGTAAACCCTTAGATATGGATGTACCGATTTGTATTGATTTAAATCGGTTTGTGGAACGGAGTAATGGCGTTTTTGGTAAATCTGGAACTGGGAAATCTTTCCTAACTCGCTTACTTTTAGGTGGTGTAATTCGCAAAACTGCGGCTGTTAACCTGATATTTGATATCCACTCAGAGTATGGCTGGGAAGCAGTCGCAGAAGGTAAAGAAGTTAATACCGTCAAAGGTTTAAAACAATTATTTCCTGGTCAAGTCGAAGTATACACCGTTGACCCCGAATCAACAAAGCGTAGGGGAGTAAGAGATGCTCAAGAAATCTATCTTAGCTATGAACAAATTGAAGTTGAAGATATTAAATTATGTGGTAGAGAATTAGGACTTTCAGATGCAGCTTTAGATAATGCCAATATCCTCTGCAATGAATTGGGAAAATCTTGGATTACACAATTGTTCAATATGACAGGTGAGGATATTAAGATTTTTTGCAATGACAAGCCAGGACATCCAGGTTCAATTACTTCCTTACAGCGCAAGCTATTACGTTTAGATAGGTTGAAATATATGCGGGCGGTGAGTCCCCTAAACTATAGTAATAAAATTTTACAATCGTTAGAAGCAGGCAAAAATGTGGTTGTGGAATTTGGTTCCCAATCAAATATGCTATCTTATATGTTGGTGACAAATATGATCACCCGACGCATTCACGAGCATTATGTTAAAAGAGCAGATAGGTTTCTGCAAAGTAAAAATCCTCTAGATCGGCCAACGCCATTAATGATTACAATTGAGGAAGCACACCGCTTTCTTGACCCGGCCGTGGTACAAAGTACAATTTTTGGAACTATAGCTAGAGAACTGCGGAAATATTTCGTAACACTTTTGGTAGTTGATCAACGCCCGTCGGGGATAGATAATGAAGTTATGTCCCAAATTGGTACTCGCATCACTGCTTTGCTTAACGACGAAAAAGATATTGATGCAATTTTTACAGGTGTATCTGGTGCAGGAGCTTTGCGTTCAGTCTTGGCTAAGTTAGATTCCAAGCAACAAGCTTTAGTGTTAGGTCATGCTGTTCCTATGCCAGTGGTTGTGCGTACCCGTCCTTATGATTCAGCTTTTTATAGGGAAATTGGCGACCAAGTTTGGGAAGACAAGTCAGATGCTGAAGTTTTTGCAGCTGCAGAACTAGCCAAAGCCGACTTAGGTTTTTAGTAATTCCCAGGGTGTAGGGGTGTAAGGCTGTAGGGGAAAAATTAATTCTTCCTATTGAACTCCTGACAACTGACAAATTACCATTTAGTAACATCCCTCCATCAGGGAAGCCTCACAAGTTCGGTTATCCGGCTACTTATAAGCAACAGAAGAGGCGTTTTTCACGTCACTATAAAAATAGTTAGCCTTTTTAAGGAACTTCAAAATCAGCTTTAACACACAGCACACTTTGGTTTATAATAGAAAGATTTATCTGTTTCTCTTTACTATCTGCCAAACTTGCCGTACCATTGAAAAGTAATACTCATACTGACTTCGTGTTTTACAGTTGCTGTCAGCGACTGAAGGAAAAAAGAATTCTTGAAAACAAACCAGTGTGCTTCTAAGATTTTCCAAAATTGAGGAAGGGTAGGGAAACCCATCCCAGGGTAATACCGTCTTGACAACAGCTATATAAATTAATTGCTTATAGTAGCTCACCTCTGTCGAGTGATGTTTATGCCACCCTTCTCAATTCACTCTAGTTGAGAAAAGATTCCTTGTGTTTAGGGAGTAGAGGATAACGCGCCAATGCCTACTGTTAACACGCAAACTGAAAACCTGAATACCAAATTCACGGCTGATATGGTGCGAACCTATCTGCGAGAAATTGGTCGTGTACCACTGCTAACCCGTGAACAAGAGATTGTGTATGGGAAGCAAGTGCAGCAAATGATGACGCTGCTGGACGCTAAAGAAGTTTTGGCAAAAAAACTAGACCATGAACCTAGTTTACCAGAATGGGCTGCCCATGTTAACCAATCGGAAACCGAAGTTAAGCAGACGGTAGCACAAGGTAAGCGAGCCAAGCAGAAAATGATTGAAGCGAATTTGCGCTTGGTTGTAGCTATTGCTAAAAAGTATCAAAAGCGAAATATGGAATTTCTGGATTTAATCCAGGAAGGAACTTTGGGATTAGAAAGAGGTGTGGAGAAATTTGATCCCATGCGGGGTTATAAGTTCTCGACCTATGCTTACTGGTGGATTCGTCAAGCGATTACGAGAGCGATCGCCCAACAAGGTCGAACCATCCGCTTACCCATCCATATTACCGAAAAGCTGAACAAAATTAAAAAAGTGCAACGTGAGTTGGCGCAAAAGTTGGGAAGGTCTCCTTCACCTACAGAAATCGCCAAAGAACTAGAATTAGAACCTGCTCAGATTCGTGAATATCTGAACATGGCGCGTCAACCAGTATCTTTAGATGTGCGAGTTGGTGATAATCAAGATACCGAACTCCAAGAAATGCTGGAAGATGAAGGGCCATCACCAGAGTATTACACAACTCAGGAATTCTTGCGCCAAGACTTGAATAACCTGTTAGCAGAACTAACACCCCAACAGCGTGAAGTTTTAGCATTGCGCTTTGGATTAGAAGATGGTAATGAAATGTCCTTAGCGAAAGTTGGTGAACGCTTAAACCTCAGCCGTGAGCGAGTCCGTCAACTGGAGCATCAAGCTCTTGCTCATTTACGTCGCCGTCGCGCCAATGTTAAAGAATACGTTGCCAGCTAAAAGTGTAGACAAGCAGCTGCTTGTCTACACTTTTAGCTGTACGCCTCCTGAATTCAGGGGGCAATTTTTTTGTGCGTTGTCAGTGGTCAGTGGTCATTTGTTATAAGTAGCTAGGTGCAATTAAATATAAAACGTTCCACTATGTTTCCACCAGTTTAACTACTAGCTGTCATACCCTCTATAAGTTTTATATGTAATTACGACCATCTACTTATAAACAAGCTTTGGATATTAAAATCGAATATGGAGATAGATATTCTCAAGCCTTAACCTACGTTCCTTTAGGAACACTAGCAACAGCACAAAAAGACTATACAGCAGCAAGAGGGAATTGAGAGAGAATTGGCAGAAGGCGTTAGAGATATATATTGAATATAAGGATGAATATCGGGTGAATATTACTAGGGATATTTTAGAGAAATTACCAGAGTGATTTAATTTTGACTGTTAAACTACTGTAATGTTGGATGATACAGTGAAATAATATCCAGAGGTGATGAGTGAGTGAAAGACACAGACAACTTTCCTTATGATTTGACTGCGTCTCGATGAGTCAAAAATTATTGAATATGAAGAAGTTTATCCGGGAATTGTTCTTGATTTTAATGAACAGAATCAGGTTGTAGGTATTGAAGTTTTACAGTTAATAAGTAGGATAAATTTGACTAAAAAGAATATCAAAGTTGAAAATTATCAATCTTGGATTCTAGTATTAGCATGATAAATGCTGGAGAAATTACCGGTGTTCTGATGAATTTAATCCTGCTTGCAATACTTCTAAGACCTTAACCATATCTCCTGCTAATCATGAGGTTATAGATAACCATAAACCCGGCATAACTTGACTTTTAATAATTCCATCTACATCAGTTTGTAGTGATATATATTCACTCTCATGTAACTGAAACCAGTCTAATTTACTTTCTAAGCTCTGCCAAACAATATATTCTTGAATACCGTTGCGCTTATAGGCTTTTTCTTATCATATAGCTGATAAGCTGCACTGCTGGCAGCAATTTCTGCTAGTAATTCCGGTGCGCCTTCAATATAATCATCATCAGTTATCCGCGAGTTTCCCCCCAAAGCTGCCTCAATTCATAAAACTCCATCGGGTTGGGGTTCATTATCTTGATCTAGTCTGAATAGTGGGTTCGATTCCTAATTTGATTCCGGGAGTATAAATTTGATAATTTCCTAACCAAATCATAAATTTGCCATGAGGTACTGCATGACGTTGAAAGCGTAAGGGTGAGGCAACGTAAACTACTCCTTCGATTAATTTAGCTTTTTTAATATCGGGACTTTCAGCATAACGACGTTCAAATTCATGGCGTGATAAGCGCTCGCCATTTTCTAAAGATAGAATTTGAGGAGTTGGGTTAGTTTGTGGCTGCTCCATCACCATTTGGTATACTTCCAGGAATTACTTTCAATCATCCCAAGTAAAATTATCAGGTCATCTGTCAATTAATTTTTGGGCTTCGGCTTTGATCTTTTTTCCATAGGTTGAGCTCAAATCTCCCTCTCTGGTTACATTGTAAGCGGAAAATCCGCATAATAATATATATATTGGCGTAAGAAAGTTTACCAAAACTCGGAAACTGTTTCCATATTACCATTATTGTCTTTTTATAAGTTATTTAGGGCTTCCACTCCGGGGGTATAATCGGGCATTAATTCCCGCCCCATAGCTTGGATTTCGCTGCTAGTGAGTTGCATAAGCGATTCAGGCTTTTTACTGAGTGGTGTCAAAATTAACTACATCTCAGACATTAGCATTTCACTTCCCCTATAATTTTCCCTCATCTCGTCCGAAATCCCCAGACTTGCTGTTGTAGCTAACAATAGCCAAGCAAATGGGACTGTGGGTGCAATCTCGCTGATCACAATTTGCTTATTGCTTATACAAATCACGAAAGGTATCAAAATGGGCAATAGAGCAAAAAATCTGATTATTTCACACTGAACATGACATCTAAAAATGTCAATTTCAAGATATATCGATATAGATTTTATTTCTAGTGTAAAAAATATATTTTCCATACCCCAAAAGAATTAATTGTTGGGGAGAAGCATGAAATTATTAAGGCTTAATATTGTTCGATGAGCAAGCAAAAATCTATAATAACTTCATTTGTTGATGGTTCTTGACTCCAGATCTTATATATAAAACCTTTGAGGGAATCACGCAATATCAGTATTTAGTTAAGATTAAAGCGAATTGCAGGTAAGTAATTAGTTTTATTACAGGAGAAATCACGTGCTTAACAATATTTCTAAATTCATTCCCTCTCGTCAGTTAAAATTTACTGTTATTAGACTACTTGTTACTAGTGGGATTTTAGGTTTGGGTGTAATTGGGGAAATGAGGAAAATAAACCTGAAATCTACCGCTATAGTAGCCCATTTACCAGGCTATACAAATCAAATTCAACTTAGTGATACAAATTCTGTTTTGTCGCAGCCTAAAGATATTAGAGAACAAAAAATTCAAGTGCAATTAAACAGTCTTGCTTCTAAGAATTTATCATCTCAATCTGTAATCATAAATATTCCCAAAACAATTCCCACAAATACAACACAATTACAAGGCACATCACCAGTAAATTTTCCTGAAAAAGATGGAATTTATCTTTATGGTCAGTCCTCAGCACCAAACCAGTTAGGACAAGGTTATATTGTCTTTCAAAAACATCAAGGTAAGGTAATTGGTGCATTGTATATGCCCAGTTCTGAGTTTAGCTGTTTTCAGGGTACGCTTGCTAAGTCGGGAGAATTGGCAATCACGGTAACTAGTTCTCCGGGTGAAGCTGGTTTAACTCAAGTTTCAACAGCTAGTAGAATACTCAGGTTGACTGATGAAAATGCTATCACTTACGCCCATTCCATAGCACTGCAAGACTATCATCAGTTAAATTCCGTCAGTGCTAATGAGCAGCAAATTTTACAGGCTTGTAGTCAAGATTTAAGCGGTGCTGGTCAGTAGTTTAATACTCAATTCCAGCTTGGGCTTTAATCCCTTTATCTCGAAAAGGATGCTTAATTAAGGTCATTTCTGTGACTAAATCTGCTTTTTCAATTAAAGCTGGTGGTGCGCCTCTACCTGTGAGGATGATATGTTTATCTGGTGGTTTTTGGACTAAACCGGCTAATACTTGCTCAACTTCTAAGTAACCTAGTTTGAGTGCAATGTTAATTTCGTCCAATAGTACCAGTTTAAAATCTGGGTTGCGGATGAATTCTAATGATTTGTCCCAAGCAGCACTGGCTTTATCTAAATCGCGATCACGATCTTGAGTTTCCCAGGTAAAGCCTTCACCCATTGCATGAAATTCTAGTTGGTCTGGCCAATGGCTGAAAACCCGCTTCTCTGAAGGTTCCCAAGCACCTTTGATAAATTGAACGATCGCTACTTTGTATCCATGACCAAGCGATCGCATTACCATTCCCAAAGCAGCAGTAGTTTTACCCTTACCATGACCAGTATTGATAATAATTAACCCTTTTTCTGGTATGGCTTTGGCTATACGTTTATCCTGTATTTCCTTGCGTCGCTGCATCTTTTGGCGATACTGGTCGTCATTCAGGGATGATGATATTACCTCATCGATCAAACGCGAAATCTCTTGATCTGAATTTAATTCTTCTGGGGTGTCGTTTTTCATCTATATATTGTATCCAGCAACAAATTTTACAAATCAAAATTTACGTTTCTCCGTAATTTCTACAGTTAAGTACTTATTTATTGTTATTAACAATAACATTATTTCTACTACCAAAGAAATAAATTAATCTCTTGTTGACATTTTAATAAAAAGAACCTTAAGTTTCACCTACATAGAGACGTTAAACGCACAGAAAATGAATAAGCAAATTTAACTAAAGGGTTAACAATCCTTGAACCCTTGTCTGGAGAGGCTTTTAACAAAGCTGTAATTTACCCAAATAGGTAATTATTGTGATTTTTAACCCAGATGCTGACCCTATGTATCAAGAAGACTTGAAACAATTGCTGAAAAGCTAGATAACATTAGATGCGGGGTATTTACCATTTATTTAAAAGTGAGCAAAAATGTCAAAACTGCAAGGTAAGAAAATCACACCCATGCCCATATCAGCGGGTATTACTGTAGTTGATTTGATTAATGAATACTTCACCGCGTATAATTCAGCCCGGTTGCGCGAAGCTTGTAAACTGCTGAGTCAAGATATCTTTCAAGCAGGTGTAACAGTTGGGGTTAGTCTTTCCGGGGCGATGACACCAGCGGGTTTTGGAGTTTCCGCCCTTGCGCCTTTGATTCGTCATGGTTTTATTGACTGGATGATTAGCACTGGTGCAAATCTTTACCATGATGTACACTATGCTTTAGGTTTTGAACTGTTTGCTGGTAGTCCGTTTTTAGATGATGTAAAATTACGGGAAGAAGGAACAATAAGAATTTATGACATTATTTTCGGTTATGATGTGCTGTTAGAAACTGATGCATTTATCCGCAAAGTTCTACAAGCAGAACCTTTTCAAAAGCGCATGGGAACGGCTGAGTTTCATTATTTGCTGGGTAAGTATGTGCGGGAAGTAGAAAAGCAATTGGGTGTGCAGCATTCCTGCTTATTAGCTACAGCTTATGAATATGGCGTACCGATTTATACTTCCTCTCCTGGGGATAGTTCTATAGGGATGAATGTGGCGGCTTTGGCTTTAGAAGGTTCAAGGTTGGTGTTAGATCCAGCTATTGATGTAAATGAAACATCTGCGATCGCCTACGGTGCGCGAGAAACCGATGGTAAAAGTGCCGCTGTAATTCTCGGTGGTGGCAGTCCTAAGAACTTTTTGTTGCAAACTCAACCGCAAATTCACGAAGTTCTCGGATTGGAAGAAAGGGGACATAATTTCTTTGTCCAGTTTACCGATGCGCGTCCAGATACAGGCGGTTTATCGGGTGCGACTCCAGCGGAAGCGGTGAGTTGGGGTAAGATTGACCCAGATGAGTTACCCAGCACCATTGTTTGTTATACCGATAGTACGATCGCTATACCTTTAGTAACGGCTTATGTGTTGAATCAGTGTCAAGCTCGTCCTGTGAAGCGGTTGTATGATAGACGGGAAGCATTGTTAGAGACTTTGCAAAAGGATTACCTTGCGGCTAAAGACAAGCCAGTTGTTAAGGAAGAAGGTACTGAGGAAGTACCTTCTTATCGTTGCGGTACACCGATTAAACGTTAAGGTTTTACTTCCATGCGATCGCCTCAAATATTATTCTAAAGTTTGCTGAAGGCGATCAGTTTCCCAGCCCAAAATAAATATTTCTTATCAATGATTTCTGATCTTTGGGAGTGCAATCACCTATAGATTTCTAATCACCTATTTTTTTCTAAATAGTGTCTATCATAAATTGACTGAAAATATTAGCCAAACTAATTCAGTTCTGTCTTCCAGTATTTTTTTTAGTCAGTATTTCTTTTTCACCAGATGAGAGATTCTTAGGTAATATTCACCAGATAAGAGATTCTGGGGTAATATTGGTTTCTGGATACCTATCTTGATAAAGTAAAATTCAAAATTCCTTTTCATCAAATCTTTTTTCTGTATGGTTAAATACTTCATTTATGATATCAATAAATATTTTTTATGCTCATAGATAGCTTCAATTTTAGCTAATTGATTTAGTCTTTCTTCTCTGTCATCTTCTTTAAATACTCCTTCTAATTGATTTTATAAATCTCTTTGATAAGTAACGAATTCTAGTTTTAACTTATCCAGTTGGTAATCAAGTAATATGAGAGTTGCATCTAGATCAAAAGTATTAATGAATGATGTAGTTAATCTGTAATTCATGCCTTCTTTATTTCCTGTAATACTTCTGTTTTCACTATCAACTCTGATGACAATATCGTCTTCTAAAGCGATGGATCAAATAAACTCAAATTAAATTGACTGTCTTCAATCGGTAATATTGCTTCGTTCAGCATTTATAGTATTGTTGATCTCCCTGAACCATTTTTATTTTACCAATCAAAAGATTTACGTCTTGATTGAGTGTCCATGAAGAATGATTTCCCCAGAAATTTTTAATTTCAACTTTTCTTATATACATGAATTTTTACTTTATGATAGGATTGCAAACTTTGCTAATAAACTTCAGTAAGTCTTATTCTACAACTTGCGCTAAATCCTCATTGTCAATGAGAGATTATACCAAATGCTCTGGCAATGTCAGCCGAAATTGATATTATTCTACTATTCAACAACAAAAAATACCCATGCAGTTATTTATCTGGGTGGGTTATTAAATAAAATCTGCAATTAAATCATCAAATATTCCCGTAAACAGGAACTGCTGCGGCACGTACATCTTTAGCTGCTTCTGAAGCTAAAAAGCAGCTAAATTGAGCGATAGATTCCGGTTTTACCCATTTATCTGCATTGTCTGCACCCATCTCTTCCCGGTTGGTGGGGGTGTCAATGAAATTAGGGAGGACACTATTAGCGGTGATGTTAGTTCCTTTGGTTTCGTCTGCGATCACTTTCGTTAAAGCTATCACACCAGCCTTAGCCGCAGAGTAAGCCGCTAGTTGTCCCGCAGGTTCAGCACCAGCACGAGAACTCACAGTAACAATACGTCCATAGCCATTTTCTAACATACTTTTGAGACTATATTTGCAAGTCAAAAAAGTTGTATTCAGATTTAATTCTGATACGCGTTTCCAGTCATAAAAGCTGTATTCGTGAGTCTTACCCATCGAAAACCCACCCACCAAATGAATTAACACATCAACCTTTGTCATCCGGCTGATGAGTTTATCTACAGATGCTTCATCTTCCAAATTAGCAGGAATAAAGTGAATTCTAGCAATATCGGCTGGTGAGATAATTCCTTTGAGACATTCTACATCTTTAGGGCTACGATAAGGAATTGTCACCTCAGCACCTTGGGCTAAAACTGCGGGTGTGACACCTAAAACCAGTCCACCAGTACCACCAGTGAGTAAAACTTGTTTACCTTTCATCAAAAATGCACTCTTTTGATCTTCATAATTTAAGATAGGGCGATCACTTTAAGTTTAAGTTATGGATATCTTTTACTACCTGCACCTACTACACCGATTTTATGACGATAGGAAAGTTCAGCACCAAACCACCCGGTAATGCTAGTTAATGTCCCCACAATCAGGGAAAGTAACAAACCCCAAGGTAGTATAGGTGACTCAGGATCACCCCAACGCAGGATGAAATTGAGGGCCGTGAAAACTAGAATAGAAATGTTCACAATCAAATGTACCCAGCCTGCGGTACGTTTGCGAACTCTTTCAATTTGTAAAAAATCGCTCATGCCAATTACTGAAGCGATGATACCAGTAACTAAACCTAGTCCTATTAACCACAGAGAAGCCCTAGCCCAGAAGAAATCTCCTGTTAACCAATAGCCAAAGTCACTACCTAAAGCTGCGGCTAAAAAGGCGATAGGAAAGATGATACTGAGGGGATGTAGGGGATGTCCAGCGATGGCCACTGTGCTGGGTACACCACTATCTAGATACTCTCTATCGTCGCTTTCAATAACTGGTGGGACATTGGGAAATGGTGTCGAATTTCGTTCTGTAGTTTCCATTCTTTCACATCCTCTGATTCAGCAGTAGGAATTTTATGAACATCAGCCTCAGCTTGTAAGGTTAATTTGCCTTTTTCTAACTCTAATTTATAGACTCGTAGACTCATTCGTCCTAAATCAAAGTTGCTCAAATTCAAAATTTCACCTGTTTCTGCTATCAAAGCTTGTGTTAATTCTGGTTAAATTTGTTAACTTTTCCCATCCTCAACATTTTCCAAAGAAATGTTTTTACCATTAGCACTAATAGAAGGAACTGCGGAAAAGCCAACTTGTTTAATTTTACCAGTTACTCTTAATAAGATGCTGGTATTGAGGATAACTTTACCCTCACCAGGTAGATGAAAATCTATGTATTGGGGCGTAATCGGTGTTTCTTGACTATTGACAGTGATTTGGTGATTTTGCAATTTATCCCGGACCTATTCTGAATTAAACGCTCGATTAATATCCGCTTCTGTTAAAACAACTTCAGCTTTCCCTATTGTTGGTTTTGTCAGTTCAATTGTCCCGAGAGCAACACCTATAAGACTAATAGCAACGCTGGTAATTTGCATTTCTTCTGTCATGCGGAGGTCTTTTCGGATGACCAAACCCTCACGAGCAATGTGTACTTTTTCAAGTTCTCCCTAAATCAGTTTGAGTGCTTCAGTTTTAATGCTGGCTTCTAAATTTTCTACTTCATCCAATTGGCTAGATAATCCTATTTCAGCGGCTTTCTTCAGTGCTTTTTCTCCTATCCCTGGTGTGTCTGCCATTATGAGCTAATTTGTTAACTCTCTTTGAGACATTTTATAAAATAAACTATAATAATTTATCTCTCCTTAGAGAGATAAGGAAATAAAAATCCTTATAACCTAAAGTAGTAGAAGTCAACATAATTAACAGCTATTTTTTTTGTAATCATTTATAGTTTTATATCCTGAGTTATGAAGGTAATCGTTCAAAAGAAAGATGCAAATTATCTCATTCTTATGCGAACCTGGGATTGGTAATAAATACGATTACTTTGGCTAGGAGAACTCAGAATGGTTGTAACTTTAGATGATACCAGACGAAACGCTATAGCAGTAAAATTAGCAGATATGAAATTACTGCAACAGTTGCTTATTGATAATGACGAACGATTTTTGAGAGAATGTACAGATGGAGAAATTGCTGATAGTCTCCGCAGAATGCTAGATGATGATCGCAAAAATCTAGCCATTCTTGATACTGTATTGGTTCAATATGGCATCCACAAAGATGCAGATTCAACTGCACAAGAAGTGGTACAAATAGTTCGCCAATTCATGGAAGGTAATGAATTAAGTTTCTTTGAAAAAGTATTTCAGCATGAGTTATTGAAACATCAACAAGTAATGAATGGTCTGACAATTCATAAAGCTGTACAGAAAGTTGGTGCTGATGTCATGGCTGCAATTGGCCCTTTAAATACGATCAATTTTGAAAACCGCGCTCATCAAGAACAACTGAAAGGAATTTTAGAAATTTTGGGTGTGCGGGAATTGACTGGACAAGATGCAGACCAAGGAATTTGGTCTAGAGTTCAAGATGCGATCGCAGCTATTAGTGGTGCTGTAGGTAGTGCTGTCACCCAAACTTCTGACAAACAGGATATGAATATCCAAGATATTCTGCGTATGGATCACAATAAGGTAAATATCTTGTTTACAGAATTACTACAAAGCGATAACCCTCAAAAAATTCAAGAATATTTTGGACAAATCTTTAAGGATCTCAGTGCCCATGCAGGTGCGGAAGAGGAAGTTGTCTATCCTACAGTACGTCCTTTTTACGGTGAAGAGAATACTCAAGAATTATATAATGAACAAGCCCGCTGGGGTCCAGCACTTGAGCAATTGAGAACTATTAGCCCTTCTGTACCTGAATTCAAAGACAGAATTAGACAAATATGGGATGAAATTGGTGACCATATTCGCCAAGAAGAAAGCACAATGTTTGCGTCTATTCGCAACAATATGAGTAGTCGAGAAGCTGAGGAATTAGCTACACAATTCAAAGCTGCTAAGGGCAGAATTCAAGAAAGAATGGGAGGGACTAGAACAGAAGCAACTGTCTAGAATTTATCAGAAAATCATATCCCCGACTTCTATAAAAAATCGGGGATATTGTTGTTCATTATTTGATTCACCCAATACCTAACATTCGATTAACTTGTGCTGATTGTAATGGTTTTCGTTCTATGTGTTGAAAACATTGAACTTTATGTAGGTATGTAGAGGCGGTTTTAAAACTAGTGAGATTCAGTCAAACCATATCTTCATACACGCAATCTTGAGGAATCTTAATATCTAAAACTAATTCTTATAGTTTATTTTGTTCAATCACAAATTCTCAGATTTTTTAGAAAAACTTCTCGTCTCTTAGAAGGCACAGTTAATAAATACCAATTATTATTAATTAATAGGTTGTGGTGATGATTCTAGACTTTCTATTGGTGGCATGATTAATAGAGATGAGGTTTTTATTGTCCAATCCTGCTCCGGTTTGTCTTGTTCCGTTGTCATTAAGTGTTTCGTAAATAATTTCTTGTGCCATGTTTTTCAGCTGGAGATAATTTATTGCAGTAGATGAGGTTAGAGTAAAGCAATAACGCAACCTCTACAACATCACATATTTATAAATAAATTCTCAACGCATAAAATTAATTAATATCTTTGTTGTTGAGGCTGAATGTCCAGCAAGTGTATTACAATCATACCTGATTACAACTCAATGCTGGAAAAGGCATTTATTTTAAGTAAGTGGGTGTTAAAAATTGTCGTTATGACAAAAGAGGTGAACCAGCGCGGTCTTGGGAAGCAGCTGCGGTGGAAGGGTTTCCGGGCATAAACTAAGTAGCGTGGTTTCGCCCATGTAGGCACTTCGCCTTCCCGAAGGGCAAAAGGCACTCATGGAAGAGTGAAGAGGTTTTCAGACTAATTGACATTTTGTTACATACTTTTGTTTTTTCACGTCGTTCTACTTATTTTCCAGTATTTATAAGCCGCATAAGCCAAGGTCACAACCCCGGTAACAATTGCAGATTCATCAACTTCAAATTGGGGATGATGTAGAGGATGATTAATGCTGCGATCTTGGTAGCCTACACCCAAACGAAACATGGAACCGGGAGCGTGTTCTAAATACACGGAAAAATCTTCAGCCCCAAGGGAAGGTTCTGGTAAAACTTGAATGCGATCAGTTGTCCAAGCTTCTTCTGCGGATGACTGCAATAATTTTGTTAGCGCGTAATCATTTTGTACACTGGGTACACCTTGACGATAATTAACTTGATATTTTGCACCGTAAGAATTGCAAACATTAGCAACAATATTTTCAATCCAACTTGGCAGTTGAGTGCGAGTTTCTGGATGGAGCGATCGCACCGTACCTAATAACTGTACTTGATCAGCAATTATATTTGGCGCTCTCCCACCATGAATCTTACCAATACTCAACACCACTGGACGCAAAGGATTTTGAGTGCGGCTAATAGCTTGTTGCAATGAAGTAATAACTTGGCAAGCAATCCAAATCGCATCAATAGCTTCATGGGGACGCGCACCATGTCCAGACTCACCAATAATCATAATCTCCAAATCATCTGCTGCTGCTGTCAATGCACCATAACGAATCCCAACATAACCAGCAGGAATAGAAGGAAAAACATGAACACCTAAAATTGCCGAAACATGGTTCATCACCCCATCTTTTACCATCCAGCTTGCACCTTGGGCAATTTCTTCTGCTGGCTGAAATAAAAATCTGATTTTCCCCCCCAACTCCTCTGCTATTTGGGAAAGCACCATTGCCGTACCTAACCCTATAGTAGTATGAGCATCATGTCCACAAGCGTGCATTACCCCCATATTGCGAGAAGCATATTCCAATCCACTACGTTCTTGAATTGGCAATGCATCCATATCTGTGCGAATTGCCAACACCTTTTCATTGTGCTGAGTTCCTTGTAATTCACCAATAACACCAGTTTTCCCAACTCCTTCTACCACGTGCAACCCGCTAGAAGACAACACACCAGCAACAAAAGCAGCCGTTTGATACTCTTGTCCGCTGAGTTCTGGGTGAGAGTGAATATGGCGGCGAATCTCCAGTAAGCGGGGTGCTAGGTTGGTAGCTAAGTCTTTAATCCGGGTCAGCATGGAATTGATTATAGTTAATAAGTGTTGTTCCCATGATAGATAAGTGTTAATTAGGAAAATGCTCTTCCTGACCTAAGAAGCAGGGTAATACCATTTCACGAGAACCCTGATACATAGGGTTTGCTGATAGCGTAGCATGGCGTTAAGCCATAGAAACGGAAAACCTGGATAAATCAATAGTTTAAGGGTTATTTAAGGTGGATAAGATGCAGGAAATAAGCCTTGATACCATGAAAACTCAAACACTTTTTCAGATTCTAGATGATTCTAAATCCTCCTCTTCTTCCTCCTAAGTCCTGACTCCTGATTCCTAATCGTCACGAACAACTTTTTCAGCAAGCTCTACATATCACTTCAGGAATTATGAAGAAGATATAAAATTTCTGAAAATTATAACGGCAAGACTAGCCAAAGCCAAATAAATGATATAAAATTTATTTTAGTTAACTATACCGAAAGATTTATAGACTACCAAATATGTGATCCCCCTAGCTTAAAGAAAAAACAGCTAGGGGGATCTTGTTTTAACCGTCATTAGTTGTAGGGGTTGAAAAGGTGAATAAGGTGCAAGGAATAAGCCTTGAAACCATCACAAACCGATTGCCTGAGGCACTAGCGATAGCGTGGCGTGGCGTGGCGTGGCGTAGCGTGGCGTAGCGTGGCGTAGCGTAGCGTGGCGTAAGCCATAGCCAATCAATCACTTTCCCAGATTCGAGACTATTCTTACCTCCTTCTAATTCTCCCTCCTGACTCCTAGCCCTTAGGAAAAGACTTTTTCCGCAAACCCTAATTATCGCCATCCCAACCAACGCAAACAAGGGACAATAAGGTAATAACTTAACCCTAAACAAAGACTGATTAAAATACCTATAAAACCAAAAAAAGCAATAGGTGAAAATAACTCTAAAAAGCTTGGTTGATTGGAAAAATGGATAAAGGAGATTTTTAACCCTAGATGTATTAAAGCTGCGATGATGTTGGCACTACCAAAGGCAGCTATCAAAGTGTAAGCTAGGGAATGGGTGCGAAGACCTAAACCCAGAGTTAGCAGGGAAATTGACACCAGCATCCATGGAACTAAACCCTCTGCACTATTATGTGGTTTGATAAATTGCCAAATTATCCAACCTAAACTATAGCCAATTAAACCCATGAAAGCTGATACTAAAAATCGTCTTTTTTGACCAAAACTTCCAGATAGAGTAATTCCCCAAGCAGTTCCCAAACCAGTAACTGCATATACTATAATTTCCCTTGCTGAACCAGTTTGGGAATTTTGAATTAATTCGGGTAATTGAAGTGAGATAAATTCTGCAACGAAAGCGCCTAATTTGGTTTGATAAGCCAAAAGAAAACCAGCGATAGTCCCTAAACTAGCACCCATCCCGCCTAAAATCATCGCCCAAATTGTTCCCAGACAAGCTAGTAAGAATTTGAAAATTGCCTGAACTGTGAATAGGGTTGTGTTACCCACAGCTAGGGTAAATTGGGTGACGGTTTGGATAACGGTGTTTTTTAATTGGGTAAATAACCCTGGTTTTGATTCTGCGGGAACAATTTTCAGTAACCTTTCTTGAATGATAGCTGCATGGGCTGGACGCGATCGCACATCCGTCTGTATCATTTCATCTAGTAAATCTGCGAGACGTGGATTAACACTGCACCGATTTCTCCAACGTAATTCTCCAGTAATGGGATCTTCCAACTGTTGGGGATACCTAGCTGTAAGTAATTCAATTATTGTGCGTCCCAAGGCATAAAAATCAGCCGCAGGTCCCACATTACCGCCAATCATTTGTTCTGGTGGACTATACCCAGAAGAAAATAATCGGGTCGAGGGAGAGTGCGATCGTAATATTGCACCACTAAATTGTTTAGCACCACCGAAATCAATCAACACCAATTGTTCCGCTTGTAGAGGTGCAGTAGGTGAAGGAGTACGCAACATTAAATTAGAAGGTTTAATATCCCGATGAATAATTTGGCGTTTATGCAACTCCTGTAAAATCTTCACAGCTTGTGCAAACCAATTTAGCACCAAATGCTCTGGACATCCTTGGGGATAATTTCTACGAATCTCTTCTAAATTATGGCCATAAATTTTTTCCATCACCAGACAAGCTAACTGGTGTGGTTTAGGAACAGTCAAATTGATTTGAAAATACCCATCAGCATCAACTTTGGGAACACCAGTATGATGGAAACTACTTAAAACCTGCGCTTCCTGAATAAATAATTCCAAAGCTTTGGGAGAGTCTTCCACTAACACTTTCAGCACTTTTTCAGTTTGGTTTTTTTCATCCCAAACGGTATAAATTTGGGCGAAACCTCCTGAACCCAAAGGTTGAATTGGGTAATAGCGGTCTAACAAATGTAGCGGTGCACCACAGCTATTACAAAATTTGTTTCCCCAAGGTTGGGGATAGGGACGTTGACAGTTAGGATTTATGCAGTGAACCGCACTCTGATTTATCTGGGACAAAACCACGAAAATACAAAGGCTGGATCGATTTTAGCGTCTATTTTGCCTTTTCTACTTTATAGAACCCAGAAATGCTGATCAAGTGACTATACGACTAGGATAGGAGGTGAAAGTTCCCCCATGAGCATTTCCAGTCCAAAACTAGGAAAAAGGCAATCACCAAAGCTGATTCAAATTTCTGAAAAGCTGATGCCGTATACATTTTGAATTTTGTTGGCGCAGCCTGGTGGAAGCACTATTTTGTTAACGTAGCTCTTCTGAAAGAAGCATTTTGAATTCACAGCTGTACTATATATGATATAGCAATTCTAAATTACTTACAAACACTTTTTATTCTCTCTGTGAATTAGGTTTTCTAGTGTTTGTTACAAAGATGGAAATTGCTCAATTATCTAAGATAGTTGCTCGATATCAAAAGCATGCAAATTAGTTTGCACAGAATCAGCATATTCCAGTAATAACGGATAGTGATACTCCTGTCACCAAGTTCCTAAACGCCGAATAAATTTCTTTATATGCCGTATTTTTAAATTTCTACGTAAACTATTCAATACCATTTATTCTTCCTGTAATTTGATTAATATTTTTTATGGGTAATTAATTGAAATATGCAACAATTCTGGTTCTTCCGAATCAGTAGATAATCTATCTAATTGCTTGGAAGTTCCAAAATTACTCACAGCGTGTAAATGTTTTTTGAGTTCTTGAAGAAGTTGGATACAGCTAATACGTGTAGATAAAAAACCCTGACAAGTTTTCTCAAGTTTATCTTTCTCTTGAGTTTGAGATGAAGCAGTGAGAATAACGATAGGAATATGTTTAGTTCCTTCATGCTGTTTTAGATGTTGTGCTATTTCTTTCCCATCCATAAGACCCATCCTCAACTCTAACAAAATTAAATCGGGATAATGTAATTGAGCTAAATTAATCGTTTGCTATCGATCTTCTACAAGCAAAACTAGATGATGAGTTTTATGGAAATATCCCTGAATTAATTCCCGATTTGATACCACATCATCTACAACTAAAATTCTACTGAGTGCAAACTGGTTTAAATCATCATTTCGGTATGATTCTGCGACTATTTCTATTGAACTATTTGCAGGAGAAATTGCTGGGAAAACAAACGTAAAAATACTACCTTTTGCTAATTCACTTTGGAGTGTGATGATTCCACCCATAATATTCATTAATCACTTAGTGATTGCTAGTCCTAACCCTGTACCATCATATTTGCGACTGCTGTGACCTCAACTTTGAACAAATGCCTCAAGAATACCTTGTTACTGTTCACGAGATATGCCAATACCTGTATCTTCAACAGTAATTTCTAACCAAACTTTTTCTTCTAAGTTTGTACAATAAAGATGAGCGCGGATAGTTATTTGAATGTATCCTTGTTCTGTGAATTTCAAAGCATTGCCGACAACCTTAAAAAGGATTTGTCGCAACCGGACTTCATCAATGTAAATAGTTTGAGGTACGGTATCGTCAATGGTTGAGCGCAAGATTAAATTTCTATGAGTTGTATTTGGGCTAAATATTGGTAAGATTTCTCCAATTAATCCTCTTAAATTGACAGGTTCATAGTGAAGTGCTAACTTACATGATTCAATCTTAGACAAATCAAGAATATCATTAATCACTGCGAATAAAGTTCTGCCACTGGAGGTAATAGCTTGAACATAAGGGGCCATATGAGGTTCTATAACTTCAGATTGTATAAATATGCAAAACCAAGAATGGCATTTATGGGTGTACGAACTTCGTGACTCATATTAGGGAGAAATTCGCTTTTGGCTTGGTTAGCACTTTCAGCTTACCGTTTCGCTTCTTCTAATGCCAAACAAATTTCTCAGCGTCAGTTCTTTCCATCTAGTAGTTTCTTTTTCTAATAAAGTGGCTTGAGCTGGTGCAATTCCCACTTGAGCAGCTATGGCTTCTAATAGTTCAATTTCATCACGTTTCCACTCTCGAATTTGGTGATCCTGGGACCCTGGGTAACTGATACATTGATGTATTCCAATGGAGCCATTGAGTTGTCCTGGCTAGGAAGTACTAACACCTAACATTGATTTGAGATTTGATTTGCAATTTGTGGCACAGTTCAATCACAGGTTGAAATAATAGTTGAGTATAAATATCTGAAATCACTATTGCCTGATCTTGAGCTAACACTGCTTCAACATGAGGATTGTTGGTAACAGGAATTTTTATGTCTTTGATGGGTTTTTAATTTCCATTAAAGTACTCTGCTACTAAAGGCAGAAGAGCTTCTGGTTGAGTAAGATATCTATGAATTACACAACGATGAACTTTCAACCCTTGACTAATTTGAATAGCAGCAGTTTCAAAAATATGCTGAGTTTGCAAATTTTGACGAATTTGCTCAGTGATTTGCTTGACTAGTAGCTCGTTTTCTAATTTCTGTTGTAAGGCTAATTCCACTTGTTTACGCCCAGTAATATCTGTTTGCATTGCTAATGCACCTAGATATTTTCCTATAGTGTCAAAAATAGGTGTAGTAGAAACTATTGCCCACAATTCGGCGCCATCTCGACGGCAAAATTTCAAATCGTGTTGTTCTTGAATACCTTGATGCCGAAGTTCTAAGTGTATTTGGGCTATTTTCTGTTCTTCTATGCGTATAAAATTAAGTAATACTCTTCCCAGCATTTCTTTGACAGAATAACCCAGCATTGCTGACGGGGGTTGATAAAGCTAGTATTGCTTTCTGTATCGAGCATCCAAATTACTTCAGAAGTTGTTTCTACAATGCGTCGATATTGTTCTTCACTTTTTTGGAGTGCAGCTTTTGCTTATTGAAGGTGGACTAACTCTTTTTGTAAGCGTTCATTAGTTGCTTGTAGTTCTATAGTCCGTTCTGCTACCTTGGCTTCAAGTTCGGCATTGATTCTCTGGACTTGGGCAAGTAAAGTGGCTTGTTGAATGGCGGTTGCTACCTGTATTGATAGCTGTTCTAGAAATTCTATTTCGTCAGTTTAGTTTGCCACTCAATCACATCATTACACCTATGAGCAATTAGCAATCCCCAAAGGGAATCATCTACTAAGATTGGTACTACTAAATTGGCTTTGATTTGAAACTCTATTGAAAATTCAATGTGATAAGGACTCAAGTTTGATTGATGAATATCGGCAATAGCCTTAGAAACTTTGTTTTGATCAGAGTGTAGCCAATTCTGTTCGAAACAATTATCTACTACCACTTTATCTCAAATTGACCATTGGGGAATATTTACTGATTCCACAATCACTTCTCCATGCCAGTCAGAGTCAAAATGATAAATAATTACACGCTCAACTTCTAATAATTGACGTACTTCTGTGACTGTTTCATTGAGAATTTCGTCTAAACGCAAAGAGGCACAAATGCCTAAAGCGATATCAGCTAATAGTTGATTGCGTTGAACTTGGGTTTTGAGTTTGGCTTTTTTATTGCTGACTTGTTCTGTTAGATCGGAATTAAGGCGTTTGAGTAAATTGACTTTTTCCGTTTCTAGGTTATGTACTTGCTGTTGTAATAGGGTAATAACTTGGTGAAGTTCTCTGATATCACAAGCTTGTAAAATGCTGCTTTGGGTTAAAATCCCTGCTAGATATCCTTGGTTATCAGCAACAACAGATAGCTGTACATTCTGCTGCTGCACTTTGTGATGAGTTTCCCAAAGTGAATCTTCAGGATTGACTAACAACGGGGGAGAACTCATTACTTATTGGGCTTGTAATTCCCTGAAGTTTATTTCTAGAAGTTGGAGTTGAACAATATCTCGTTCTGTAACAATTCCCACAGGTAGGATTTCTCCAGGTGTGATCGCTCTGCCAATGAGAACAAAACTGAGATAATGAGAATCCATCAGCTGTATTAACTCCAGAACTGTGTGTGTAGGAAGGGCATGAATCACATTTTCTGCCATTACCTCTCTGACATACCGATACTTGAGTAAATCTGCTGGTTGTAGCACACTGCGAAGGCTAGATTCTGTGACTAAACCCACAGGTTGATCCTGTTCGTTGACTATTGGTAAATGACAAATCCTATGCTGACGTAGTAATTGGATCACTTTCATCAGTTCCTGCGCTTCCCATTCTTGGCAGGTAATCAAATTCCTGCTCATGACTTCGGAGACTTTGGTTGTTCTTAAATTGCGTTGTTGTGCAGCTAGTCTCACCAAGTCTCTCTCTGTTAATAAACCAACTAGTTGCTGGTTATTTAATACAAAAGCGCAACTAGTACGAAGGGTATTTGAGTAAGAGACTGTTTCTCCCATTCTACTCGTCATTTGTAGGACATCGATCAGACAGGCATCTGGATTGACTACCACAAAATGACGCTGAATGTATTGATTACCGAAGTCAGACAGTGAGGTTTTTGCAGGTTCCATGATTAAACCTCAACAATTGAGTTCTAAAAGCTTTCGCTGATTGGCACTTTTCTAGTGTTCCCTAAATATTGGTCTAGCCGATAATTACAATTATTAGTAATTAACTAAGCCCATCAGCATTGAAACGCGTATATTTATCTTTTAAGGTAAATAATTATGTAAAAATTAGCAAATCAAAACCATAGGATTTCAATTTTCTTTTTGTAAAAATGACTTATTCTATCAATACATAAATAATCAACATTCATACAGAATTATTACATTTTGCCACAAAGCTCAATAACAGATCAAATGATCCTTTTAAATTTGATATTTCAATGCAAGACTAGTACCGCTGTAAATTCAAAATGCTTCTTTCAAAAGAGCTATGTTAACAAAATAGTGCTTCCACCAGGCTGCGCCAACAAAATTCAAAATGTATACGCCATAAGCTTTTCAGAGATTTCGAATGGTTGGTTTATTTACACCGTACTGTACTAGTAGCGCCGTGAATGAAAACGTAAAAATGAATACGGTGTAAGCATTGCGTATGGATGTGTCATACAGTTTTGTATTTCGGATTGATTCCACGGATAAATCCGGGGGCTTGAAGCATCAAGGAATTTTTGGTAAAAATCAAGTCTCTTGTAAGGTGCGTCAGATGTTGAAAATCTGTTGATATTAACCAATTTCTAGGTTTGACGCATCCTACTAAATATGGCAGTTCTGTTTAAGAAAATTGCTGGGCATAAAACCGCGCATATTTACCTTCTAAGGTTAACAGTTCTTCATGATTTCCTGATTCTACAATTTGTCCTTTTTCTAAAACTAAAATGCGATCGCACTTTCTCACTGTCGATAATCTATGAGCAATAATTAATACCGTGCGCTTTTTCATCAATCTTTCTAAAGCTTCCTGTACCAATGCTTCTGACTCAGAATCTAATGCAGATGTTGCTTCATCAAGTATCAATATTTGCGGGTTTAACAGTACAGCACGTGCAATGGCAATTCGCTGTCTTTGTCCACCAGATAAATTTACACCACGTTCACCTACCCAAGTATTATAACCTTCTGGTAGTTGCTGAATAAATTGATGGGCATTAGCAATTTTTGCTGCTTTATCGACTGCATAAATATCAAAACCTTTTTTTCCAAACGCGATATTTTGAGCAATAGTTCCTGAAAACATAATAGTTTCTTGAGGAACAATGCCAATTTGTTTTCTCAAACTATTTAGTGTAACATCTCGAATATTTACACCATCTATAAAAATTTCCCCAATTTCAGGATCATAAAATCGCGGTAACAGATTTACAAAAGTAGTTTTACCAGCACCAGAAGCACCGACAAGTGCGATCGCTTGTCCTGGCATCACCAATAAATTAATCTTATTTAAGACAATTTCTCCTGGTTTATAAGCAAAAGTCACATTCAAATATTCAATTTTGCCACTAACACTAGGAAGATTGAAAGCATCATCTTTTTCTAACACCGTTGGTTGAATCGCTAATAACTCAAAAACTCGGTCAACTGATGCTTCACCTTCTTTAAATTCATTATAGTTATTAGTCGTATGCCCAATAGGATCAATTAACAAAGCTGCTGCTGCTAAATAACTAAAAAATTCACCTACAGTTAAATTATTTTGAGAAATTTGCCATACTCCCACCATTAGCAAAGATAAGGCACTCAAAGCTTCCAAAAATCCCACAATGGGAATTTGAATCGCTTTTAATTTTTCTGCTGAATATTTAGCCTTTAAACTACGTTCTGCTTCATGGCTAAATCTAGCAATTTCATAGTTTTCTGCTGCAAAAGCTTGAATTAAACGAATACCAGTAAATACTTCTGTTAAAATAGCTGATAAATCGGAAATACGATTTTGACTTTTAAGTGAATATTTACGTAAACGTTCCCCAAACCAACCGATTAAAATTCCCATAATTGGGGCAACAATCACTGTAGCAAGAGTGAGTTGCCAATTCAAATAAATCATGTAGATGGGAATAGCTAGCAACTGCAAAAGACAGGGTACAAAATCATGAAAAAGCTTATTGATAACTTCCCCAACCCTGTCAACATCTTCTGTGAGACGGTAAGATAAATCTCCTGATTTCGCGGTTTCAAAATAACTAAGATTCAGTTTTTGTAAGTGTGCGTAAACCTGTTGACGGAGATGAAAAGCAACCCTTAAAGCTGCACGTGCCATGTATAAGTCCTGTACCGACTGAAAAAAGCCGCGCACAAGAAATACTAAAGCACACATTCCGGTTAATTGGGCGATCACTACTACATTACCCTGTCCAAAGGGAACTGCCAATTTACCCGCTAGATTAATCAGTGTTAAAGTTGCAAATACATATCCTAATATTCCCAGAAACCCCTTAGTGATGGGTTGCCACTGGATGCGAATGTAAGGTAAAAGTTGCCAATAATTAGATCGTGAATTAGAGTGTGTGTCCAAAACTTAAACTTCCACAAAAAATATTTTTTCTTTTTTTCAATTTATCAACTTGCCGTGATAACTTATTACTATTAAGTAGGAAGGCAAAAAAAAACCGTAGACGCACAGCGACTTCTCGGAGAGAAGTATGTAACGAAAAGTAAAATTGACCAAAACCTCTGCCCTCTAAACTAATGGCACCATAATCTTCTGACAAACCAAAGGCAGTTACAAAAATGCCCATTCCTGGTAGAGTGTTGGTCCCTGGGATGGGAATCATCCATGATTGAAATAGCCATGAGAGCGATCACCACCCCAAGAGTGATTCTACCTGGTAAAGTAGTACAAATATAGGATAAACGAGAACGTGCTATTGCTTCAATTCTTCTTAACCAAGGCAGTCTAGCTTTCAGACAACCTTCCACTGTCGTGAGTTGAAGAGGATGGTGCAGCATTTTTTCAGACAACCAAGGAGTTTTAGCACTGGAAATTAACTGTATCGCTAACAGAGAAATCAGCACACCAAAAGGAGTTGAATAACCAGGAGTAGGAACAGGTAAAGCCGAAGGTAGAGATAAAATTACCAGCAAGAAACTAAAAATCCTCTCTCCAGCTAATAATAGAATATCTGCCAGAGTTAGGTTTTCATGTTTTTCTTCTTCAAAAAAATAGCTTTGTAATTCCTTAGACAGTTTAGCCATATATTAATCGTAATCTAACCATTTAGTTGAGCTTATATAACAAAAAGCATAATTATTTCTTTTATCATGATCTCTTGGCTCTATTTTCTTTAATTACATGAATAATTGAAGGTAATAAAGAAACAATAATAATTAAACCAATGATTGGTAATAGATATTTATCTACTTTTTCTGGTGGTAGTGAGTTACCTAAAAAGAAACCTAACATAGTAATACCAAATGTCCAAACAAAACCACCAATCACGTTGTAAGACATGAATGTGCGATAGTGCATAGAACCAATTCCTGCCACAATTGGGGCAAAGGTGCGGATAATTGGGATAAATCTTGCTAAAACAATAGTTTTTTTGCCATTTTTTTCATAAAAAGCTTGAGTCTTAACAATGTGATTTTTATGAAATAACCAAGAATGTTCTTTATCAAATAATTTTCTGCCAAATTTATGGCCAGTAAAATAGCCCACATTATCCCCAAACACAGCACAAACAAACGCACCAAAAATTAGCACCCAAATATTCAGCAATTTTTGAGAAGCAACAAATCCTGCTGTAAATAGTAAACTATCACCAGGGAGAAAAAAACCAATCAGTAAGCCAGATTCAGCAAAGATAATTCCCCATACCCCAAAGTATCCTAGTGATTTAATTAAATCTGGTAAATTAAAGTGCATCAAATCTAACCTGCTCAATAAGTTGTATTCAACATCTTAACGTTCAAAGTTTTCAGAAAATAAAAGTTAATAATAAGATTATATAAAGTTATTTTAGATGTTGTAGATATTAGTTTAAGGGAACAAGATGCAAAGATATATAAAAGTGCTACGATTATTTTGGAGTGCTGCGATCGCCGCAGAAATGGAGTACCGTCTCAACTTCATTATCGCCACCTTCAGCAGTATCAGCAATCTCGCAGGCAGTATTTTTGGGCTATTCTTGTTTTACCGCAACGGTTACACCTTTACTGGTTGGTCATGGTCAGCCGCTTTAATAGTTCTAGGAATATTTACCTTATTGCAAGGCTTTTCTGACACCTTCCTAGCACCCAACTTAAACCACATTGTTCGTTATGTCCAAGAAGGTACTTTAGACTTTGTATTATTAAAACCTATCCGCAGTCAGTTTTGGCTTTCCACTCATACCCTATCACCGTGGGGATTACCAGATTTAATCTTTGGCTGTATCATCATTGGCTATGCAGGTAAAAATCTGGGTTTAGGAATAGACAAATACCTACTTAGTATATTTCCCTTGGGTTGTAGCCTGGTCATTCTTTACAGCCTGTGGTTTATCTTGGTATCTACTACAATTTGGTTTATAAAAATATACAATGTTACTGAAGTATTGCAGGGTTTCTTAGAAGCTGGCAGATATCCGATTGTAGCTTATCCAGCTACTTACCGAGTTTTCTTTACCTTTGTAGTACCAGTGACATTTTTAACCACCGTTCCTGCACAAGCAATGTTAGGACAAGGTAAGTTAACTTGGTTATTTGGTGCAGCCATATTAGCGGTGATATTATTTTTCATTTCTACTTGGTTCTGGCGGTTTGCATTAAGGTTTTATACTAGTGCTTCAAGTTAGTTATAATACTTACAAGTAGTCGTGCAAAATAAATTGTACATTTAGAGGAGGGAACAAGGAAGAGATAAGCAATACAGAGATTTCTGTTTTTACCAAAAATGTTTGATTAATTTTGCCCAGGTACTTATGAGAGTTACAGCAGATTGTAGATCAATGAGGTACAGAATCTAAATTGAGACCTAGACAGCAAGAGAGTTTTACTCCTGACTCCTGCTATAAATGTTGGGTTTCCTTGGGTCAAACGCCATTCGCTTCAAGCCGGGTAATCCGTCCATAGCAATGGATCCCCAACCTACAGAAAAGTGATCACAACATATCTGGATTTTCACCCAGTTCTCTTAATCTAGCAGCCAATTTAGCTGCTTTAGCTTTAGCTTCTTCCTCTCGTGCTTTAGATTCCTCCGCTTGTACAACTGCAATTTTTGCTTGTTATTTAGCTGCCTCTTCTGGTCAGAAAACTAGATTTCCCGCAACATCATAAAACCGCACCCAAATTGCACTTTATCTATCTATAGTTCCTTCCCAAGTTCCTAACTAAAAACCCAAACGTCTACACCACAACCAAGCATTTTCTTGTCGCATTCGCTCATTTTTAAGTCTTGTAGAACCAAAAGGCTCAAAATCAATTTCGAGTTTGTCTAATACAAGTTTAATTAAATCACCAATAAGTTCTTTATATTTTTCGTGTTCGGGTAGAGAAACCATAAATTTTAGCCGGTCATCACTATAATAAATACGTGGAGCACACTTTTCTACCATTTCCTCTAGAATGTTTTCTAATTGCTGCCAATTAATATTTTTTAGTAACATCTGTTGACATAGTTCGACAATAATTTGTTGCAGTTCTAAAAGCATATCGCCTTAGACATTGTCATCCTAATTTTAGATTTTAGATTTTAGATTTTAGATTTTAGATTTTAGATTTTAGATTTTAGATTTTAGATTTTAGATTTTAGATTTTAGATTTTAGATTTTAGATTTTAGATTTTAGATTTTAGATTTTAGATTTTAGATTTTAGATTTTAGATTTTAGATTTTAGATTTTAGATTTTAGATTTTAGATTGACTCCACGGATAAGTCCGGGGGCTTGTAGCATCAAGGAATTATTGGTCAATTTTTGGATAATTGTCTTTCTTTAAAAAAAATATGTCCAAAAATAAAAATCTAGTTTCCACGTTCACCACTCAATTGGTATTTTCTGTAAAATCAACATCTGAAAGACAGTAAAACAGGAGAAACCAGGCGTGCCTACACTCGGTGTAAATATTGACCATATCGCTACTATTCGCCAAGCCAGACGGACTGTAGAACCAGACCCTGTAGCGGCTGCGGTATTGGCAGAATTAGCAGGTGCAGATGGAATTACCGTACATTTACGTGAAGATAGAAGACATATTCAAGACAGAGATGTGAGAATTTTAAGACAAACGGTGCGCTCGCACTTAAACTTAGAAATGGCTGCAACCGATGAAATGTTAGGAATTGCCCTCGACATCAAACCAGATTATGTAACTTTAGTTCCCGAAAAGCGCCAAGAAGTAACCACAGAAGGCGGTTTGGATATTGTCGGGCAAATTGCTAGAATAGGGGAGATAGTTGATAAATTGCAAAATGCTGGCATTCCCGTCAGTTTGTTCATTGATGCTGAATCAGCACAAATCCAAGCTTCTGTCAAGGTACAGGCGAAATTTATTGAACTGCACACAGGACAATATGCTGAAGCAAAAGATGAAATAACCCGCCAACGTGAACTAGGTTTATTAGCACAGGGATGTGAGCAAGCAATTAAAGCTGGTCTGCGAGTAAATGCTGGTCATGGACTCACATACTGGAACGTTTATCCAGTAGCGGCACTTCCAGGCATGGAAGAACTAAATATTGGTCATACTATCATCAGTCGGGCGGCTTTAGTGGGAATAGAAAGAGCCGTCCGAGAAATGAAACAAGCCATGTCGCTGGGATCCAATTAAGAATTAAAAATTAAAAATTCAAAATGAAGAAACATTTTGAATGGTATTAGGGGGGTATTAGCTGCGTAATCCTACAAGATTAAAGTGACATTTGTAACTTAACACTTCTATGACTTCCACACAGTCTAACAACCTGCCTCTTTGGGTACAAGACCGGGATACAGTGATTGCATACAGTAGCCATGCCGAATGGCGCTATCAAACACCACCGGATTATACTCGTTCCAAAGAAAATCTAGCTAAGGAAAGTACCTGCAATCACTTAGAAGGTACACTAGAAGCGATTGTACAGAACTTGGTGAGAACCTTCGAGATGGAGGTATCTTACAAAAGTAACCCCCAGCAATGGTTATCTGTGGTAGGTGAGAAATTTCGGGTCAGTACCAATGGTGGTAAAGAGTATACAGCAGCAGATTTATCCGCCCAAGGTAGTTATAACCTATTTATGGCTGATTCCCAACATTACAAAGCTTCGGAAGAAAGTTTTGAATCATCAGCTAAAATATTCCACAGCACATTTCCACAAGGTTTTCCTTGGGAAGTGCTACAAGTGTACTCAGGACCACCTAATGTTACATTTAAGTGGAGACACTGGGGACATTTCCAAGGTGCTTACAAAGACTTTGCACCTACGGGGGAAACGGTGGAACTTATCGGTATAAGTGTAGCTCATGTTACTGATGATTTAAAGATTCTGTCCGTGGAACACTATTTTGACAACAACCTGTTCTTAGAAAAGCTGACAGCAGGTGGCACACTGGTCAATAGTGAAAACGAAAAGAAAGCTAGTGGTTGTCCCTTCAGTTCTTGGTTTAAGGGATTCAAAAAAAGTTAACTGTTCAGGGTACAGCAGCCGTACTGTACCCTATAAATTATTAAATAGTAACCCAAGGAAGAAAATGAAAACGTACTATTACGTTTTGGCTAGTCAACACTTTCTACTGGAAGAAGAACCAATACACGAAGTGTTGAAGGAACGCACCCGTCATTATCACGAACAAGAAAAAGAAATTGATTTTTGGTTAGTGAAAAACCCAGCTTTTCTAGAAGCGCCAGAAATGGCAGAAAATAAATCTAAGTGTCCTAGACCTCCAGTAGCAATTATTTCCACTAATCATCAATTTATTAATTGGTTAAAATTGCGTCTAGAGTATGTAATTACTGGACAATTTGAGGCTCCTTCACCACAAATTCCTGATCCTTTAGCATCTTTAACAACTGTGTAATCAATTAGAATATATGTAGGCATTCTGGCTTGGTGCTGAATGCTTACAAACATTTACAAACATATAATATTAGGTATCAAATGTTTGTGCAAAGATTTCATTCTTTACCAAGTGCTTTATTATTAGCAATAACTACACTCACCGCAGGCATCGCCCCTTTAATTAGTAGGATTAATCCTGTTTTTGCCCAACTAGTTATTCCTGTTTGTCAACCTCCTAGTAAGGGGGAGTATCTTTTATTAGTTGTTAGTCCCACAACTAATAGTCAAGAGCAATTACGCAGTGCTTTACCATCGGATTTAAAAACTGTTACTTGTCAATATTTGAATGAAACAGTAACCCGGATTGGTGGTTTTAAAAAGATTGATGATGCTAATCGTTGGGCAAAATATGTTAACAATATTGTCGGTTTATCTGCCATTATCACGACTCGACTAACTGCACCAACAATCCCACCGCCAATAACAACATCAAAAACAATCGCAGCGGCAATAACCTCATCGGCAGTTGTTCCAAATCAGATACTTAGCTATAATCCCAGAGTCTTAGGAGATGGTTTTGCTGTATTGGTAGATTATTTCAACCGCCCCGAACTGGCTAATAGTGTTCAAAGAGCAGTTGGGGGTAATGTGGGTCTTGTTTCTTATGGACAACGCTCTTATTTATTGGCTGTTTATACTACCAATCAAACAGAGGCATATAATACATTACAAAAACTAAATGAAAATGGTTTTTTTCCCCTCTTAGCAGATGGTCGAAAAGTCATATTACTGCGTTCAGTTGTGAATTCCAAGTAACTGGTAATTCGGAATTGGTGATTGGTGATTATTCCTCTCCTAATTGCCAATAACTAATGACTAATAAGCAGCTCTAGATAGCCAATAAATAGTTATACCTAAAGCTGAACCGACTATTACTTGAACTGGTGTATGTCCCAGGAGTTCTTTGAGTCGGTCTTGGCTAAATTCCGGTTTTTCATGAAATAATTCATCAATCATTTGATTAAGTATTCGAGCTTGCTTACCAGCGGCTTGGCGCACTCCGGCAGCATCGTACATGACAATGATCGCAAAAATTACAGCTACGGCAAAATCAGGGGATGCCCAACCCAGAGTTTGCCCCACACCAGCAGCTAAAGCCGTTACTAAGGCCGAATGGGCGCTGGGCATACCTCCTGTGGTGACTAAGACACGCATATCTATTTTGCGATGTTTAATCACTTCTACGATGAGTTTTAATCCTTGAGCCACAAAACAAGCTACAAGAGCAACCAGCAGCACCCGGTTGTTGAAAATGTCGCCTATGTCCTGCATGGTATTTTGATTAAGGTGAATTAAATTACAGCAGATTGTAGATCAATGAGGTACAGAATCTAAATTGAAACCTAGACAGCAAGAGAGTTTTACTCCTGACTCCCGACTCCTGACTCCTGACTCCTGCTGTATAAGCAGCAGTTGTGTGTTGAGAAGCAGTTTTTTTACACCAGTAGTCAGCGTTCAGCATTCAAACCAGTTTCGTGGATGATTTTGTGACTAAATTTTGTACTTGCGATTTTAAATTTGGGATAGGTTTATCTAAAATCCAAAATCGTCAGTCCAAAATCCAAAATTCTTCTGTCTTTTGACCCTAGTGATCGCGATTAATGATAAAGTGTGCGATGGACTGGAGAGGAATTGCTTTGTCTCCATAGAATGCCAATTCTACACAAGCTTCCTCAACTAGTTGTTGTGCTTTAGCTCGTGATTCTTCGATTCCCCACAGGCTAGGATAGGTGACCTTCTCAGCTTTGAGGTCTTTACCTACAGTTTTTCCGAGTTTTTCTTGAGTGGCAGTGATATCGAGAATATCATCTATGATTTGGAATGCCAGCCCAATATTTTGAGAATAACGAGTTAATTTTTGTATATCTTCTGGGGATGCGTCGGCGATAATTCCCCCACACACACACACAAGCTTCTAAAAGTGCGGTGGTTTTGTGGTTATGAATAAAATTCAGAGTTTCTAGGGAAATATCTGATTTACCTTCCGATTCTAAATCTACAACTTGACCACCAACTAAACCCGCAGCCCCAAGCGCCTTACCCAAACGGGCAATGACGTGTAAAGAGCGCTCTGATGGCACATTTCTCGGGGTTTGAGTGGCTAAGAACTCAAAAGCTAAAGCTAATAAGCTATCCCCGGCTAAAATCGCAATATCCTCACCGTAGACTTTATGATTTGTCAACTTACCACGACGGTAATCGTCGTTATCCATTGCTGGTAAGTCATCATGGATCAAAGACATGGTGTGGATCATCTCCACTGCACAAGCCGTTGGCATGGCCATTTCCAGTGTACCGCCAATCATTTCACTGGTAGCAAGGCAGAGAATGGGACGTACACGCTTACCTCCGGCTAAGAGGGAGTAGCGCATGGCTTCATAAATCTTTTCTGGATAAACGACAGGAATAGCTTGGTCTAAGGCAGTATCACAAAGCTTTTGTCGTTCTTTAAGATAGGCAGCGAGGTTAAACCTAGCTTGTTCTGATTTCTTTTGAAAGTTATCCGTTGCTACCATACTGCAATTCCTAAACTTTTCGGTTGATCTTGATCTGTGTGACAATTTTACGGTGTGGTGGAGCAGAAACACTCACTAGGGGTTCAATTTTGGATTTTGGATTTTAGATTTTGGTGTGATTCCATAGTGGAAACTAGGAACTTTGACCAGAAAATCTCAAATCGGCGCAGTTAGCTGGGAAATTATCACTCCTTAATTACTGGTCGCCTGCAAATAGCTAGATACTGTATTTTGCAACAACATAGCGACTGTCATCGGACCAATACCACCCGGAACAGGGGTAATATATTCTGCCACCATAGCCGTTGTGGAAAAGTCAATATCGCCAACCAGACGACTCTTACCACTGCTATCAGTAATGCGATTTATCCCCACATCTACCACAACAGCGCCCAGTTTCACCATCTGGGCAGTGATTAATCCAGGAATACCAGCTGCTGCAATCAGAATATCAGCATTTTGGGTGATGGTTTTTAGGTCTTGGGTTCGAGAATGGGCAATAGTGACTGTCGCATCAACCTCTAACAGCATCAATGCCATTGGCTTACCAACTAAAATACTACGTCCTACTACCACTGCCTGTTTTCCTAGCAAAGGAATTTTATATTCTTCCAGCAGCCGTATCACTCCAGCAGGGGTGCAACTGCGTAAACCTGCTTCACCCCGCACCAGTCGTCCTAAATTAACCGGGTGAAGTCCATCAGCGTCTTTATCTGGTGCAATTCTATGTAAAAGGCTTATTGCATCTAAATGTTTAGGCAAGGGCAACTGTACCAGAATCCCATTTACCTGTTCATCCTGGTTAAGTTCAGCAATCACATCCTCTAGTTCAGTTTGGCTAGTTTGGGTGGGAAAATGCTTACCAAAAGAGGCAATGCCCACTTTAGCGCAGGCTCTTTCTTTGTTGCTGATATAAGCTGCTGAAGCTGGGTTATCACCAACCATCAACACAGCTAAACCAGGAGGTCGTCCAATTTTCAGTTGTGATTCTGTAATGGTAGCAGCCAATTCTTTCTGGATTTTAGCAGCTAATGCTTTACCATCAAGGATTTTTGCAGTTTGTGTTTCCATTGTCATTAATGAGAAGAAGAAGTTCAGGAATATTACTATAGCTTGCGTGACGACGTAGGAGTTATACACCACGCTATGCCTACAGCACACTACGTAAACACTATCAGAAGTATGGCTTACGCCACGCTCCCCTATTAGGAGTTGAGAAATTCAGTAGTTCAGAATTTCCCAGTCAACGACTATTTTCTCAGATTAGCTCTGTCAACTGAAGGATAAAGAATAGATAGTATGAATACAAACTTCGAGAAATTGGTGACAAGGTAAGGATTAATGGAAAAATTCTCTCATTTGCTGGCTTTTATGAAACAAGCACAACTTTCTTATTTAAGATTCTTTCACCAAGGATTGCTTGTTCTTCTGGTAATGGGATTTTGTAGTTGTGGTAATGGTAAACCTACAGAATTGAACTTAAATAATTTGAGGATTGGTGCTAATGTCACACCGATTCGAGAAATTAAACCAGTACAGGATAATAAAACTACAGTTTACATCCAAGGCAAAGTAGAAAAAAAAGCTCCTTTAATTAAGCAACGAGCATATCAAATTGCTGACTTAACGGGGAAAATCTGGGTTGTGACTAATCAAACCAATCTGCAAGTGGGACAAGATGCAGTATTTAAGGGCAGAATCAAATACAAAAGTATTCCCTTATCTGGACAGGAGTACGGTGAAGTTTACTTAGAAGAAGAATAATATAATATTATGAACAATCCAATTGAGGAAGTAGCTATCGCCATTCTTTACCAAAATAACAAGTTCCTCATGCAACTGCGGGATAATTTTCCTCATATTGTCCATCCTGTTTGTTGGGGATTATTTGGTGGACATCTAGAACCAGGAGAAACCCCAGAAACACCACTTATGAGGGACGTTATTGAAGAAATCAATTATGAACTACCATCTTTTAGCAAATTTGGAATGTATGCCGATGAAAACATTATTCCTCATGTTTTTCAGGCTCCATTATTAGTAGGATTAGATCAATTAGTTTTAAATAAAGGGTGGGATATGGTATTACTAAGACCGGAAGATATTTTCCAAAGTAGTTATTATTCAGTAATAGCTGAAGAAGTAAGGCCTTTAGGAATTACCCATCAATAGATTATGCTGGATTTTCTTCATGACTTAAGCAAATAGCATATTCAGTAGGGCGCGTCACAACTATAAATTGGTTAGTATCAAAAGATGTTCGACACTTGATTTACCCTTCAATAGACATTGAATGTGACACTTGCTTAATAAAAAATTAGTACAGCACGGACTCAATAAAGAAACCATTCTAAATATCTCAATCAACTGAATCAATCAAGAACATTACAACTCATGCAAACAATCGACAAATTACCAAGATGGTTAAGTATAGGTTTGGCTTTTCCTATTGCCATTCTTAACGGTTGGTTAGTAATCCAAGTTATTCAATATTTCCAACCTTTAGTCAGTGTTATTTCTGTTGCCATTTTATTAGCTTTTGTCTTGGATTATCCTATCAAATTTTTTCATAAACGCGGAGTACCACGTAACTTAGCAATTGTGGGAGTTTTACTGATAGCAGTAGTAATTTTGGGGGCTGTAGGCGTAATTTTAGTACCCTTAATTTTTCAACAACTCAATGAATTAGTTAATATTCTCCCAGTTTGGATTGATTCGGGAACTAAACAATTACAAGTTTTTCTGAATTGGGCAGCTACACAACAAGATCTACCAGTTAATATCAGTGGTTTAGCTACACAGTTATTGGAAAGAATTTCTAGTCAATTTCAATCTTTTACCGGTAAGATTCTTAGTTTTGCATTTGATACTATTGGATTTTTAGTTAATTTACTATTAGCAGTAGTTTTAACTATTTATTTAACCTTAAATGGTGAAAAATTATGGAGTGGGATTTATCAATGGTTTCCCTCCAATATTAGCACCAAAGTAAGAGAATTACTCAAAGAGGATTTTCAGAATTATTTTATCGGTCAAGCAACATTAGGAGCGATTTTAGCAGTGACAGTTACTTTGGCATTTGTAGCGTTAAGAATTCCTTTAGCTTTGTTGTTTGGAATAGGTATTGGTATTTTCTCTCTTTTCCCTTTTGGAACTGGAATAGGTATTGGTATTGTGAGTTTATTGGTAGCGTTAGAAAATTTTTGGGAAGGGGTAGAAGTTGCAGCGATAGCGGTAACAATTGACCAAATTAATTCTAATATTGTTGCACCAAGGATTTTGGGTAATTTGACCGGTTTAAATCCTGTTTGGGTGGTGATTTCTTTGTTAATTGGTGCGAAGTTAGGCGGCGTTTTGGGTTTGTTGGTGGCTATTCCTATCGCTAGTTTTATTAAAGATATTGCTGATAGTTGGCGGGCGGGTGAGTTGAGAAGGGTTGAGGAGGTAATTGAAACCCAGAAGTGCGAGGAGGTTAACACGGAGGTTCGCTGAGCTTTATTTGAGGGATTTTGGTAAAGTTTAGATGGGTAGATAGGAGGGGTAGATGGAAGGTAAAAGAGATTAGAATTTATATAGAAGGTGGTGGAGATTATAAAAATACAAAAAAATTAATTAAGGAAGGATTTGCACGTTTTTTACAACCTATTGCTGATACCGCAAGCAGTCCAAAAATTAAATGGGATATTATTATTGGTGGTACTTATAATCATGCTTTTAGGGACTTTAAGAATGCTTTCAAATCTTATGCCGATACTTTTGATCTGTCGTTTCTTGATGGAGAAACACCTGTGAAAATAAATTCTCCTTGGGAACATTTGAAAGCTAGGGATAATTGGGATGAACCAGTAGTAGTTGATGATCATAATTGCCATTTAATACTACAAACAATGGAAGCTTGGTTTATTGCTGATATTGCAACTCTGAAAAAGTTTTATAGACAAGATTTTAAAGAAAATTCTATTCCCAAAAATGCTAATGTGGAGATTATTTCAAAAGATATTTTAGAACCTACTCTCAAAACTGCGACTGGTAGCACTACCAAGGGAGAATATCACAAAATCAAACACGCCTATAAGCTGTTAGAATTGTTAGATGTAGCTAAGGTTTGTCAAGCTTCCCCTTATTGCGATCACTTGTTTACTATATCTGTATCAAAAAGGACTGGATTAATCAACGACACTGAGAGAAAATAAAGAAAATTGGCTCTTCATTACTTGTTATGCTAAATATGTCTGTAAATCAGCTTGAAACCCTTGCTGGGTAATAATAACAGTCCTTATTCTTAGGGTTTGAGGCAAAATTACTGAAATTGACGTTATAAATAAATGTCTATAAGGCTTGATTTTCAAGGCAATTGACGGAATTTAATTAAAATTTCAACATAATAAGTTCCCAAGAACCAGAAAAGTTGATTTATATGACAATATCAATGCATTGGTGACAAATTAAGGCTGAAAGTCTTTTGTCAAGAGGCTTTTGGAGAAATATGGAAAAAGAATTGGTCAAGCCCTCGTTGAAGATCAGGTAAAGGAGCGACAATTAACCTAACATTTGGTTTTCGCTGCTGTTTGATAATACCTAAATCTCGATTTTGGGGGTCAGTAAAATACTTAACTTTCTTCTGTTGCCTTACCTTTTTAATGAGCCATCATCAAATGATAAAGACGACGATAAATCATTTCTAATGAGATTTCATCAAAGGGCAGAGAAAGTTCATCCGCTACGGCATCACGTAAATCTACTAAAACACCATAAAATAACCAAGTCGCCCAAATTTATAATTGAATTCAATTGATTGAACCCGTCCATAAATAACTTAAACCCAAGAGTCTTTTTACTGTATTACAGGCATCTTAAACCCGCCAACGTCCCCGATATGAATCGGCTACCACATAAGGTGGTAAAACATTAGGGTCTAACACGCTTGTTAAATAAGAATGCCATTGTTTTTCCTGACCCCACTTCGGCTAACATTCTTGTCAGTGCTCTGACGCCGGCACTGACCCATAATAAGGTTAACAGCGCAGCCATCATGAACGGTAAATTCAGTATCCGTTTTCTGAGTCCTAATTTTCGGTAGTAGTTTTCTTGATTTGTAATGGTTGGTGTCAGTAATCCTGAGAGTTGCTCGGCAATTACTTGATCTTCTACGAGTAGTCTGTGTTTCCTTTTTGTGTAGTCTCGATTGGTTTTTCGCCTCTGTGTCATGGCTGGTAACAATCGCTCAATTACTTGCCTATAATGAGTTACTCACGATTTTAACCACTGCAAATACCAGCCTTGACAATTTCCCCTTTTCCTTAACTTGTCATCAATGCTTACCATAGACAGAATTTAGAATTTATTGTTGAGAGCGATGATTTTGAGATTTTGAATTTGAGTGGCTAAAATTTTGAGCGAGCGCCTATAATAAAAGGAAGTTGTAAGCAAAGATTAGGCTTTGATAAAGCCACTTTCACTCTTCGCCAATCATTCAATAGCAAGCTGGATATTCATTTATTGCAATTTATCTTGCAACCACTCTTCAAATATCTGATTTTCTAGCTCTTATTTCAGTTCTCCTGCTAGGGTAGCACTGAGGACCTCTTCGACTTTCAACAAGTAGTAGAGATCATCAATTTCAAAAGGGTCAATTATTTGACCAGGGATAACGTTTAAAGTTGCTGCTTGGATGAAATCGGGCATTTCTTTACGACTAATTGCTCCCATTACACCACCTACTACAGCATCATCCACAACAGAGTGTTATTTGGCGAGTTGGTAAAATCAGCGCCATTTTGCTCAACTTGTTGGCGTAAATCTTGGGCTAAGTTGGAATTGTCTACAACCATACGAGAGAAAACAAATTGCTCTAGTAACCGTTGGTTTTGGGTAAAATATTCGTCAAGTTTGGGTTCTCTAACTTGGGCTTTGAGTCGATCTAGTTTGAGTCGAAAAGCGACAGATGCACTAAAATCAGCAAAATTCATGCCGTTAGTGCTCAGCTATTACGCGACTCTGGTTTGACAAGTTGCTGTTGGAACTGAAAATCGATGATATATTGCTCTACTGTATCAATATCTGCCATGGTAGATGTTTCTTGTTTAAGAATATACTGTTGCACTATTTCCATTAAGAAAGGTTGTAGTTTGCCAGCAACCTGGAGATCTCTAAGAGCATGTTTGGAAAGTTTTAAGAGGTATAAATTGTCATTAGACCTGTCAAGAAAATTAACTTGGTGTGAAAGAAATGCTAGAAGGGAATCTTGAAGGTGTAGCAAAAGGAAAGATCCACTAAATTAACTATATTCAAGACAAGAATATCCACATTTTACAAAACAAATACTGGGAATAACTAACCATGAGTTTCAAGACTTGTTAGCCCAAGCTGAAATGCAGCATAAAAAACTTCAAGGTGATATAGAAAGTAAAAAGAAAGATACCAGGACTTAGGCAACTGGCACAGGCGATGGGTGAAATATACTACACCGATATTAAATGAATCGGATATGGAAAGCTTTATCAACCCATAAGAAGTAGCTGCAACAGGAAACATTATTGAAATATTCATGAGAAAATAGGTAGGAGATTGTATTACATAAATGTTGCTGAGGGTAATGGGATTTACTAAACTTGATTACTGGCAATACTTATTAAGTAGTCAAATTAATTATACAGTTACTAACTTAGCAGAGCATTTAGAAAGTATTAGCCATGATGCAATTAACTATTATTTAAAAACCGAAAAGTTAACATCTCGTCTACTATGGGATAAGGTGAAAGAGGTAGTAGAACCTGATGGTAATGGGTACATCATATTTGATGATAGTGTCTTAGACAAAAGATATTCTGAAGAAATAGAGATGGTGAGGAAACAATATAGTGGTAATGAACATGGCATACTCCAAGGAATTGGTGTAGTCAGTTGTGTATATGTGAATGCTAAAGTTCAAAGATTTGGGGTAATAGATTACCGCATTTTTAATGCTGATGTGGATGGTAAAACCAAGATAGACCATGTGAAAGATATGCTGCAAAACCTGGTGTATCATCAGCTTTTCTCCTTTGATACGGTTTTGATGGACACATGGTATGCAGTGAATAGTTCCATGCTGTATATTAATAGTTTAGACAAAATTTATTATTACCTTTTAAACAAGAATCGGTTAGTTGATGATACATTTGCCAAGGAAAAAGATAAACCTATTGAATTATGAGAATGGAGTACTGAAGAGTTAGAATGTGGTAAAATTATAAAAATTAAAGGGTTTCCCGCTCAGAAAAAAGTGAACCTATTCCGGGTTGCTGTTTCTAGCAACAGAACGGATTATGTCGCTACTAACGATTTATCTCAAAGTTCTACGAATGTTGTACAAGAGGTGTGTAAAATTCGTTGGAAAATCGAGGAGTTTCACCGAGAGATTAAACAAATAAGTGGCATTGAATCTTGTCAATGTCGTAAAGCTAGGCTTAAAAGAAATCATATTGCTTGTGCAATGTTGGTTTGGATTAGATTAAAGAATTTAGCCTATCAGACTGGTCAAACTGTTTATCAAAACAAGCATAGATTGCTTTCTAATTATTTAATTCAGCAACTAAAATGCCCAAGTCTTCCTATGTGCTTGGTTTGAGTTCAATTATTGCGTACCAGGGCTACATCCGGCCCCCTATTTGTGCCAGTTGCGTAAGTCCTGGATACGTATAAATCAGAAAGGAGGAAGGGGGAAACGGAAACTAGAGATAAAAGAATAGGTATGTCTGTGCTTGTTCTATTTGACGAAAATGCCAACATTTGATGTTTTAGGTTTGCATTTCGGTATATGGAAAACGGAAGCAAAGGACACATTTCATTACTGGCTAGAGATATGAAGAGATGTTTTCCCTCCTAGTCTCCGTGAACAGCTAGAAAAACATGATAGGGATTATACCATGGCGACTCAGAACAAAAGGCAGGAAGCAAAGAGTTTTCCACCAAGGGTATTGTTGTTGAACAGGTCATTAGACTTGTAAAAATATTCCGGGTACCTCAACAAAGATTTCCCCTGGATTCCCCAGTTTACTCACAAGTAATTCTTACTAACTATTTGTGGTTTAGTCACATTAGGAATTGGTTCATTAGTTTTGCCCATTTCATAAATGTTATGGATATGAGGTCAGTTATGAATTTGTCATCAACATCTTCATGGATAGGAACTATCCGTAACTATTCCCAAACCTGATTCTTTCCTTGGCTCTTTCCTCATCTTAACACTATGGAAAGCCAGACACAGACTCCTTTGTAAATTGTCGGAGGCCTCTATTCTAAGCGTAATGAAATGGAGAGTATCCCGAAGGGATACTCTCCCAGTTATTCTTCCAGTCGCTCTTTTTATTAGCCGTTTTTCTGTAAGCGGAGCCCGAAGAGGAACTATTTTTCTGTACCCTTTTGTAGACTATATTCTGCCCCGTCTTTTACCCTGAGAAAAGTAAGAATTAAGTAGGTAGACACAAATAAACATAACTATGTAACAAAATGTAAATTACTTGAAACCCTTGGGATTGGTTGATTCCCCTTTGCTGCATTCGCCATAACATAGTTATAAATTTTTCCGCCCACCTACTTATACAGGCATGATCCTATACATTTATGTCAAATACATTTATGTCAAGTAATTAATGTAGTGCGTCATATAATTTGTCTAGCCAGACAGCCGCGCCACAATGTCATAAAAAATCCCTGGTTTTGATCAAAAGCCAGGGTAACGAAACACATAAATTCAGTCTTAATTATAAGTGATGCAAAACACAGTCCATCTACCTGCATCTATTGGTCACAAGTTAAGGAAAAGGGGAAATTTTCAAGGGTGGTATTTGGAGTGGTTAAAAATAGTGAGCAACTCATTAATAGGCAAGTAATTGAGCGATTGTTACTAGCCATGACACAGAGCCGAAAAACCAATCGAGACTACACGAAAAAGAAACACAGACTACTCGTAGAAGATCAAGTAATTGCCGAGCAACTCTCAGGATTACTGACACCAACCATTACAAATCAAGAAAACTAAGTAGGTGGGCGGAAAAATTTATAACTATGTTATGGCGAATGCAGCAAAGGGGAATCAACCAATCCCAAGGGTTTCAAGTAATTTACATTTTGTTACATAGTTATGTTTATTTGTGTCTACCTACTTACTACCGAACATTAGGACTCAGTGAACGGATACTAGACCTCTTGCAGAATTAATTTTATGTTACAATGCACCTTTGTCTTTGTTCTAGCCAAAAGTTAGAGTTACACGGTTATGTTTGAATTAGCGATCGCAAAGAACACCAAAAATACATAAAATCTAAAACTCTCTTTCATACCACATAAACAATTTTGCAAGAGGCCTACTGAATTTACCGTTGATCATGGCTGCGGTGTTAACCTTATAGTAACTGGCGAACCCGAAGGGTTCAAGATTGGAGGCATTGCATTCTTATGGAACAAGCGTGTTAAACCCTGATGTTTTACCACCTGATGTGGTAGCCGATTTATATCGGGGACGTTGGCGGATTTAAGATGCCTGTAATACAGTAAAAAGACTCTTGGGTTTAAGTTATTTATGGACGGGTTCAATCAATTGAATTCAATTACAAATTTGGGTGACTTGGTTATTTTATACTGTTTTAGTAGATTTAGCTGATGCCGTAGGGGAACAACAGTTCCATTTCACAAGGGACGCGACATTTCACCAACTTCGTTACGTAAGGTCATTACACCTATCTTTAAAAGAAATTTTGTGGGAAAATAAACATAAAAAATGTAACTGTGTATATCAATAATGACAAGTCCCCTAGCAAGAATAGAATTCTACCCCCAGGAATCAAAAAGATTAATTGGGATTAAGTATGAAGAGTTTATCACATTAGTAGCATTAGCAGAAGAAAGCCATCTAGAGAAACAAGCAGAAATTGAAAAAATAAAAATTAGGTTAATAGCGTCTGGAGGAGGACGTAAAGCAGAAATGACCCCAAAGGAGGGAGTATGTCTATACCTAGTAAAACTGAGACGGAAGCTAACATTTGAAATTCTAGAATTACTGTTTAATCTATGGAGGATAAAAGCAAATAGCACATTTAATTATTGGGTAGAAATTCTGATGGAAATTTTACCTATCTCCCAAATGAAAGAAGCAAAAAAAGATGAGTGAAAGTATCAAGAATTATGGGAAGTACTGAGTGAGTATGAATTACTAATAGATAGTGCAGAAGAAGCTATAGAAAGACCAGGTAACTATCAGGAGCAGAAAAAAAATTATTCAGGCAAGAAGAAAATACACACTCTAAAAAATCAATTTAGAGTATTGCCAGGATGTGAAGATATAGTTGATATTTATATTGGAGAATTAGGTAAGATAAGCAAGATTACACTATTTAGAAATAATCGCCAAAACCTAGATGCCAAACAAAGATCTTCCGGAGACGAAGCTTGTATAGGAGAATAATTTATTACTACACCTTATTAAGAAGCCCAAAAAAGCTGAATTTTTAGAGATTTAAAAATAAGAAAATATCTTCAAGAAGAATTGGTGTTGAACATCTCATATGTAGAGTCAAAACTTTTCGAGTAGCTAGTGATAGATTTCCTTTAGCTGGACATGGTTATAATCCGGTGATAATGGTAGTATGTGGATTAGTTAGGTTAGATCTAAATTATTCATTTATACTAAGTCATGATATTTGAATCATCAGCCTTTAGATTATCTTTTTTAGAAGGCTATGTTTCTCAAAACTTTTAATAATTTTGATATTTTCATCCCCAAACCCATATTTTTGCCTTCAGCCATAATTAGTATTTCATCCCAGTTATAGTTCGTGTAACGCTTTCACAGTAAGCTTTTTATCTTGTGTGGATAAGTCTATTGGTGACATAAATTTGACAGTTGAGGAAGTGCTGGAAACTCGGTAAAAATAAATAAACTTTAAGCGCTCGGACTCCATCCCCCACATCACGCTATGATCAAAGATAGTGTCTAAACTGTGCCTAAGATCTCAGCATATACCATGACGACTCCGACACCAGAACACAATCAACCAAATACACCTCTTAGGGATACGAAACTGGTAGAAGACCGCAGCAAGCTGAGTAAGATGTATCAGCACTATGTAGAAATGAAGGATAAATATCCTCATGCGTTGCTACTATATCGCGTCGGTGATTTTTTTGAAACATTTTTCCAAGACGCTGTAACCGTATCCAGAGAATTAGAATTAGTTTTAACCAGTAAACATGGTGGTGAGCTTGGTCGTATTGCTATGACTGGTGTACCTCATCACGCTTGGGAACGCTACACAACTCTACTCGTAGAAAAAGGTTACGCTGTGGTGATTTGTGACCAAGTTGAAGATTCATCGGAAGCAGTGGGTTTGGTAAAACGCGAAGTAACCCGCATCCTTACCCCTGGGACTTTGTTGGAAGAAGGAATGCTACAAACAAGTCGCAATAATTATTTGGCGGCTGTGGTAATTGCTGTCAATCATTGGGGGTTGGCTTATGCAGATATATCAACTGGAGAATTTCTCACCTGTGAAGGTAGTGATTTAGAACACTTGACCCAAGAGTTAATGCGATTGCAACCATCGGAAGTGTTGTTTCCTACCAACGCCCCCGATTTAGGTACTTTACTGCGTCCAGGGGAAACTTCGCCATCTCTTCCCCAATGTTTACCACCTACATTTTGTTACAGTTTGCGATCGCAACTTCCCTTTTCTCAATCCGAAGCTAGAAGTAAATTATTGCAGAAATTCAAACTGCGATCGCTCGAAGGCTTAGGTTGTGAACATCTTCCCCTCGCAGTTCGCGCTGCTGGTGGACTTTTGGAATATATCGAAGATACCCAAAAACAAAACCCCGTTCCTCTGCAACTATTACACACCTACAGCCTAACCGATTATCTTATCGTTGACCACCAAACCCGACGTAACTTAGAAATTACCCAAACCGTGCGCGATGGCACATTTCACGGTTCTTTGTTATGGGCTTTAAACCGCACTACTACCGCCATGGGTGGACGAGCCTTAAGAAGATGGTTGTTACAACCGCTACTTGATATTAAAGGCATTCGAGCGCGACAATATACCATTCAAGAATTATGTGAAAATACTCCTTTACGTCAGGATTTACGGAGATTATTACGGAAGATCTATGATTTAGAACGTTTAACAGGTCGTGCAGGTTCAGGAACAGCCAATGCACGGGATTTAATGGCTTTAGCTGATTCTTTCTCTAGTTTACCTGAATTATCTCGTATAGTAGAAGATGCGCGCTCGCCATTCTTGAAAGCTTTGCAAAAAGTACCACCTGTACTAGAGGAACTAGCAGAAAGGTTACAGGCTCACATCGTAGAATCACCACCAATCCATCTCAAAGAAGGTAGTTTGATTCGCCCCGGGATCAACCCGCTTTTAGATGAAAGAAAAGCTACTGTAGAAGCGGATCAAAAATGGATTGCAAATCTAGAAGTTGATGAAAGAGCGAGAACAAGAATCCCGACTTTAAAGGTAGGATTTAATAAAACCTTTGGCTACTATATTAGTATTTCTCGTTCCAAATCTGACCAAGTACCTGATAATTACATCCGTAAGCAAACTCTGACGAACGAGGAACGATACATTACTCCAGACCTGAAAGAACGAGAAGCGCGGATTCTCACAGCGCGAGATGACTTAAATCAGTTGGAATATGAGATTTTCGCTGCTTTGCGGGATGAAGTCGGTTCTCACGCGGAAACCATTCGTAATATTTCCCATGCGGTAGCTGCTGCTGATGTATTATGCGGATTAGCTGAGTTAGCGGTACATCAAGGTTACTGTTGTCCGGAAATGGTGGAAGGATGGGAAATTGAGGTTATTGATGGTCGTCATCCAGTAGTGGAACAATCTTTACCAGCGGGGTTTTTTGTTCCTAACTCGACAACATTGGGGACTGGGAATGAACCTACTAATCACCAATCACCTGATTTAGTCATTCTCACAGGGCCGAATGCGAGTGGCAAGAGTTGTTATTTACGTCAAGTGGGGTTAATTCAGTTGATGGCGCAGGTTGGTAGTTTTGTGCCAGCGCGTTCTGCTAAGTTGGGAGTGTGCGATCGCATTTTTACCCGTGTAGGTGCTGTAGACGATTTAGCAACAGGTCAATCTACATTTATGGTAGAAATGAATGAAACTGCAAATATTCTCAATCATGCAACTGTTAAATCATTAGTTTTATTAGATGAAATTGGCCGTGGAACAGCAACATTTGATGGTCTTTCAATAGCTTGGGCTGTAGCAGAATATTTAGCAGTAGAGATTAAATCTCGGACAATTTTTGCAACTCACTATCATGAATTAAATGAATTAGCGAGTATTGTTTCTAATGTGGCTAATTATCAAGTTACCGTGAAAGAATTACCTGATCAAATTATCTTTTTACATCAAGTTCAGCCAGGTGGTGCTGATAAATCCTATGGTATTGAAGCAGGAAGATTAGCAGGTTTACCCACGGTGGTAATCAAGCGTGCAAAACAAGTAATGGGACAAATTGAAAAACATAGTAAAATTGCTGTGGGTTTGCGTGAAGGACTGTAATTAGGGTTTGCTAAAAAAGTCTTTTCGTAAGGGCTATGAGTCAGGAGTCAAGAGTCAGGAGTCAGGAGGGAGAATTAGAAGGAGGTAAGAATAGTATCGAATCTGGGAAGGTGACTGGCTATGGCTTACGCCAAGCTACCCTATTGCCTGCAGCACTGGCAATTAATTGGTTTTTGATGGTTTCAAGGCTTATTCCTTGGACCTTATTCACCTTTTCAACCCCTGAAACTCTTGAGTTATACAGGTTTTCTGTTTATATGGCTTAACGCCAAGCTACGCTATCAGCCAGTTCAATGGATTTTTTTAGCCTATTAGCCATGTTAGCCCCATTCGTTCAACTTCTGGAGGAGCTTCTTGAGATAGCAAAGGTTGAAAATCTTTTGGTTCTTTCATGGATGATATTCCTGATAATTAATCGTAATTCGTAAATTATAATTACTCATTATTAATTACGAATTACGTATCGCTAAAGCCTTCGCACAGCGTGCCTCCGGCACTATTATCAATTACGAATTATTCGTCTAAGAGAGTTGAAATAAGAAAGTTACCAAATCTCCCTTACCCAGACTAATGCGATCACCTGGACGTAAGCGGTGTCTGTTCCCTGGTAATAGCGGCAAATTATTAATATAGGTGCCGTTAGAACTACCCACATCTTCTATATAGTGAGCATCTCCCTCAACACGGATATCTGAATGAATCCGGGAAACAATTTCTGAATTGGGAAATCCAGCCACATCTATATCTGGGGGAATGCGGTCATTAGGTTTACCGATATGAATCACAGAGAGATTTTGCGGTAATTCAATTTCTTGATTACTCTGAACATGGAATAGCCCCGCCACTACTTGCTGTAGTTGGGTTCTAGACGCAGTTACCACAGGTGCTTCTGGAGGTGCAACTGTTTCTGGAGGTGCAACTGTTTCTGGAGGTGGAACTGGTACAGGTAGTGCAACGGCTTCTGGAGGTGGAACTGGTACAGGTAGTGCAACGGCTTCTGGAGGTGGAACTGGTACAGGTAGTGCAACGGCTTCTGGAGGTGGAACCGGTGCTGGTGTTGGGATAGGTTGTGGGGCTACTGCTACTACTGTTGGGGGTAGACTAGAACTAGTAGGAGCGCCTAGTCCCAGAGCATCTGCTTGTAAAAGTTCTAACATTGGATCAGGAGTAACCAACGGTGGCACTTCCACAGGAATATCGGGCGTCATCGTTGATCCTACTACTATTGCTTCTACTGCAACAGCGTTAGAGTGTAGGTTATAACCACACTGACCACAAAAAGCAGCATCTGCTTGTACCGTTGCCCCACAACTGGGACAGTTAGTAGTAGCTGGTAACGGTGTGTAGCAAGCTTCACACTGAACAGCGCCGTCTGGATTGGGATGATTGCAATTCGGGCAGACGATCATGGATTTAAGCCTTTGTCAAGGTCATCGTAGAATATATTCTGGCAAGCAGTTATCAGTTAACTGATTTAGGGTCTGAGTTCCAAACCTGCGGCTGCATCTAGCAGCCATAACAATTTTCCTTGGGGTTTAATTAAGCGGGATGGATAAGCAAAATCATCAGCGACTGGTGCAAAAACTTGAGCTAAAGCAGGTCGTTTATTAGCACCAGCAGCTAAGAAAATTACATTCCGTGCAGCGTTGATCAATGGGTAAGTGAAAGTGATACGAAGATTATCATCTTTATTACCCACAGTTACCAAGCGATCGCTCACTTTCAGAGCTTCTGAGTGGGGAAACAAAGATGCAGTATGGGCATCATCACCCATTCCTAGTAAAATTACATCCAAAGCAGGAAAGTTTCCCGGTGGAGAATTGAAAAATTCTCGTAGATGCCGTTCATGTTTAGCAGCATCTACTGATGGATTGCCTGATAAAGTTGGTATGGCGTGAATATTCGTTGGGGGGATAGCTACGCGGTCTAGCCATGCAACACGTGCCATCAATTCATTGCTATCAGGATGATTTGGTGGTACATAACGTTCATCTCCCCAGAACACATGAATTTTATCCCAACGCAGGTTTGAACAGGCTATTGCTTCGTACAAGGGCTTGGGTGTGGTGCCACCAGATAAAGCAATAGTAAATTGCCCCCGTTCCCGAATAGCAGTTTCCAATTTGGACAGGATCAAATCTAGGGCCCGTGCTACCAGCGCAGGCAGATCCGGTAAAACTTCAACCGTTTTGTTCATAGCTTCATCATCACATAGCCGGCTTCCAGCAATACAATACCTAACTTCTGACTATTTCCCTTTTTAACTTTTGAAACTTTTAAGATCATGAGGAGGCAGTAGTCAGGAGTCAGAAGTATGGCGATCGCTACGCCTACAGTACAATCTGTGTAGCAAGCTTCCCATAAGGTACGCTATCAGTAGTTAAGGACGCAAGAGGTGATTCTTCCCCTACACCCTTTTCTTTCCGCATTACTGTTATAATCAGCAACTTGAGTCTATTATCTTATAACTAATCACTGTTAACTGTTAACTGTTAACTGTTAAAGTATCGGCTTCTCAAATAGTATTAAGGCCAGTATAAAATCCATGATAAAAATGGCTACCCACGTAGTGACAACTGCCGTTGTAGCAGATTCTCCTACTTCCTTAGCCCCTCCTTTGGTAGTCAGTCCCCAACTACAACCATTAACTGCAACTATCAGTCCAAAAATTAACCCTTTGAGCAAAATAATAAAAACATCTGAAGGTGTTAAAAAATCTCGGACTGATTCTAAAAATGTTTCTGGTTGAACTTGATAAAAATATGATGCTGCAAAAGCTCCACCTGTGATGCCCATAATTACAGCAAGAATCATCATCAAAGGCATCATCAAACAGCAAGCAATGACTCTTGGCAGGACTAGATAATCAATGGGATCAGTTTTGAGCATATAAAGAGCATCAATCTGTTCAGTCACTCGCATTGCTCCTATTTCGGCGGCAAATGCTGAACCTACCTGTCCGGCGATAATACTAGCGGTCAAGATTGGTGCTAATTCTCGGCAAAAAGCCAAAGCAAAAGCACCTCCTACATTTTCCACAGCACCAAATCTCACTAATTCTCTGGCTGTTTGAATGGTGAAAATCATTCCTGCAAAACCACTAACGAGGAGAACTGGTGGCAGGGAAGCCGGACCAGCTGTAACTGTATGTTCCAACACCTTACCATAATAGGTTTTTCCTTGAAGTATATGTAGCGAGATTTGACCAAACAGCAGCACTGTGGACAAACAGCGGACAATCCACAATTGCTCTAAATTTTTAGTTGGTTGCAATTTTACCGCCATTAGTCTTGACTTTTGTTATTTGTTAGTATTTAACACAAGTGACCATTGACGGGAAATATTGCATCCTAATTTCCTATCAGAGTCTTCCAATTAGTAATGGCATCCCGTTGAGCAATTAATAATTCCTGAATTCCTTTTTCGGCAACATCCAGCAACTTATTCAATTGCTGACGGTTAAAACTACCTTCCTCTGCTGTTCCCTGGACTTCTATAATTTCCAAGTTTTGATTCATAACTACGTTAAAATCGACGGTGGCAGCTACATCTTCAATGTAATTAAGATCCAAAAATGCTTCTCCTGCCAATAAGCCAACTGAAACTGCTGCCACTTGTCGACACAGAGGTGATCGCTCTAAAACTCCCTGCTGCAACATTTGAGAAATAGCATGAGCTAAAGCTACAAAACTGCCTGTAATTGCTGTTGTTCTTGTCCCAGCGTCAGCTTGCAACACATCAGCATCTATAATCAGCGTCCGTTCTCCCAACACCTCAAAATCTAAAGCTGCTCTTAAACTGCGTCCAATTAAACGTTGGATTTCTTGTGTTCGTCCCGATAATTTCAATAATTCCCTTTCCTGTCGTTTTTGAGTAGCCGATGGTAACATCCTATACTCAGCCGTCAACCAACCTTTACCAGTCCCATTTAAGAACTTAGGCACACTATCAGAGACGCTAACAGTACAAAGTACCTGCGTATCACCACATTTAGCCAAAACTGAACCAGAAGCAAAGCGGGTGAAATTAGAATAAAAACTTAAGGGACGAAGTTCGTAAGAATTTCGTCCATCGGGACGCTGCCAAGCCATGGGAATTTCCTCAAATATCAGTTATCAGTGAAAAAAGGTAATAGGTAATAGAATATTCTTCCCCTACACCCCTACCTCTAACTACCCAAGTAAATTAAGAATATTCTGCTGTACCTGTTCTGGGGAATCATCACCATTGATAGTTAACAGACGGCGACGAGGGTCATAGTATCCTAAAATAGGAATAGTGCGATCGTAGAATAATTCTACACGCCGCTGGACAATTTCTGGTTGATAATCTGGGAGCGATCGCGCTAAAGAACGACTAACCATCACTGCCTCTTACACTTGCAGATAAATTGCCCAATCTAAATTTTTATTCCAAAGTGTCCAGCAAAAAATCTAATTCTTCAGCTTGAAAAGCAGTCCGAGGATAACCTTCTAATATCCACCCACAATTAATATCCTCCCGCCTAACCGGAACTCTAATAAATGCAATCATCATTTAATCTGGTACTAATTCCCATTTTTCAACA